>NZ_JBHVRX010000008.1:0-116570 GCF_042885515.1 Streptomyces sp. NPDC058052 | reverse complement strand
CGCGCGGGGGGGGCGGTGCCCGCCGGGGGGGGGCGCGCTCCCCCCCCCCCCCGGTTTCCGCGGGGGGCCCGCGCCCCGCCGCGGGGCTCCGCCCGGCCCCGCCCGATGAACGCCTCCTCCCGGCTTGTCAGTCGCCGTGCCCGACACCACCGCTGCCGAAGCCACCGCTGGAGATGCCGCCCCACTTTCGGCGTTCCTCGCTCGGCGGCTCGGGCGAGGTTTCGGACCCCGCGGTTCCGCCGCCCTTGAGCTGGTAGGGCGTGAGGCGATGGGGCCCATCGGTATGAGGCATCTCAGCCGGCCGGCGGTACTCCGACATCTCGCCGGGAAGCCGGTCGGTCGCAGGCCGGTGAGGGTGTGACTCGGGTTCGGGCGGCGGGAGTTCCTTGTCCTTGGCCCTCATGCCGAGGACAAAGGCACCGATGATGACGGCAACGAGGACGAGTCCCCCGAGGACCTGCGCGAGCCCTGATTGCCAGACGCCGGCCGCAGTTGTCAGAGAGGTCTCTTCGAGTACGTGGGTACCCATTGCTCACCTCCGCTCGCAGGTGGACGACCGGGGCATGGGCCCTCGGTCTCGAACCGGAATCGCCTCGGACGAGGCGTTCTGTCCTCACTGTTTCGGACGTGTCTCCCACCCCGGATGCAGCACCACGAGTGCCGTGGACAGGTTCGTCCCGACCGCGGCTGGACCCGAGCGGGCCGTGGCTGTCCGAGGGGACGGTCCGGCGAACCGTCCCCATGCGCTGCGGCCGGGGGAAGCGCGCCTCGCAACGGCCGCCGCGGACCGGCCCGGACTTCGTGGGACCGACGGGCGTCTTCGGTGTCGGCCAGATCGTCCATGCTCGGAGGCTCGGGCCGCGTCCGTCCATGGCCAGGCCCGACTCGTGCGGGCGAGCTCATCCGGGTCGGTACGTGCCCACGCTCCACTCGTGTCCCTCGGGGTCCAGGACCCGGGCGCGCCGGGAGCCCCACTCCGTGTCCTCGGGCTCGATCACCGGAACTCCGCCCGCGGCCACCGCGCGGAAGTACCACTGGTCGACCGCCGTCGGAGTGGCGAGACACAGGTACAGGCCGCTGCCGGTACTGACCCCGTGAAGCGCGGGCCTGCTGTACGAGGCGTGCGCGCTGGCCACCATCAGGACCACGTCGCCGAAGCGGATCTCGGCGTGGACGACTGAACCGTCCTCGGCCCTCTGGCTCCGCACAGACCTGAAGCCGATGGCGGAGAGCCAGGTCAGCGCGGCGTCGGTGTCCCTGTAACTGAGGTAGGCGTGGAGGTCTGCGGCCCCGTCGCCGGTGTCTTGGCGCGCCACGGCCTCGGAGCCCTGGTGGGCCCGCAGGGTGTCCATGGGGATCCTCCTACCGTGGGGCGGGCGGATCATCAGCCCCAGAGGCCGGTCGACCCGTCCCCGGTTCCTCGACCAGGCGACTGGTCCGCCCGCCATGGGCTCGTCCTCGCCCTTCCTCGGACTCTCTGTACCCGTCGTTCTGCCGCAGATCGTCTTGCGGATGCGGTGTGGCCGCCCGTCCGGGTGGAAGCGCGGAAGCCATGGACGGACCCGGCCAGGAAGACAGCGGTGCGTGCGACGTTCTCCCCGCCCTCGCGTTCGCCACCGGCACGGCCGTCGGCGAGCTCCACCGCCGTCATCGGGCGACGGCGAAGAAGTCTCCGACCAGAATCGACAGCGTGCCGGCCCACTCATGCGGCCGATCTGGATGGCGTGCACGCGACGCTCGTGATCACCTGGACGGGCGGGCATCTCTTCGCCGCGGCCTCGTCCTGAGGGACCCGGTACGGCCGGCGGCATCGCGACCCCTTCCTTGATCCCGGATCCATCCGGAGACGACTGGTGTCCGAGCGCCCCTCCCTGTCCATGTGTCCGTACTGCACCAGCCATCACGGCGGTGACCCGCATGGCGACACCCTGCGGGAGACCTTCGACGCCGTCTACACCGAGTGGTCTCCGGCGGTCCTCCGCTGGGCCCGGCGGCGCTGCGTCGATCTCCAGGACGCCGAGGACGTCGTCCAGCTGGTCTTCACCGACGCGTGGCTGCACTCCCGCAGGTACTGTCCCCGTCGGGGTGGCCTCGGACCGTGGCTCTACGGCATCACCGCCCACAAGGCGGCGGACGCCTCGGCCGCCGCCGTACGACGGCACGAAGGGCTCCGCCGTCTGTTCCGTACGCCGGTCGAGGCGGGTACGGACGCCGGCGCCGACATCGTCGAACGGTTGGGCATGGCCACGCTCGTGGCGAACCTCTCCGGCCGGCGACGCGAGGTCCTCCTCCTCGCCTACTACCTCGACCTCACCCAGCCCGAGATCGCGCGGATCCTCGGCATGCCCCTGGGCACGGTCAAGAGCCACACCAGACGGGCGCTCAGGACGCTCGCCGGTCTGCTCGCGGACCCGGACCGACCTGAAGCCGGTGCGCGCTGACGGTCAGCGGCCGGGACTGACGGCCGCCATCGTCCGCATCAGCTCGCGGGCGGACCAGTCCGGCCCGCGGTGCCGGACCGCACGCGTCCACCGGCGCAGCCCCTCCGGGCTGTCCGCGAGCACATGCCGTACGGCCGCCCCCGCCGCGCTGTGACTGAGACCGGAAGGGTCGAGACAGGTGGCCAGCCCCGCCCGTTCGGCGTCATGGGCGATCGAGAACTGATCGCTCGAGAAGGGCAGGATGAGCGCGGGCGTCGCCGACGCCAGGCACTCCGTGAACGAGTTGTTGCCGCCGTGGTGGACCATGGCGTCGACCCGCCGCAGCAGCCACCGCTGGGGGACGACGTCCGCGATGTGCACCCTCGGACCCGCCAGAGCGGAGAGCGCCGGGGCGCGGTCGCCCGCGGCGACCACCACGGCGCAGTCCGGGATTTGGGAGAGCACACCGCGGACCAGTACGGCCAGCACGTCGTCACGGGCGGAGAGAAACGTTCCGAGCGCGATGAGGACGAGCCGGCCGCACCTCGCTCTGAGCCGGCGCACGACGCCTTCCCACGCCTCGCCCGGGCTCGGCTCCTCGGCCGGTGAGCAGTGGCCCCCGTAGAGGAACCTGGCGTCGCACGACGGACGTTCCGGAAGCCACGGGAACGGCGGGTAGTTGAACAGCACCGCGTGCCGCGAGGCGAGGGCGAACGCGCGGCCAGGGGCCTTCGCCAGCGGCGCGTGGGCGCGCGCCACGGCCGCGAACCGTTGGGTGAACGAGGCATCGTTCGCCCGCGCCGCCCGGCGCAACGCGGCGAGATCCTCCTCGTCGGGCCTGATCGCCCGCGGCCAGGCGTACGGGACGCCGAACAGCGCGTCGGGCGAGTGGGGTACGTACGTGGGGTGGCCGGGGCAGAAGGTGGTGTAGCGCAGCCCGAGGCAGTGCAGGGCGAGGGTCACCGCGTAGCTCAGCTGGTCCACCACGTACCAGTCGGGCGCCAGGCGTGTGTGGAGGGCTCGCACCTCGGCCAGCACCCGATCGGGGTCCGCCAGCATGTCGTCACCGCGATGGCGGGCCTGCGTGAGCAGCGCGGCGACCGGACCGTTCCGGGTGGCGGCGAGGAACTCCTCGAGACGCCGTGCCTCCCGCACGCCCTGCGGAGTGTTGCGGGCGACTCCGCTGTTCGCGTTCCGCGTCACCGTCAGCGGGACGAACCTCACCGCCGCCGTCTCCGCCAGCGGGGCGAAGGACGGAGCGCTGGCGAAATGCACCTCGGCTCCGGCGCGGGCGAGAGCCCCCGCCAGCACCGACATCGGCTGGGCGTGCGACAGGAACGGGGGGCTGATGACCGCGACGCGCGGTCTGCGGCTCTCACCGGCGCCATGGCGCGAGAACTTCATGCCGGGGTCTTCGCTCCAGGGACGCCCCGCGGATGCGCCGGTTCTCCGATGCGGCGATGTCGATGGACGAGGTCGTGGGAGCGCTCCGCGGCCGCGCCGGGCTCCCACCGGCACGGAACGCGGGCGCCGGTGACCTTCGCTGCGACGCGTGCATCCACGCCGGTGACCGCCGGCGAATCACTGCCGGCCGAAACGTCGTCGAGGAGTCCCCATGAAACGCCCCCGTCCAGCCGTGGTCATGACCGATCGCACCCCGCGAGCCAGTGCGCGGGATGCGTCCGACCCGTTCGTGGAGGCCAGGGCCGCGCACTTCAGCCGGGTGCCGGGCGGTCTGCCCGGGTGGCACACGGGTTTCCCGAACCTGCTGGCCGAACTGGTCCTGGCCGAGTACAGCCCGGACGGCGCCCGCAGCACCCCCCTGCGGGCCTCGTCCGGCGACATGGCCCTGGCGAGCCTGAGACACCGGCTGCGCGCCGGCCTGGTTCCCTCGCCCGACGCGTGTGTCCAGCTCCTGGCCCCCTGCGACAACACACGGGCGGCCGTGTTCGAGATCTGGCCGGAGGCCGTCCGCCGCCACGGGGCGGCAGCGGCCGTCACCGCCCTTCGCCGTGGACTCCACACGGCCCGGGAGCCCGGTACGGTCGCCTTCCTCCTCGATCTGGCTGCCGCCGGACACCTTCGGCCGCTCTCGTCGGCCGCGCTCCTCGCCTACGCGAACGCGGACGAGCGCCGCATACGACACGCCGCCTGGCGCCTTCTCCCCGCGTACGGCCGAGCATGGCCCCCGCCCGCCGGTGGCGGACCCGCGGACGACGCGTACGAACGGCTTCTCCGCGACGCCGTACGCAACCCTCCGCCCTCGGGGGCGGAGACCATCGGACAGGAGCCCGGCACACTTGTCGTCCAGTCCATGCTGATGGGGCAGCTCGACCGCCCGGGGGAGGGGCTCAGCGGCGGTCTCGGCGTTCTCCTCGGCTCTCTCGGGGACGCCCTCGCACGCACCGAGCGCGTCGCGGGCGTCGTCACCCTGGTCACGGCCTGCCGTCCGGAGCTGGAGGAGGACCCGGCTCTCCTGCATCGGCGCAGGTCCGGCCACTGGATTCTCCGGCTTCCCGTCGACAGCGACCACCAGGTCCGTCCCGAGGAGCTGGGGCGGCACCGCGAGGCGATGGCCTGGTGGGCCACCCGGCTCTTCGGTTCCTTGGGCCGGCCCGTCGACGTCCTGCACCTCCGGTACGCCGACGACGGTTCACTCGCCCTGGCCGAGGCCGGACGACGGGCCGGCGCGGGCCTGGTCTTCACCGCCACACCGGACCCCCACCGCCAGATCACGGAGCGGCACGACGTACCCGGCGCGGACGCCGCCGCCGTCCGACACGACCTGCACCGGGTCTTCGTCGCCGACCGTCTGGTCGAGCGGGCGGACCGCGTGGTCGGAATCGCCGGACGGGGCGGCGGGACCGATGAGCTGCTGCGGCACTTCCCGCAGCTGGCCGCGGAGTACGGCGGAGCCGGCCTCAGCGCGCCTCCCGAGGGCATCGCCCCCTACCGGTCGGGGCCGGGTGAGGCCCGTCGGCGTGAGGCGCTCCTCAGGGCGATCGACGCGGTGGCCGAGACGGACGCGGCCCGCGCCCCGGTGGTGCTGCTCTGCGTCGGACGGCTGCACCCCGTGAAGCAGCAGGACGTGCTGGTGCGTGCCTGGATCGAATCCAGAGCCTTCCAGGAATCGGTACTCGTGATCGTCGGCGGCCACCCCCGTGCCGTGGACCCCGTGGAACGCGCGATGCGGGAACGCATCGGGCGGGCCGTCACGGCCTGTCCGGAAGCGGGGCGTCGGCTGATCCTGCTGCCCGCGCTCTCCAACACCGACGTGCGGATGCTCGAACGGTCCCTCGCCTCCCCGGTGCGGCCCTTCCGCGCCCGCTACGTGTGCCCGAGCGCGAAGGAGGAGTTCGGTCTCGCGCTCCTGGAGGCGATGGACGCGGGGCTGCTCGCCGCAGGCCCCCTCCGGGGCGGTGTCCCGCACTATCTCGACGACGGCGTCAACGGCCTTCTGCTCGACACCTCCAGCGCGCGCTCGCTGGGCAGAGGGCTGGTGCGCCTGCTCCGGGTGAGCGATGAGGACGCCGCCGTGATGGCCCGCCGGGCCCAGCGGCTCGTCCGCTCCACGTACTCGTCGACGGCCATGGCCGAGGCGCTGGCCGTGCACTACGCCGACGTGGCGGACGCGGGCCGCAACAGGCGCGGCAGGAGCCCCGAGGCGACGAGGTCGCGCATCCGGATCGCCCTCTGAGGCGAAGAAGCCGATGAGAGTCGGAACGTAGGGCTCCGGTCCCGCGTGACAGGCCGAGGAGGCACCCATCGTGAAACTCAAGGAAGAGCTTCCCGTCGACCACCACCTCGCCACGGTGTACCGAGTCGGAGCAGCCGTGTGCGGCTGTCTTCTGCTGGTCTTCGGCTGTCTGGGCTTCGCCGACGTGCTCAGCCCGTTCGACACGTCGGGGGACAAGATCGCGGGCATGACGACCAACAGCGCTCTGAGCGTGATCTCGGTCGTGGTGGGCATGGTCCTGCTCGCGGGGGCGGTGGTGGGAGGCAACGTCGCCTCCACGGTGAACATGATCGTGGGGGCCCTGTTCCTGCTGAGCGGCTTCTACCACCTGTTCGTGCTGGACCGGCCGGCCAACTTCCTCGACTTCGGCATGACCAACGTCGTGTTCAGCTTCGTCATGGGCCTTCTGATCATTACTTTCGGCATGTACGGAAGGGTGTCCAGCAAGTTGTCGCACGACAATCCGTACTGGCGGCGACGGCATCCGCGCGAGGCGGCGGCGGAGGCCCTCGCCGGTCGGCGGCGCTCCATGCCCCCGTCCGCCGCGCGGAAACCCTCCGCGTCGGATCCGACCCCCCGCCGCGTACTCCCGGACGGCGACGGACTCGACCCGTCACGGTGACTCACGTACGCGGACCCGCGTGCGGTGCGACCGACGGGCTTCAGCGCGTGCGGTCACCGGCGGGCCGCGGTTCGTCGCTGCCCGATCGTGCACCAGCCTCGGCCGCACAGGGCGGGAACCGGCGACGGGGGCCGCCGCGTCCGGGACTCACAGGAAGGCGGCCGACACTCCGTCAGGTCACGGCGGGGCGCCCTTCGCCGAGGCTCGGGGGACTGGCTTCGCCGATGGGCCGGCCCACCTCGGAAGGCCAGCGGGGCCGGAAGCGCCTGACGAAGTCCGGAAAGTCGCTCCGCAGGTACCGGGGGTCGGACGGCTTCAGCCGGATCTGATGACGGCTGTCCGCCCACCAGATCTCGAAAGCGGTGACAGTGCCCTCCGCCGGCCAGGCGTCGCCGTGCTTCGGAAGCATCACGACGTCGACGAATCCTCCGACCTCCAAGCCGATGTCCACGAAGATCCCGATCGCACCGGGCCGCGGGACCTTCACGACGGTGCCCTCGAAGTCCTGCCCGAAACACAGCCCGCTCCGCGTCCGAGCCCACTCGGCATCTGTCACCACGCCCGCATCCTCGCACGCTCATCCGGCCCCCCGGGCCCGGTCGCCCGGCCCGGCCCCGGCATCCAGGGCGGTCACCTCGGCGGTGCTCCCTCCGTGCCGGAGCGCGGCCGGGGTGATCCAGTCCTCGGGGACGCCCAGATGGGCGGCGTAGTCCGCGGGCGTGGGCATGGTGAGGCCGCGCTCGACGAGCGAGGGGAACGCCTGGAGCACCTGGCTGTCCCGTGCGAGTCCCGCGCGCTTGCGGGTGTGCCTGCGGCGGAGCTTCGTGCAGCCGGCGAGGGCGGCCATCACTCCGATGGTCCCGGGCATGGCGAGGGCGGAGGTGACGGGTGCTCTTCTTGAGGGTGTGGCCGGCGGGCGGGAGGGCGGCCTGGGCTCGGATGACGGCGGCTTCGCCGTGGGCACGGGCGAGATCGGCGAGTGCGTTTGGGCGAGCTGTCCGGTCGGCGGAGGAGCCCTCACGGCCGAGGGGGCCCCGCCGTGCGGCGGAGGCCCCCTGTCTCGCGTGCCTGCTTTTGGAGCAATCGCGCTCAGACGGCCGGGTCTGTGCCGGACGTCGTCTCGACCGCTTCCAGCCGTGCTCTCAACTGGGCGTTCTCCGCCTCCAGATGGGCGATGCGCTTGCGGGCGAAGTACAGCTCCATGACGGCGTCGTGGAATTCGGAGATCAATTCCTCGGGGGTCAGTTGCACCGTGGTCCTCCCCCTACGCCGGCGCGACTTCGGTCACGGTGCCGTTGCCGCCCTTCCAGAACAGCTTGCCGTCCTGGGAGAAGAGGGATCCACCACCGGCCGAGGCCGGCGCGTTGTTCGGTACGAAGGGGACGTCGGCGAGCCGCACCGCACCCTCCGCGAGGATGGCGGACGGGACGTCGGCCGCCGCGACCACGTGGAGCTGGGACTGGGGCGTGGCACCGCGGGCGATGCCGATACCGGTTCGGCCCGTGCCCTTGACGACGAGGTCCTCCACGCCCGGGTTGTTCCGCAGGACGATCAGGGCGCCCTTGGTCGGACCGTCGGTCGCGGTGACGAAAATGCCCTGTGCCGCGGTCCCGGCCGTCCTGAGGTCGATCGAGAGGCCGGAGGCCCCGGGATCCGAGCCGTCGGCGTATCCCTTGTGGGAGATCTTCAGCGTGCCGCGGGAGGTCTCCACGCCGGTCAGATACATGGCCGAAGTGGCCGGGTTGTCGGACGTGACGTTCAGCGCCGCGGTGTCCCCGGAAGGAGCCTTGTGGTTGATCGTGACGGTGTGAGCTGTCGTCGACGCCCCGTAGAACTGGGCCGGTGAGGCGTAAGGGGTGTACTCGCCGTCGGCGGCCGCGGCCTCCGAGCCCGTGGCGACGGTGACCGCGCCCGCGGTGAAGGCACCGAGGAAGATTCTGCGTCCCACTGCCATCGGTGAACTCGCTCTCGTTGTCGTCGGTTCGTGCCGTCGAAGCGGCATGAAGATCATGTGATGGTCCATCAAGGGGGGAGCGGCAGAGGCTCTCACGGATGAGCCCGACCGCCGCCAGGGCCCAGCGCCAGGACGGTGGGGGGCAACCCCCGGTGCCCCGTCTCTCGTGCGGTCTGCCGTCCGCCGCCCGTGGAGGTGCGGGAGGTTCAGTGGCCGGCGGGGCCGAGAACGCCGCGGCAGTGTTCCCATGCCGCGTCGGACAGGAGGGGACGCCATCGAGTGAAGAGGTCGAGCAGGTCCGCCCCGTACCGGATGCGGGCCTCGGGGCTGATCGCCGCGATGTCGAGTTCGTTGGCGGCGGTGAGTTCGGCGAAGTCCTGGCGCGCTGCGAGGCTTGGCCGCATCCGTGTGCCGGTGAACCGGTCGACGAACGGGCCCCGGCTGTCGGTCAGTTCCCGGTAGGAGGACTCGCGGTCGCAAGAGGCGTAGAAGTAGACGAGCGCTTCCGCCTCGACGCCGATCGCCTCGACCAGTTCCGTCCGGTGTTCCAGGTCCAGCAGCGCGACCGGGAATCCGTCGGTCCCGTAGAACGCGTGACACAGCCCGGCCGACACCAGCGCCGGTCGAGCGCCCCACGAGGAAAGCAGGGCGCTGACCCGCTGCAGGTGCGCCAGCAGGGTTCCGCCGGGGTGCTCGATCTCTTCGGCTCCGGCCGCGCGCAGGATCGTCAGCGCTTGTGCGGTCAACTCGACATCACCCGTTCAGCGGTCGCGGTCACTGGGCTTCAGCACCTGTGATCGTAGGCTGGAAATTTCCCGATCACTCGGTGATCGCCTCACCACGTTCGACCGACAGGCCACGCGGAGCGTGCTCCGGCACGGACGAAGGGGGCGAGGCGGACCCTATGGGCGGCCCCCCCATGGGCATCGGCAGCCGTGAGGAGTACGAAGACCATGGCCACCTGATGAGGGGGCACCCACAGGGGCTCCGGCCTCGGGGCTTGATCGGCCACCCCGTGCTGCCGGAGGCCGAGGGGATCAGCGTGTCCGGTGGGAACGGGTGCGGGCCAGCCGGCCGAGGGTGACGGCGGTCAGGCCCAGGAGCACGGCGACGTAGGCTCCGCCGAGCCCGTTGCCGGTGCCGAGGCCGCCCTTGGCGGTGGCCGCGACCGTGGCGCCCACGGTCGCGGCGATCGGGCCCGTGACGAGTGCGGTGACCGTCCCGTTCCGCCTGGCCCAGGTGGCGACGCGCCCCCTGCCCTTGGTGCGGGCCAGGGCCATCCCGCCGCAGACCGAGCCGAGCAGCCCGGTCAGCGCCGAAAGGGAGGCCCCGATCCGGCCGATGCTCAGGGTGGCGAAGTCGGCGGCGACCGGCGTGGCCGACGCGGCGGCCGGCTCGGCCAGGGCAAGAGAGCCGATCAGGACGGCAGCGGCAGTGGCAGCGGCAGCGGTGAGCGTGGAGCGGACGAGCATGGTGGTGTCCCTTCTGGGAGTTCCTGAGTGGTCCGGTCGCCGCGCGGACGTCGCCGGCGGGGACCTTGCGGTGCCGGGCCGGGGCAGCGAGCAGGGTGGTGTCCAGGCCGGGCCCGGGCCTGCAGTACTACCGCGGTTCCGAGGAAGGCGACGCCACGAGGCGTCGTGGTGGTCGCCCGCCTGGGCATGGGGCGGGTTGTCCCTCCCGGCCGGTGCCGAGGTCGGCGAGGAGCCGCGGCTCCGTCCTACCGGGTGAGCGGGGTCTCGGAGTCGAGGTGCGTGAGTTTCTCGGGATTGCGCACGAAGTAGAGGCCGGTGATGCGGGTGTTCTCGACGCGGACGGCCATGACGCCGTCGAGGGCGCCGTCCACGTGGGCGGCGAGTGCGGGGCTCCCGTTGACGAGGGTGGGCGTCCAGGTCACGGTGGCCTGGAGCCTGGCGGTGCCGCCGAGGTAGAAGCGGACGATCTTCTCGGCGCCGACGACCGGGTGCAGGGCCGCCTTCTTGAGGCCGCCGCCGTCGCTGAGCAGCACCACGTCGGGGGCGAGGACATCGAGAAGGGCCTGCGGGTCGCCGGTTTCGATGGCGCGCCGGAAGGACTCCATGGCTGCGCGGGCCTCACCGAGCGATGCCGTGGTGCGGGGACGGCGGGCACCGACGTGTTTGCGGGCGCGGTGTGCGATCTGGCGGACCGCGTCGGGGCTCTTGCCGACGGCCTCCGCGATCTCGTCGTAGCCGACCTCGAAGACCTCCCGCAGCACGAAGACCGCCCGCTCGGTCGGAGCGAGGCTTTCCAGGACGAGCATCATCGCCATCGACATGCTCTCGGCCAGTTCGGTGTCCTCGGCCACATCCGGCGTGGTGACCAGTGGCTCGGGGAGCCACGGGCCGACGTACGCCTCGCGTCGTCGCTTGACGGTGCGCAGCCGGTTGAGCGCCTGCCGCGTCGCGATCCGCACCAGATACGCCCGCTGGTCACTCACCTGCCCGAGGTCCACGGTGGCCCAGCGGAGCCAGGTCTCCTGAAGGACGTCCTCGGTGTCGGCCGCCGATCCGAGCATCTCGTAGGCGACGGTGAAGAGCAGGTTCCGGTGGGCGAGGAACGCTTCCGTCGGCAGGTCGGTGGTGTCGCCGGCCACCTCAGGGCCTCCCTTCAGGGAGGGACGGCAAGAGGGCTCAGCCACGGGCGGCCGTTCCGCTTCCGGCCGGGCGGACCGGCGTCTCGTCGCTCGACACCGGCGTCCCGGCCAGGCGCTGCTTCCGGGTGGGGAGGCCGAAGGTGGGGTGGGAGGTGGTCCACAGCGACATGCGGAGGATGCCGGCCTTGATCAGCGCCGCCTTCCGCCCGCCCAGGTACTTCGGCTTGGCCTGCGCGTCATGGTCGACCGTCTGGAGGATGCCGTCGTGGCGTCCGAGGCTGATGTGGTTGCCGACGTACTCCAGCCCGGTCTGCTTGACCTCGCCGCCGGTCAGGCGGGCCACGATCGCGGTGGTGGCCTGACGGCCGGTATAGCCGGCCGAGGCACAGGACATCGGCAGGGTGAGGCCGTTGTCGCCGAGGGCATGCGCGCTGTCGCCGACGGCGTAGACGTCCGGGTGCGACACCGAGCGCATGGTGCGGTCGACGACGACCCGGCCGTCGCCGGACACCTGGAGACCGGCGGCGGCGGCGATCGGGGCGACCGCGAACCCGGCCGTCCACACGGTCGCGTCGGACAGCAGGGCGGTGCCGTCCGCACACAGCACCCGTCCCGCTTCGACGGCTTCCACGCCGGCGTGCTCCAGGACGGTGATGCCGAGCCGGTCGCAGGCCCGGCGCAGGTGCTCTCGGGCCCCCGTGGACAGCGGGGTGGCCAGCTCGCCGCGGGCGATCAGAGTCACCGAAAGGCCGGGGCGGGACTCGGCGATCTCGGTGGCGGTCTCGATTCCGGTCAGCCCGTCACCGACGACGACCACCTTCCCCCCGGTGCCCTGCGCCTCCAGACCGTGCAGGCGGTCGCGCAGCCGCAGCGCGGAGGGCCGGCCGGCGACGTCGAAGGCATGCTCGGCGACGCCGGGGACACCATGGTCGGCGCCGTGGCTGCCGAGCGCGTAGACGAGCGTGTCGTAGCCGGCCTCGCCGTCGCCGTCGCCGTCGGTGCCGGTGTCGGTGTCGGTGTCGTCCACGGTGACGACCCGGTGTTCGAGGTCGACGCCGGTGACCCGGCCCAGGCGCAGCCGGATCCCGGTCCCCGCGAAGACGTCGGCGAGCCGCGGTGCTTCGATCTCCTGGCCGGCCGCGAGCTGGTGCAGCCGCAGCCGCTGTACGAAGTCCGGCTCTGCGTTCACCACGGTGATCTCGGCGTCCGCCGGCGCCAGCCGCCGTGCCAGGGTCCCCGCGACGTAGGCTCCGGCATAGCCGGCGCCGAGGACGACGACGCGGTGCTTCCTGCTGTTCCTGTCAGACATGGCTTCCTCCTCGGTCTCAAGGCGTTCGGCCACAAGACACCGGACCACCGCCCCCTGTGACACCGAGTGACCCGGATCACCTTTGCGGCGATGCGGCGATGCGGCGATGCGGCGATGGGGCGGGGGCGGTAGGCGGGTGGGGCCGCGGCCCCACCCGTCGCGGCTAACCTCGCCGCATGAAGATCGACTGGAGGGCGGAGTACCTCCGCCTCTTGGACGGCCGCCGGACCGGGCTCCCGGACCTGGAAGCCGTGCGGCGGGAGGGCTTTCCGCTGGAGCGGAGGCTGACCGAGGCGAACCTGCGGGAGGCGGAGGCGGAGCTCGGGATCACGTTTCCGGTCGAGTACCGCGAGCATCTCCTGCGGCGGGGAAATCCCGAACGGGGGTTCAAGCAGCTGTGGCGCGGACCGCGGGGCTGGGGCTGGTACGGCGACACAGGCACCAACTACGACCTGCTGAACGAGCCGTTCCCGCACCCCGACTCGTACCGCGCCTACGACGAGGAACTCGACGAGCGCGAGCCGCCTCGCGAGGAGGCGGAAGCATGGGAAGAGTGGGACTGCGAGGGCGGGGTGCTGCAGGAGCGCAAGACGGCCGGCGCGGTGTACCTCCAGGAGGGCGGCTGCGGCTTCTCCACCCTCCTCGTCGTCACGGGTCCGCACCGAGGCGAGATGTGGTTCGACGGCCGCGCCACCTGTGACCAGATCCTGCCGCTGAGGTGGGCCGGCCGGCCCGTGTCCTTCGGCGAGTGGGTCGAGCGGGGGATGAGCCTGTCCCCGTGGTGAACCGAGAGGCCGCGGATCCCGCCGGCACATGAGCCCTGGCGAACACTGCTGAGAGCCGGGCGAGCCCAGGCAGCGTGCCGTGGACGCCCAGGACGGAGGGCGGGTACGGGTCGCCGAAATGCGGGCGGGCCAGTACCTCGGCCCGGGCGCGACCCCCGCGTCCACTCTGCCGGTCGCCCCCCGAGGCCGCGACGGCGAACCGGCCCGCGTCCACGGCAACCACGGCACGGCGGCACCGAACCGGTCCGTCGGCCGGACAGGGGGTGGGACGCTGCCCATCGGCGTCGTATCAGTCCGCGGGGAGCTTGTGCACCACCGTGTCGCCGGGGTCGATGGTCCTTCCGTCTTCGGCCTGGACGGCCAGCGGACGCAGGGGGCGGCCCTGTCTGCGGTCGACGAGTTCGGAGTGGGCTTCCCCGGGGGCGAAGAAGTGCGCCTCGCCCCACTGTCGCAGCGCGACGATGACGGGGAAGAGGGCCTTGCCCTTGGGGGTCAGCACGTACTCGTGGTAGGCGCTGCCGTCCGACGCGGGCACGGACTCGAGGACGCCGCCGGCGACCAGGTCGCGCAGGCGCGCGGTGAGGATGTTCTTCGCGACGCCGAGGCTGCGCTGGAACTCCCCGAAACGCCGGCTCCCGTCGAAGGCGTCTCGCACGATCAGCAGGGACCACCAGTCGCCGATGGCGTCGACCGATCGCGCGACAGGGCAGTCGCTGTCGTCGAAGCGCGTCCTCTTCACCATGCCCGTCACCCTCTCCTTGGTTGCAACATGCTACCAAGAGGGGATAGCGTCCCATGTGGTAGCAAGTTGCAACCAGATGCGAGGGAGGGGTGCGGAATGGTCCGCGACCGCAGAACGGAGACCGATGCGGCAGGTGCGGGGCAGGGCGGTGCCCCGCACCGGGATGTGGGCACCTCCGATCCCGTCCTGCCCAAGCGCCTCGTCGCGCTCCTCGCCCTCGCCTGCGGATCGGCCGTCGCCAACGTCTACTTCGCCCAGCCGCTCCTCGTGACCATGGGCCACGACCTCGCGATGACCCCGGCGCTCGTCGGTGGTGTCGTCACCCTCACGCAGGTCGGGTACGGCGCCGGGCTCCTTCTGCTCGTCCCGCTCGGGGACGTGGTCGCACGCGGCCGGCTCGTGGTGGCGCAGCTGCTGCTCCTCGTGGTGGCCCTCGTCGCCGTGGCCACCGCCCGTACCGCCTCGGCGCTCCTCGCCGGCCTGGCCGCGGTCGGATTCCTCGCCGTGGTCGCGCAGACGCTGGTCGCCTTCGCCGCGTCGCTCGCCGGCCCCGCCCGGCGCGGGCGTGTCGTGGGCGTGGTGACCAGCGGGATCGTCATCGGGATCCTGCTCGCCCGGACGGCCTCCGGCCTCATGGCCGACCTCGCCGGATGGCGCTCGGTGTACCTGGCCTCCGCCCTGCTCACCGTCCTGCTCGCCCTGATCCTGCACCGGACCCTCCCGCGCCCCGCCGCCGCACCCGCGTCGCTGCGCTACGGCCGACTTCTTCGCTCGACCCTCACGCTCTTCGCGGCGGAACGGATGCTCCGGATCCGGGCCGTGCTCGGCATGCTGATCTTCGCCGCGTTCAGCGTCCTGTGGAGCAGTGTCGCGCTGCCGCTCAGCGAGGCCCCGTACCGGCTCTCCCACACGGCGATCGGGGCGTTCGGCCTGGTCGGAGCGGTGGGAGCGGTGGCCGCGTCGGTGGCGGGCCGTCTGAACGACCGGGGTCTGTCGCGCTGGACGTCCGGCACCGGCCTGGCGCTGCTCACCGCATCCTGGCTGCCACTGGCCTTCACACGGTCCTCGCTCTGGGCGCTGGCGGCCGGAGTGGTCGTCCTCGACCTCGCCGTGCAGGCGGTCCACGTCACCAATCAGACCCTGATCTACGAACTCCGCCCCGACGCGGGCAGCCGCCTGATCGGCGGATACATGGTCTTCTACGCGACCGGAAGCGCCACCGGAGCCCTCGCCGCGACCTCGCTCCACGCCGCGGCCGGCTGGGGCGCGGTCTGCGCCCTGGGCGCAGGCATCAGCGGCGCCGCGTTCCTGCTGTGGGCCCTCACGACCACCAGAAACGAGAGTTCACCGCGGCGTCGCCCCTGACGCGGGACGATGCGCGTGTTCCCCGTACACCGCCGGGGATCCGGCGCCGGTGACCGCCGCGGTCGGAGAGGGCCTGGCCGTCGGCGGTGTTGCGCGCCGCCGGGGCTTTTCGGGCGCCTGCCGCTTCAGCCCTGCCTTCCGCGCCGCGTACGGCCGGTCGCCCAGCGCGCGGCAGGCGACATGATCGGGCGATTGCCGGCGAGTGACCTCTACGCGTCACGGATGGAGCGGGCACGGTTCCCGTCGGCCAGGCGCACGGGGGGTGTCGTACGCAGGGCGCTCATCGCGAAGACGGTGGTGAGGTAGGACGAGCCGAAATAGACGGGGAAGCGCCCCATCCGGTAATAGGCGGCGGGCGGCCAGGAGCCGTCGGGGCGCTGGCACTCGGTGAGCAGGCTCTGGCGTTCCTCCTGGCCGGTGGTGATGCCGAGGTGATCGGCCGCCAGCGTCCGCAGGGCGGTTTCCAGAGCGTTGGCGGGCGTGCGGGCGGTGGCCGCCATGCTGGTGTCGCGTTCGGCCAGAGCCCTGCGTGCGGGCGCGGCCAGGGCTGCGGCGCTGGCCGGGAAGCGTCCGCACAGACGGGAGAGGGCATACAGGAAGGCGTCGGGGGAGGGGTAGTAGCGAGTGCCGGCGAGATAGCGGCCCGAGTCGAGATGGTGGGCGAGGCGGCGGGTCGTCGCGTCGACGACCGCACGGGTCCGTGCGGTGTCCGGCGCGGCCAGGAGAAGCGTGTAGAGGGCGTTCGCGGCAGCCACTTCGTCCTGCTTGCGGCCCCGGCGCAGGGTCGCAGGTTCCTCGCCGTCCTCCCAGTACACCAGGAAGACGTCCTTGTTCAGTCGCTCGTTCCGGGGGTCCGGTGAGTGCCGGCCGGCGTGGGGCGGGGCTGCGGAACGCAGGAGCTCCAGTGCTCCCCGTTCGAGTCCTTCCTGGGTGAGCAGGCCGTGTGCGAAGAGGGCGCCCGTGGCCAGCGCGGTGCAGTCGGTGTCGGCCGGGAAGCCGCCGTCGCCCGGGAAGAACCGGAAACGGGCACGCCACCGACACGCCTTCACGTGGGTGGCGAGGCGGAGGATCAGATGCGGGTCCGCCTCGTTGAAGGCCGGGGGAAGGAGCGTCAGCGACACCATCGCCGAGAACGCCTCCCCGGCGAGATCGAAGCCGGGATCCACACCGAAGTGCTCGCGCAGGATCCCGCGGGCTCGCGCCCCGGTGAAGCCCTGTTCGAAGCGGGGGTCGAGGGACAGCAGCGCGGAGGGCGCGCCGGTCCGGCCGACCGAGCGGCTCACGAAGTCCAGCGCCCGCGCGGCCGCTTGCCGACGCTTGCCCGTCGCCGCCTGGGCCGGTGGTCCAGGTAGGGAGATCGTCACCTTTGGCCCGCCCTCATCCTCAACGCGTAGCGGAATGCCCGAACTGCCGGAAGGTCACCTTATGGTTTCGCACGCCTGTGACCAGCACCTCCACACCAGGCCCTCATCGCATCCGAGGCAATGGACGGCAGTAGGAACATCGGTACAGCGGTTGGCGCCGAGTCGGCGACGTCGCGCAATCTGGCGAGCAGGGGCACGGGGCAGCGTCGTGGTGGAAGGTCCGGGGGACTCCTGCGCGGACGGCGAGTTCGTCGCGCGTCACACCGAACGCTGGGACGGCGCCCCTTTCCTCACCGACACCCTCGTCGCGTGCAGTTCCGCCCCTGACCGCTTGCTGTGGAGGGGGCTGGGGGTGTGGGCGTTCGGCTGTCACCCCGGCGCGTCGACGTCGTTGGACGCATGTGCACTCTTCTCCACCACATCAGTCGGTCACCGCCCACGGTTCCATGCCCGGGTCCGTGCAGGGCCCCGGCCCCCGCCCCGGACCGTTCACCTTCCTCGCCTGGACCAACATCACCCTCGGTGCCAGCGCGGCGGCCTTCACCTGGGTCACCAGTCTGCTCCTGGAACGCCCTGGCGATCCGACGATCGCCGCTTTCGCCTTCCTCCTCATGGCGGCCTCGTACACCCGCGACCGCCTTCAGCCGGCACAGAGCGACGGGAGTACGCGCGCGGCCTGGATGGAGCGGAACCGCCGGCCGCTGACCTGGTGGACGTACGGTTGCGCGGCGGCACTGCTGCCGCTGGTCGTGCTGCGGCCGTGGTGCGCCGCGATGCTCGCGATCACGATGGTCACGGCCTGGCTGTACACGGCCCCCCTGGTCCCGTGGCGTGGCGAACGGCTCGCGGCCCGTCAGATCCCCCACCTCAAACTCCCGTACGTGATGGTCGTCTGGACACTGCTCTGCGTGCTGCTGCCGGCCGCGCAGCAGCACGCCCTGAACGATCCGCGCGCTTGGCTGCTGGCGCTCGCCGGCCCGCTGATCGGCAGCGTGACGGCGCTCCTGAACGACCTGCGCGACAGCGAGGCCGACCGGCGCGAGGGGACCCACACCCTGCCGGCAGTGCTCGGTGAGCGCCGCACCCGGCTCACCGCGTACACGCTGGCCGGCCTGGGTGCCCTCATCGGCCTGTTCCTCCAGCCGCTGCCGCTGCTGGTGTGGGCCGCGTACAACAGCGTCCTGCTGGCCCGTTACCGCCCCGTGCCGGGCGAACACCCCAGGCCCTGGGGCGATGCCCAGGGCCTGGTGGTGCTGGCCGCTGTTCTGGCGCTGAGCTGACGGCTGCCGGACGCATGGGAAGACCCTTCCCGTACCAAGCCGAAGACGCCGTTCGCGGATCCGCTGCGCCGGCCCGTCGTCCAGCCGCCGAAGAACCCTGGACCCACGTGTCGCCCAGCCCCACAGCGGCACCGCCCCCGCTCGTATGCAGCGCAGGCGAGGCCCGCTACGCGAGATCCTCGCGGGCGCCGCCGTCGAGGGCGAGAGCCGGGGCCGCCCGCTGTGCGGCGGCCGCCAGGATCCGCAGTCCCTTCTGGGAGGGACTGCCGGGCTGCGCGGTCCAGACGACGATGTGCTGGCCAGGGGCGGTCGAGCTGGTGAGGGTGTCCCAGTCGAGGGTGAGGGTGCCGGCGACGGGGTGGTGGAAGACCTTGTTGCCGGTGCCCTGGACGGCGACCTCCCGTGTCTGCCACCAGCGCTGGAAGTCGGCGTGGGGCGTCATCCGGGCCAGGAGGCGCTGGAGGCGGGGATCGCGCGGGCCGCGTGCGGTGTGCATGCGGAGGTAGGCCACGCACGACCGGGCTCCGGCGGCCCAGTCGCCGTAGCGGTCCCGCAGGGCGGAGTCGTTGAAGAGGAGCCAGACGTAGTTGCGGTCGGCTTCCGGGACCTCGGCGAAGTCCGTGAGGAGGGCGGCGGCGAGCCGGTTCCAGGCCAGCACGTCCATGGTGTCGGACAGGACCACGGCGGGGGACTCGGTGAGCTGGTCGAGGAGCCGGCGGCAGTGTTCGGTGACCTCCCGGCCCGAAGACGCGGGCTGTCCGCCCGGTGCGCGGCCGGCGAGCTCGAAGACGTAGGTGCGCTGGTCCTCGCTCAGGCGCAGGGCACGGGCGACGGCCTCCAGGACGGGCAGGGACGCCTGCATGCGTCCCTGTTCGATCCGGGTGTAGTAGTCGGTGCTGATGGCGGCGAGCTGGGCCACCTCTTCGCGGCGCAGACCGGCCACCCTGCGCTGGTTTCCGGGGTCGGGCAGGCCCACCTGGAGCGGTTCGAGACCGGCCCTTCGTGCCTTGAGGAAGGCGCCCAGTTCCTTCGGATCGCTGCTGCCGGTGCTCATGGTTCCAGTGTGACAGCGAGCGGTACGCGCCGGGGCGTCAATCCCGCGGAACACCGTCTCCGGCGGCGTCGTCCCCCGCTGCCGGAGATCGGTCCGCCGGAGATCGGTCCGCCGTTGGGCGGTTCGTCCAGGAGGCGAGGATCCGCAGCGCGTCGTGGGACGGAGAACCGGGTTCGGCGGTCCAGACGACGAGCTGCTGGTCGGCGTCCACGGTCGGGACGAGGGTGTCCCAGTCCAGGGTCAGCTCACCCACGACGGGGTGCCGCAGCACCTTGGTTCCCACCCCGCGGACGGCGACGTGGTGGGCGGCCCACCAGCGGCGGAAGTCGGCGTCCCGCACCGACAGCTCCCCGACGAGAGCGGCGAGCCGGGGATTCCCGGGATCCTTCGCGGCTTCCATGCGCAGCTGCGCCACACACGTGTGGGCGACATTCGTCCAGTCGGCAAACAGTTCCCGCATCCCGGGATCGGTGAAAAGCATGCGTATGTAGTTCCGGTTCTTCTCCGGAATGCTGGAGAAATCGCCGACCAGGGCCGCCGCGAGCGGATTCCAGGCAAGGATGTCCATGCGCCGCCCCAGAACGATTCCCGGGGTGGTCCCCAGGTCGTCCAGCAGCCTTCGCAGGCGCGGCTGCACCCTCTGAGAGGTACGGCGCGCCGCACGGGCCGGGGGGCGGCCCGCCAGTTCGAGCAGGTAGGCGCGCTGGTCGTCGTCCAGGCGGAGGACGCGGGCCAAGGCGTACAGGACAGGCGAGGACGCCTGTATGCGGCCCTGTTCGATGCGGGCGTAGTAGTCGGTGCTGATGGCGGCCAGCAGCGCGACCTCCTCACGCCGCAGGCCGTTCACGCGGCGGCGCCCCACGGTCTCGGGCAGCCCGACCGCACCGGGGCTCAGCTCCGCCCGGCGGGCTTTGAGGAAGGCCCCGAGTTCGTCGGGGCGCGACACGTTCGGGCTCATGGGCGCCAGTCTCCCCGGGACGCGACGCCGGAGACAGGGACAGTTCCCTCCCTGGATGGATCCTTCCAGGGAGGGAACTGTCCTCTGGTGGAGGAGAACGGTGCGTGCGACCGTCTTTCATGTGGCCCGGACAGAATTGCTGAGACTGACCGCCACATTCGGTCCGGAAGTGTTCCGGCCGTTCTTTCTCCGTACTCGACGGAAATCCCTGCGGCGCCTGTGCGCCTCGAAGGAGCTGGATTCTCATGCCGGACATCGACCTGCCGGACATCGACCGCGTTCTGGTCGTCGGGGCGACGGGCCGTACCGGCCGTCGCGCGGTCGAGGCGGCGGCCGCGCGCGGCCTCACTCCCGTGGCGCTGACCCGGGATGTCTCCAGGGCCCGCCGGCTCCTGCCGCCGGGCACCGAGATCGTGGCCGGAGACCTCACGGACCCGGACACGCTCACCCAGGCCGTCGCGGACGTCGACGCCGTGATCTTCGTCCACGGGTCGGACGACGACGGACGCCCCGAGTCCTTCGAACGCATCGACTACGGCGGCGTCGCCCACATCCTCGGCGCTCTCGAAGGGCGCCGCCCGAGGATCGTCCTGCAGACGACGATCTTCGTGACCCGCCGTGACCACGCCTTCAACGACGGCGGCCACGCCCTGGACTGGAAGCGCCGCTCCGAACGGCTCGTACGGCTCAGCGGCGCTCCCTACACGATCGTGCGCCCGGGCTGGCTGGATGCCGGCGAAGGCGGCACCCACCTGCGGATCGAGCAGGGCGACACCGGCGAAGGCGGCATCGGCCGCGACGTCCTGGGCGCGCTCCTGGTCGAAGCCCTGCTCGACGACACGGCGATCGGCCGGACCTTCGAGGTCTTCTCCGGCCCCGGCCCGGCCACCACCGACTTCACCGTCCTGTTCGCCGAGGCCGAACAGGACGCGCCCGGATCCCTCGACGCGGTCAAGGACACCGACAACCTCCCCCTGGACGCCGAACCTGTCCGCGTCGAGGACGACCTCGCGCGGCTGAGCACCCGCTGACCACCCCACCACCTGACGACACCAGCAGGAGCACCACGATGGACGCCATCACCTTCCCCAACGGCCCGATCACCATGGCGGGCAACCTCTACCTCCCCGATGGTCTCGACCGCACCACCCGCCACGCCGCCATCGTCGTCGTCCACCCCGGCGGCGGCGTGAAGGAGCAGGCCGCCGGCCTGTACGCGAGCAAGCTCGCCGAGCAGGGCTTCGTCGCCCTCGCCTTCGACGCCTCGTACCAGGGCGACAGCGGCGGCGAGCCGCACCACCTGGAAGACCCCTACGCCCGCGTCGACGACGTCCGGGCCGCCGTCGACCACCTGCAGACGCTCGACTTCGTCGACCCCGAGCGCATCGGCGCCCTCGGCATCTGCGCCGGCGGCGGCTACGCCGTCAACGCCGCGATGACCGACTACCGCATCAAGGCCCTCACCACCGTCAGCGCCGTCAACATCGGCACCAACTTCCGCCGCGGCTGGTACGGCACCGACTCCGACGCCGCCGCCGTCCCCACCCTCAGGGCCGTCGCCCAGCAGCGCACCGCCGAAGCCGCCCAGGGCGCCGAGCCCGCCTACCTGCCCTACGTCCCGGCCGAGCCGGACGAGAACACCCCCCGCGACCTGGCCGAGGCGAGCGAGTACTACCTCACCCCCCGGGCCCAGCACCCCAACGCGAAGAACAAGTTCCTCTTCACCAAGAGCGTCTCGCGGATCTTCACCTTCGACGCCTTCCACATGGTCGAGGACCTTCTGACCCAGCCCCTCCTCGTCGTCGCCGGCAGCGAAGCCGGATCCCTGTGGATGTCCACCGAACTCCACGGCCGCGCCCGCAGCCCCAAGAAGCTCCGGATCGTCGAAGGCGGCGCCCACATGGACTTCTACGACATCCCCAAGTACGTCGACCAGGCCATCGCCGAGGCCGTCCCGTTCTACGACGAACACCTGGCCGCCAAGCCCGCCGACCAGGGCTGAGCAACCGACGCCTTACGGGCAGGCGGCGGCCGGGCATTGATCTCCGGCCGCCGCCACACGGCCTTCGCCTCCTTCCGCCCCGGTGGTGGTCCGCCGACCCATAGGAGAGTCCGATCATGAGCAGCGTGCCCGAGTCGCTCAGACTGCGCCGGGAGGTCTCTCCGCTGGAGCTGTTCTACGACCTGGTCTTCGTCTTCGCGGTCTCCCAGCTCTCCCACCACCTCCTGGAGCACCTCACCTGGCGTGGCGCGGCGGAGACCGCGGTGCTGCTCGTCGCCGTCTTCGGCACCTGGGCCTACACCAGCTACGAGGCCACCCTCCTCGACGTCCAGCGCGACGTCACCCGGTGGATGATCGTCATCGTCATGGGCCTCGGCCTGTTCATGAACGCCGCGATCCCCGGCGCCTTCGAGGACCGGGCCTGGGCGTTCGTGATCCCGCTCCTCGCGATCCTCTTCTTCGCGGGCGCGGTCACGGCCCTGGCCGGCCGCACCGACGCCCTGCGCGAGCACTTCCGCCGCACCCTGGTCTGGATGGCGCTCTCCGCCCCCCTGTGGATCGTCGGCGCCGTGGTCGGCTCCGGCCCCCGCCTGTGGTGGTGGGCCGCCGCCGCGCTGATCGACCTCACCGGCACCTGGCTCGCCCACCCGCTGCCCGGCCGCACCCTCAGCGGCCGCGAGCTCGCCTTCGACGCCGAGCACATGCTCGAACGCCTTCGGCTGTTCTTCATCATCCTGCTCGGCGAGACCGTCCTCACCGCCGGCCGCGCGATGTCCGAAGCACCGGTCGACGTCCCCAGCGTGCTCGCGACCGCCGGCGTCTTCACCGCCCTGGTGTGCCTGTGGGCCGCCTACTTCGGCGGTGGCGAAGACGTCATCACCACCGCCGTCACCACCTCCGCCGACCCCGTGCGCTCCGTCCGGCTCGGAGTCAACAGCGCCTACCTGGTCCTGGCCGCCCTGGTCGCCCTCGCCGTCGGCAGCGAACTCGTCATCGCCCATCCCACCAGCCACGGCTCCACCACCCTCGCCCTCCTCCTCTTCGGCGGCCCCGCCCTCTACCTGGCCACCACCGCCTGGTTCTTCGGCACCACCGCCGGCGGTGCCTGGAAGGAGCGCCTCCTCGCCGCCGTCGCTCTCGCCGGCACCGGCGTGGCCGCCGTCTGGCTGCCCCCACTTGCCTCGCTCGCTCTCCTCGACATCATCCTCATCGCCACCGCGGTGATCCTCACCCGCGCCCACCGACGCCTGACCGGCTCCCTGCCGGCCGGGGCCACGGACTGAAGCGCGCGTCTGGAGAACCCGGACGACCGCACGGTCCGCAGGACGCCGCTGCTGTGGAGCGAAGCGGGCCACTGCGACTGGACCGGTCGCCTGTCCATGACGAAGGACGGCGTCCAGGCGTGGAAGGAGAACGGGGGCATGAAGACCGAAGCCACGCACTCGGGCGCCCGCACCCAGACCGACGGCTACCGGTGCCGGGGCAGCGGAAGCTACACCCTGACCCTCGACGCCATCACCATGAAGGTCTCCAACAACGGCGTCGTTGGTGAGGACCACACGGTGCCGATGAAGGCGGTCAGCGTCACCGAGAAGGGCTGCTGACCACCCCGCACCACAGCACCACGGCCTGTGCGCGAGCGCGCGGACCGACCCGTCGGCCTGCGCGCTCGCGCCGTGGAGGCCATCGCCGAAGGACGTGTCGACATTCCGACCGTCCACGGCACCCACACTCCCGACGGCCGACGGGCCGAGTTCTGGAGCAGGTCGCTGATCCGTGCGCTCGGCTCGCTCGTGATCGCGGCTGTTCTGGCCGCCTTTACCATCCGGGCCGGTGGCGCAGGGTGGTGGCCTCCGCGCCGTGCGAAGTACGCGGAGGCCACCCGATGCACGCTCACATGGAGCGTTACCGCGAAGGTACGTCTGCTGGGCCTTCGCCGCCCGACGACAACTCCATACGGGGCTGTCTCTGCGGGCGAGACCCGCCGGGCGCTGTGCCGGGCGGATGCGGAGAGGTACGTCGCTGCGGTGGACGCGCGGGCCGGAGAACAGCACCGCCCGCGTGGGCACAGCCCCTCGACGAGGCCGCGGCTCGTCCTGTCGTCCGCCGGGGGCGCGGAGCCCGGCGGGGCCGGGCCTCCTTACGCGTCGGATGTGGATGCGTGGAGGATCGGCCAGAGCTCGACCGGGTCCGTGTCGGCGATGGGCATGTCCGCGGCGATCTCCTGGGCGCGCTGGAGGTT
This sequence comes from Streptomyces sp. NPDC058052, assembly GCF_042885515.1. NCBI lineage: Bacteria > Bacillati > Actinomycetota > Actinomycetes > Kitasatosporales > Streptomycetaceae > Streptomyces > Streptomyces sp. NPDC058052. Next base: position 92,126 of record NZ_JBHVRX010000008.1, on the reverse strand, counting down.
GTCGCAGTCGAGGAGGTAGAGGGTGGCGATGTGTTCCTCGGTCTTCAGGTACGGGCCGTCGGTGACCGCCGGGGTACCGGCCTCGCGTCGTACGAGCTGGGCGAGGGCCGCGTCGGCGAAGCCGAAGGCGCCGATCAGTTCACCGGTCTGCCGGTACTTGGCGTTGAACGCCTCCTGGCGGGCGATCGCCTCGGGCCACGCCTCGGCCGGGAACGCGTCCCACTTGGCCTGGTTGCCGTAGATCATCGCGACGTACTTCATCTCGGGTGTCCTCCCCTTGGCGCGCGCCCTGCCGGCGCGCTGTCACCCCTTGGTCGGAGCCGGGAGCGGGGCCTCGACATTCGACGACACCTTTTCCGAAGTCTTTTTCATCCCCGCCGAACAGCCGAGGCGCGGGGAAGGACGGGTCTTTCCGGTCGGGAAGGTTCGGGCGGAGCGCGGCCGCGGCGTCGGTAGTCGCTGATGTGGGCTTGGTGCTGTCGTCGAGGTCTCCAGGACGACCGTGCCGGCCGCCTCCGTACTCGGCGCGCTCATGTCCGGCGGGTTCGGCAGGGCGTCGCGAACCCGCGTGAGCTGCCGAACGACGTGCCGATGCTCGCCCTGGCCGAGGTGGGAGCCCATGACGGACCTCGCCCTCGGACGTGCCTGGACCGCACCGGCGGCCTCGCAGTCGAACGCATTCGAGGAAACGAATGCCCGATTCGTGCTTCTACACCCCATTCGCGCCTCGCGGGAAGGGCTTTCAGGAAGGGCCCGTATTGAAAATGAGTGTCATCATCATATAGAAGTACGGACGTGCTCATCTCGCTACAGCGGTCGGAGCGCACGACGGCCGGAGTCCGGCCCTTCGCGCTGCCCGCACTACGTCACCCCACGGTCTCCAGGCTTCTGGCGGATCACCGTGCCTTGCTCGCCGACCTCCTCGACGGCCTGGGATCACCCCTGCACGTCGTCCTGCCCGAGATCTTCGAGGAGAACGTCGTCAGGCTCCGGCGGGTGTTCGCCGAGGCTGGCGCCGACGCGGAGATCCTGTTCGCCAAGAAGGCCAACAAGGCCGACTGCTATGTCAGATCGGCCGCGGCCCTCGGCGTCGGGGTCGATGTCGCCAGCTCCCCGGAGCTGGTCAAGGCGCTGGCCGGGGGAGTCCCCGGCCACCGGATCGGCGTATCCGGACCGGAGAAGGACGACACCTTGCACGCGCTCGCCGTCCAGCACGGAAGTCTGGTCGCGGTCGACTCGCCCGGCGAACTGCGCCGACTGGCCGATACGGCGCGCAGTGTGCGGCGCAGGGCGCGGGTGCTGCTGAGGTCCCGGACGGAGGGGCAGCCGGGAAGCCGCTTCGGAATGTCCGCCGGCGAGCGCGAGTCCGCCGTCACGCTCTGCGCCGAATTCGCCGAGCACATCGAGCTCCAGGGCTTCTCCTTCCACCTCAACGGCTACTCGGCGGCGGAACGGGCCGCGGCCGCGAGCGAGATGATCGATCACTGCCTGGACGCTCGTCGACGTGGCGCACCCGGCGCGGAACTCGTCGACATCGGGGGCGGGTTGCCGGTCCGCTACGTCGAACCCCGCCTCTGGGACGCGTTCCTCGCGCAGAACCACCCCGATCAGTACCACGCCGGCAAGGCGTTCAAGGACTTCTACCCGTACGGCGGCCAGACCGCCGACCAGGCGGCCCGCGCGATCATGACGTACCCGGTGGGGGACGGTGAGAGCCTGGCGGCGAAGGCGCGACGCCACGCCGTCCGCTTCCTGGTCGAGCCCGGCCGGGCTCTGCTCGACCAGGCGGGATTCACCCTCTACCGGGTGCAGCAGGTCGACGACCGGCGGGACACCGACGGGTACGCCATCGTCACCGCCGCGGGCAGCAGCTTCAGCCTCTCCGAGCAGTGGTTCAACAGCGACTACCTCCCGGATCCGCTGTTGATCTCCGCCGACCCGGTCGCCGACGAACCCTTCCCGGCCTGTGTCGCGGGCTCGACCTGCCTGGAGAGCGACATGGTGACCTGGCGCAAGATCGGATTCCCCCGGCCCGTGCGCCGCGGTGACCTCCTGGTCTACCTCAACACCGCCGGGTACCAGATGGACTCCAACGAATCGCCCTTCCACGACGCCGCGCTCCCCACGAAGGCCGTCCTCCGGCTTCACGAGGGCGCGGACGCGCCCCGCTGGCGCCTGGACGGGATCTGACGCATCTGGCGCGCCCCCCTGAACGACTCCCGCACGAACAACGACGAAGGAGAGACCCCGCATGCCACAGAAGTACGCCCTGCCAGGACAGTTGTGGCTCCTGCCGCAGTCCCAGCAGGAGAACCTCGACCTCGATCGCCGACAGGTGATCGCGGTCGTCGAGCGGGCCTACCGCGCGCTGCGCGAAGGCGGCTCGGACAACCCGGTGAAGACGATCGTCGACGGGCCCGACCACCGCTCGCTGAGCTACTCGATGGTGGCGAGGGACTCCGGGAGCGGCACCGTCTGCTTCAAGGCCGTCTACGAATTCGACCCGAGGCGGACGAAGGGTGCCTACGGCTTCCACTCGTTCGTCTTCCTCGTGGACGACACCACGGGGGCGCCGATCGCGCTGATGGACGTGGTGAAGCTCGGACCCCTGCGGTCCTCGGCCACCACCGCCCTGTTCGCCCGCGCCGCGTGCCCCGACGCCCGGACCGCGCTCGTCGTCGGCACCGGGGTCCAGGGCCAGGCGGCCCTGCCGATGCTCGTGGCGGCGATGCCGGAGCTGGAGCGGCTGCAGGTGTCCGGCACGTATCCCGAGGGGCTGCGAGCCGTCCAGGACAGCGTCGAAGGCCGCGAGGTCGAGATCGTCACGGACCTGAGGAAGGCCGCCGGCGAGGCGGACATCGTCATCGGCGCCGCGGGCCTCTCGGTCACGGAGGAGGTCCGGCGCGACTGGATGAAGCCCGGCTCGGTCGCCGTACTCCTCGGGTACGGCGTGCACGCGGACGTGTGCCACGGCGCGGACTACCGCATCGCCACCGACGCCGCCCAGATGCAAGCCACCTGCGACGACCTGCGGGGGCCGGACGGCAGCCTGCCGTCGGTCGACGCGCAGCTCCCCGACATCCTGCTCGGCCTGGCACCCGCCCGGCGCGGGCCGGAGGATGTGGTCTTCGCCTACAACAGCGGCATGGCGGTCACCGACGCGGCACTGGGCCGGTACGTGGCCGACCTCGCGCTGGCGGCCGGGCGCGGGGACAAGGTCGACTTCTGGTGAGCGCCACCGAGACGACCGGCACCCCCGAGGCGGGGTCGCCCAATGCCGGCCGGTGGGTCGGGAGGTCACGTGCGCTGCTCAAGCTCGCGTTCCCGCTGATCCTCACCAACTTCGCCTATGTCGCCCTGACCACGGTGGACATCGTGATGCTGGGCCGGCTCGGCGCGGTCGAGATCGCGGCCGCCGGTCTGGCCATCGCACTCTTCAACCAGCTCCGCACCACCGGCACGGGTCTGGTGACCGGGGTCAGCAACCTGGTGGCCGAGGCGCGCGTGCGGGACGACAGGGAGCGCGTCGGCGCGCTGCTGTTCGCGGGCTTCTTCTGGGCGACCGTCTGCGGAGCGGTCTTCTGCGTGGCGCTGCTGCTGATCGGCCCGCTGCTCGTCCTGCTGGGCCAGGACCCGGCGGTGGTCGACAAGGCGGGCGACTTCCTGATGGTCCTGGCGCCGGGCATGCTGCCCTGTCTGTGGTTCCAGAACCTCCGGCACTTCACCACCGGCCTGAAGCGGCCCGGCCCGCTGCTGGGCATCGCCCTGGCCTCGGTCGGCGTGACCATCGGTCTCAACTACGTCCTGATCTACGGGAAGTTCGGCCTGCCCGCCTTCGGGTTCGTCGGTGTCGCGATCGCCACGGTCACCGTGTTCCTGCTGTCCTTCCTGGCGTTCGTCGCGGTGATCCTGCGCGACGACACCCTCCGCCCGTACCTCGCCTCCCCCCACGCGCGGCGCTGGGACGGCGACGCGGTCCGGTCGGTCTGGCGCCTCGGGCTGCCGATCTCCGGCACCTACGCCTCGGAGGCCGGGTTCTTCAGCGTGCTGACCCTGGTCATCGGATCCCTGGGCGTCGAGGCGCTGGCGGCGCAGACGGCGCTGAACCAGATCGTCTACATCGTCTTCATGATCTCCGCCGGCCTCTCCCACGCGGCGTCGATCCTCATCAGCGAGGCCGACGGCCGCGGTGACCACCGGGAAGCACGAGGGCTGGGGCTGCTCGCCACCGCCTGGGGCGTGATCGTGACGCTGCTCGTCGCCGTCGTGTACCTGGCGATCCCGGACGCGATCGTGTCCCTGTTCCTCTCGGCCGAGCGCGCCGACAACGCCGCCGTCATCGCGCTGACCGTCACCGGTCTGCTGATCGCCGCCCTCATGCAGGTCTTCGACGCCACCCAGAACATCGGCAACGGCATCCTGCGCGGCATCGGCGACACCGCCGGGCCCTTCCGGATCTCCCTCGTCGGCTACTGGCTGATCGGCCTGCCCGCCGGCTACCTGCTCGGCGTGACCGCCGGCTGGGGCGTCGAGGGCGTCTGGACCGGCCAGACCATCGGCCTCGCCGCCACCGCCGCCCTCCTCCTCGCCGCCTTCCTGCGCCGCGTCGACCGGATCCACCGGGAGACGTCCGGCTCACCCGCACCGGAATCGGAGCCCTCATGAAACCTGTCCACGCACCGGCCTCCTCGGCCTCGCTGATCCGCCGGGAGGTGGCGGGGCTGCCCCGCTACGACCCCGGCGCCGACCCGGACGAGGTGGCCGCCCTCAGCGGCTCCGGCCGCGTCATCAAGCTCTCCAACAACGAGAACCCGTTCGGCGCCTCCCCGGCGGTCGCCGAAGCCGTCCGGAACGCCCTGGCCGACGGCGTCTCCCGCTACCCCGACCCCTCCGGGCGACGGCTCGCGGAGGCCATCGGGACGAGCCTGGACGTGCCCGCCGGACGTGTCGTGCTCGGCAACGGCTCGGAGAACATCCTGGAACTGCTCTGCCGGGCCGTTCTCGACCCCGGTGACCTCGTGGTCACCCAGGCGCCCGGGTTCAGCCTGCACGAGACCTTCCCCCGCGTCATGGGCGCCCGCGTCCACAAGGTCCCGGTCACCGACGGGTTCGGGTTCGACGCGGACGCCTGGCGCGACGCGCTCGCGGCCGGTCCCAAGCTCGTCTTCCTCGCCAACCCGTGCAACCCCACCGGCGCGACGCTCACCGCCGGCGAGCTGGAGCGGATCGTGGCCGCCCTCCCGGAGTCGGCCCTGCTGGTGCTCGACGAGGCGTACGGAGAGTTCGCCCGGTCCCGTCCCGGCTACCCGGACGGGGTCGAGGCCCTGCGCGGTCTCGGCCGGCCGTGGATCGTGCTGCGGACCTTCTCCAAGGCGTACGGTCTGGCGGGCGTCCGGGTCGGGTACGGCGTCGCCTCCGACGAGGCCCTGATCCAGGCCCTGGACCGGGTCCGTACCCCGTACAACGTCAACCATCCGGCGCAGGCGGCCGCGATCGCCGCGCTGGGGGACCACGCGCACCTGGCGGACACGGTCCGCCGCACCGCCCTGGAGACCGACCGGGTCTCCGGCCACCTGCGGGACGCGGGCCTGAACGTCGTCCCGTCCGCGGCCAACTTCCTCTTCATCGACACCGGCCGCCCCGCCGACCGCGTCGCCCGAGAACTCCACCGCGCCGGGGTCATCGTCAAGGCATGGCGCGAACCCGGATACGAGACCTACATCCGGGCCTCCCTGTCGACACCCGGGGACAACGACGTCTTCGTCCGGTGCCTGACCGAGATCTGCGCGAAGGGCACACTGTGATCACCACCAGGATCTCCGACCTGATCGGACGGACGCCGCTGCTCAAGCTGCCCCTCGCGGAGGGCGGGGCGACCGTCCTGCTGAAGCTGGAGCAGTTCAACCCCACCGGGACCGCCAAGATCCGCATGGCCAGGAACATGGTCGACGAGGCCGAGGAGGCGGGACTTCTCGCCCCCGGCGGCCGGCTGGTCGAGTCCACCTCCGGCAACACCGGGCTGGGCCTCGCGCTCATCGCCGCCGAACGCGGCTACAAGTTCACCGCCGTGGTCGACAACCACTCCAGCGTCGACAAACTGCGGGGCATGCGCGCCTACGGCGCCGACATCCTCAATGTCGCCGGGAACGAGGAGGGCCTCGCCACCGCCGAACGCGACACCGTGGCAGAGCGGCTCGCCGCCGAACACGGCGCGTACTGGACCGCCCAGCACCGCAACGAGGGCAATCCCAACGGCTACCGGCCGCTCGCCCGTGAACTCCACGACGACCTGGGCGACTCCATCGACTACCTGTACGGCGCCGTCGGCACCGGCGGTTCGCTCTGCGGCACCGGCCGCTTCCTCCGCGAACGCATCCCGGACCTGAAGATCATCGGTGTCGAACCGGTGGGCTCCGTCGTCTTCGGCGGCCCGGGAGCGCCCTACCACCAGTCCGGAACCGGCACGCCCGAGGGGTCGGAGATCGGCCGTGTCGTCGACTACGACGTCTTCGACGAGGGGCTCAAGGTCAGCGACTCGGAAGCCTTCGAGACGTGCCGCCACCTGGCCAGGCACTTCGGCATCATGATCGGCGGCTCGGCCGGCGGCGTCGTGTACAAGGCGCTGGAGCGGGCGCGGACCGCGCCCCCCGGCACCACGATCGTGGTCCTGGTCTGCGACGGCGGCGACAAGTACCTCGACACCGTCTTCGACGACGACTGGATGGCCGCCCACGGCCTGTTCGACGAGCAGGCCGCCCGCCGGCTGGCCGCGCTGCTGCGGTAGCCGCCGGCGCGTGCGCTCCGATCTGACGCCACCCCACGGGGCAGCCGGCAGCCCTCTCTCCCCTTTCCCTGCGAACGAATAGCGTACAGACAATGAAAACGATTGCCATTCCTTCTGTCGTGATGCTGATCGCGATCACCGGATGCGCCACGGACCCGGCCCCCGACGCAGGCGCGCACGACAGGACGACGACGGCGACGAGCGCGGCGTCCCACCCCTTCACGCTCAAGAACTGCGGCACCGACGTGACCTTCAAGGCCGTGCCGAAGAAGGCCGTCACGCTCAACCAGACCGCCGCGGAGATCCTCATCCACCTCGGGGTGGGCGACCGGATAGCCGGCACGGGCTACGAGATCGAGAAGACGCCGCCCGCCATCGCGGTGCGGTACGACAAGATCCCGGTCCTCTCCGCCCCCGGGGCCGAGATCAAGCACGAGAAGCTGCTGGAGGCCCAGCCGGACTTCGTGTACGGCTCCTTCGCCAGCATGTTCACCAAGGAGCAGTCCGGCGAACGCAAGCAGCTCCACGACCTGGGCGTGCCGACCTACCTGACCGAGTTCGACTGCACGTACCACGAGAGCGTGGCGAACGCGGACTTCGCCATGCTCTTCGAGGAGTACCGCCGCCTGGGCAGGATCATGGGCGTGCCCGAGGCCGGCGAGAAGCTCGCCGCCGAGCAGAAGGCCGTCGTCGACAAGGCGGTCGGCGCCGTCCAGAAGCGGGACAAGCCGCTGAAGCTGATGTGGTTCTACTCCACGTACGAGGGCACCCCCTGGGCCGCCGGCCCCGGCGGTCTGCCGGACCACATCTCCAGGCTCGTCGGGGTCGAGAACATCTTCGCCGACGCCAAGACCAAGTGGGCCGAGGTCAGCTGGGACGAGGTCGCCGCCCGCAACCCCGATGTCATCGTCCTGGCCGACCTGACGCGCGGCGAACCCAACGACACCGCCGAGGAGAAGATCGAACTCCTCAAGAAAGACCCCCTCACCAGCAAGCTGACCGCCGTGAAGGGCGACAGGTTCATCGCCGTCCCCGGCAGCCACATGGACCCCGGCTACGGCAGCGCGTCCGTCGTCCCCGCGCTGGTCGACGGCCTCAACAAGCTCAGGTGAACCGTCACACCATGACCTCCCGTCCACAGCAGACCGCCGCGCGCACCGGAGCCCCGACCACCACGAGTGAGAAGGCTCCGGGGCGCCGGCGGCGCGCCCCGGCGGTAGCGCTCGTCCTTCTGGCCGGCGCCGCACTGCTGGCCTCGATCGTCCTCGCGACACTGTTCGGGAGCGCGGCCGTCCAGCCACTGGATGTCGTCTCGACGATCCTGCGGCACATGGGACTCGGCGGCATCGCCCCCACCGAGCCCCTGCCGGGTCTCCTCGACGCCCTCGTCTGGGAATCCCGCTTCCCGAGAGTCCTGCTCGCCGCCGCCGTCGGCATGGCCCTGGCGGTCTCCGGCGCGGTCCTGCAGGCCGTCACCAGGAACCCCTTGGCCGACCCCTACCTGCTCGGAGTCTCCTCCGGCGCCTCCACCGGCGCCGTCGCCGTCCTCCTCCTCGGAATCGGCGGCAGCGTCTCCCTCTCCACCGGCGCCTTCGCCGGCGGCCTCGTCTCGTTCGGCCTGCTGCTGCTCCTGCTCGGCGGAGGGCGCGTCGCCAGCCCCTCCCGCGTCGTGCTCACCGGCGTCCTGGTGTCCCAGTTCTTCGCCGCGGTCACCTCGGTCGTCCTCATGGTCAGCGGCGACGCCAACTCCACCCGCGGCTTCACCTACTGGCTGCTCGGCACCCTCGGCGGCGCCCGGTGGGAGGGGGTGACCGTCACCGTCGTCATCATCCTGGCCGGTGTGGTCGCCGTGCAGTTCTTCGCGCCCGCACTCGACGCCTTCACCTTCGGCTGGGACTCCGCCGCCGCCCTGGGGACCAACGTCACCGCGGCCCGCGTCTGGCTCATGGTGCTCACCTCCGTCATCACGGCGGCGGCGGTCGCCGCCTCCGGTGCGATCGGGTTCATCGGCCTGCTCGTCCCGCACGCCGTCCGGATCCTGGCCGGCCCGGCGCACCGCACCCTGCTGCCGCTGTCCGCGGTCGCGGGGGCCGTCTTCCTCATATGGGTGGACGTGTTCGCCCGTACGGCGTTCTCGCCGCACGAGCTGCCGGCCGGCGTCATCACCGCCCTCCTCGGCGCACCCGCCTTCGCTCTGGTACTCAAGCGTCTGGAGTCCTGATGGGACGCATCGACACCACGGAACTCCGCTACTCGATCAAGGGACGACACCTCCTCGACGGCATCGGCATGGAGGCCCATGACGGAAAGGTCACCGGTCTCCTCGGACCCAACGGCTCGGGCAAGTCCACTCTGCTGAGGCTGCTCGCCGGACTGCGCCGCCCCGACAGCGGAACCGTCCGCTACGACGACACCGACCTGTCCGGGCTCGGCCGGCGGGCGCTGGCACGTCGGCTCGCCGTGGTCGAACAGGATGTGACGGCCCACCACCAGGTCACCGTCCGCCAGGTCGTGGAACTGGGACGCACCCCCTTCCGCGGTCGCTTCGACGCCCTCGGCGCACAGGACCGGCGGATCGTCGACGCGGCGCTGGAACGGACCGACCTCGCCGACAAACAGCACCGCAGCTGGCACACCCTCTCCGGAGGGGAGAAACAGCGCGCCCAGCTCGCGCGCGCCCTCGCGCAGGAGCCCCGGGAGATCCTGCTCGACGAACCGACCAACCACCTCGACATCCGGCACCAGCTCGAACTCCTGGACCTCTTGACCTCCCTGGACGTCACCTGCGTCGTCGCCCTGCACGACCTGAACCTCGCCGCGCGCTACTGCGACCACCTGATCCTCCTCCAGGACGGCGGCGTGGTCGCGTCGGGCGCCCCGGAGAGCGTGCTGACCCCGGACCTGATCGAGTCCGTCTACGGCGTCGAGGTACTCGTCGACCGCGAACCGGCCACGCGCACCCTCCGCATCACCTACCTGGCGACGGCCGCGCGATAGCGGGATCGGGCCGCACCCACCTCGCCCGTGCACCCGGGCGCGGTGAGGCCCGGCCCCGGAGCGCCACGTCGATCAGTCCGCCGTCCTCCGCATAGCCGCCACCTGGATGATCAATGCCCAGGGGTGCCTGCGGAGGGCGGCGTACGGGCGGTCAGGCGTCGAGGGCGACCTCAGGGTGAGTGAACCGCAGGGGCTTCCCCAGCGACCGGGCGTAGGCGATCTCAGCCCGGGTGCTGTCTCCGACGTAGTCGCCGACGACGAGCACCTCATCGGCGAGCCGGATCTTCGCTCGGTGCAGATCGTCGAGTCGACCCTTCAGCGCCTCGGCCTCGACGGGATCGGACCAGAGTTCGTGCGGCGACTTCAGGTCGCAGCCCGGCTTGACGACGATCTTTCCGGCTCTGGTCTCCCGCAGGTCGGCCTCGGCCATCTCGGCCATGAAACGGGTGGAGCCGCAGATCACGACAATGCGCGGCAGGCTCAGCCGCTTCTTCGCGTCGGCGAGTCTCTCCTCTGGCGTGAGCGGTTGCGCGTATGACACTGGTTCCTCCTGGCGGTGTGGTCCGAAGAGCGCCTGCAGAGACGACGACGAGAGCGTCTCGACAACCTTGCCGCCGGCTTCCGCTCCAGGCCGTCCCCCGTGTCAGGGACGCGGCGGATTTCTCCGGCGGTCAGTGGCCGGGAGGTCCGGGCGTCGGTCTGTTCGGGTCGGAGTGCGACGACGTGCCGGAGCCAGTCGTTCTCGTCCTGGGCGAGGACGGCTACGGCCGCCGGGTCGAGACGAAAGTTCTCCGCCAGTCTGTCCCGTACGGCCGCATCCTCGCGCGCTGCCAGCCGCAGGGCCAGTTCGGGTCTCAGACGGCAGGTCTCCAGGGCCGTGCCCGCCGTGCCGCCGAGGCGTTCGAAACCGGCCTCGTCCAGCGGGTGGTCCTGGTGGTGCCTCAGCCGGGCGATGGTCCGGACGGCCTCGTCGGAGTCGGTGAGGAGCCGTTCCCGCAGGAGCGGCGTGAGGTGGGCCCAGGCAGGTGCGCAGGCGGCGGCCCGAACGGCAGGCACCGGGTCGGCGACGAGCGCGCGGAGCAGGGGGTGAGGGAGTCCGCGCAGCCCGGCGGCCTGGGCCCGTACCAGCGGGAGCCGCCGGGTTGGAGTCGAGGGAGTTCCAGCCCTTGACCGGCTCGACCAGGCCATCGAAGGTCGTGGACACCATCTTGCCGGGTGGTGCGGTCACGCCCGTTCGGGACCCCCGGAGCCGCGTGATGCCGGCCGCTCGTTCGTGATGACGGGGCATCTCCGGGCATCTCCGGGTCTCTGTGGGACCGCCCCGCAGAATGATTTTCGAGGTGGTCGGATCGCCCCGGGAGCGACGATCCGACGCTGTCCGGTGGCTCGGCCGAGGCCGTGACGGCGGCAGGACTCACCGTCCTGCCGCAGCGTCAGCCCACGAGATCCGCAGCGATTCAGACCGCGACGAGTTCGTCCGCGAGGAACTCGTCCACGAACGTCCGCGCCCGGCGGTCGAAGTCGGTGTAGTGCGCCTCGCGCTCGGCGCCGGCGACCGCTTCACCGACCAGCAGGTTGCCCTCGGCGTCGAGGCGCTGCGGTCGCTCCTCCGCGTCCAGGAGCAGGCCCACGGTGGAGCGGGAGAAGCCGCAGTAGTAGGCGATGCCGTCGCTCAGGTTGGCCTCGAGGACGGACTGCATCGACTCCGCGACGGGATCGTCGGAGGTGGCGCCGGCCAGGGCCAGCCACAGAATGCGCTTGCCCGCCAGGCGGGGCTTGCTGCGGCCGTAGGCGAACCCGTAGTTCCACACGCGGTCGATCCAGCCCTTGAGGATGGCGGGCACGCTCATCCAGTACACGGGGAAGACGGCCACGACGACATCGGCGTCGAGGATCCGCCGCATGTGGCTGTGCGTCTCGTCCGAGTACGGCTTCTCCCGGTTGCCCCAGTCCGGCTGGTCCTCCACGTTCATCCGCGGGTCGAACCCCTCGGCGTGCAGGTCGAGCAGGTCGATGTGGTACCCGGCGGCCTCGAGCTGGGCCGCCGTGCGGCGGGCGGTGTGGGCGGTGAGGGAGTCGCTGCGGTGGTGCGCGACGACCAGGAGGGCTGTCCTGCTGTTGCTGCTGTGCTGCGGCACGGTGTCTCCCGAGGGCTCGATCGGTGCAGTGAGTCCAGTACAGCCGCAGCTCCGTAGATGATCCATGGGAGAAACTCTCCACAACATAGGAGATCGTCTACGATTGCGCTGTGGATCCCCTGAGTTCACTGCTGAGCGGCATCCGGGCCGAGGGCTCGGTCGTCAGCCATGCGGTCCTGACGGCGCCCTGGAGCATCACCTTCGCCGACGCCGCTCCGCTCACCATGGTCAGCGTGCTGCGCGGGGGTGGCACGCTGTTGCTGTCCGACGGGACCGAGCGGGCGATCGGCGCGGGCGACACCGCCATCGTCCGGGGCCCCGCACGGTTTCGCCTCGCGGACGAACCAGCCACCGTCCACCGTCCCCACCCCGTGTACGAGATCCACTGCTTCGCCGCGGACGCCGCGTGCGCCGGCCAGGAACTCGACGGCATCCACTGGGGCACCAGCCCGGAGGGAGCGACCGCGCTCATCGTGGGCGCCTACCGCGCTTCGGGGCACCGCCACGAACGGCTCCTGCGCGCCCTGCCGCCCGTCCTGGTCGTCGCCGAGGACGCCGAGGTCTGCGCCTGGCTGGAGGAATCCGCCGCCGACGCCGCCCGGCTCTCCGCCGGTTCGCAGGCGCTGATGGACCGGCTCCTCGACTGGGCTCTGGTCTGCACCCTGCGCACCTGGTTCGACCGCGCGGGCGCCGACGCGCCCGGCTGGTACCGCGGCCTCGCCGACCCGGTCCTCGCCCCCGCCCTGCACGCCTTCCACGGGCAGCCCGCCGAAAGCTGGACGGTCGCGTCACTGGCCGCCCGGGCCGGCGTGTCCCGGGCCCTGTTCGCCCGGCGCTTCACCGAACTGATGGGCCGTCCGCCGCTCACCTACCTCACCGAGTGCCGCATGGACGACGCCGAGGCGCTCCTGGCCGACACCGACCTCAGCATCGCCCAGATCGCCAGGACCGTCGGCTATGCCGACGCCTTCGGCTTCAGCGCCGCCTTCAAACGCCACAAGGGCCTCAGCCCCAGTACGGTCCGCGCCACGGCGGTGTGAGAGGGCCTCTGATCAACGGTCACGCCAGCGGGGGGTGGCGTGTCCGTTCCGATTCGCACGGGCGGATTCCGTGGCTTCCCCCGAACTCTCTCGATCACGGTCAGTACGCTCCCAGGATGACCGCGACATTCGATGAAGCTGTCCGCGCCCGGCTGCGGGCCCCCAACATCTGGTACGTCGGAACCGTGTTCGCCGATGGAGCACCGCAGGTCAGCCCGATGTGGGTGGATCTGGAGGGGGAGGGGGAGCTGATGTTCAACACCTCCGTGGGCCGGGTGAAGGAGGAGAACCTGCGCCGCGATCCCCGTGTCTATCTCTCGCACGCGGACGCCACCGACCCCTTCGACCGGGTGCAGATCAGCGGCGTGGTGGCCCGCTTCATCGAGGGCGAGGAGGCGCACGACCGGATGGACCGGCTGGCCCGCAAGTACCTGGGCAGCGACTACGAGTGGATCATGCCCGGGGAACAGCGGGTCGCGGTGATCGTGCGCCCGGTCAAGGTACGGCACATCGTCGGGGTGGAGCGGTTCAGGCCCGGAGGACCCGCCCCTGCCCCCTGACCGGCGGGCATCTCGGAGACATCCCGCCCCCGGAGACGTGGAGAGGGGCGGGATGCCGGCCGGTCATGAGGGGCTGGATCAGGACGTGGTGACGCCCTTCCAGCCCGAGCCGATCCTCACGCGGGACTTCAGGCCGCCCTTGCCGTCGCCGTCGTAGCGCCACAGGATGCCGGCGGTGTCGGTGGCGAGGACGTCGGGTACGCCGTCGCCCGACACGTCGCCCGCACCCGTCAGGTGCAGAGCCTTCCAGCCCTGGCCGATCCTGGACCGGCCGCCCCGCTCGTAGCGGTACAGGTCTCCGGCCGGGGTCTGGCCGAGGTAGCTCTGGTAGCCGCCCGCCGTGACCGCGCCGACGCCCGTCAGGCGGTAGCCGGTATAGCCGTGACCGGTCTTCTGACGGCTCTGGAGGCCACCGCGTCCGTTGCCCGCGTACTGCCAGAGGGCGCCCGAGCGGTCGGTGGCCAGGACGTCCGGGTAGCCGTCGCCCGTCAGGTCACCCACTCCGGTGAGCCGGAGGTCCTTCCAGCCGGTGCCGATCTTCACCTTCGCCGCGAAACGGCCGTCCGCTGTCCCGTCGAGGCGCCAGAGGCCGCCGGCGGCGTCCTGGGCCAGCGCGTCGGGGCGGCCGTCGGCGTTGAGGTCGCCGGCGGCGGTGAGGCGGTAGCCCTTCCAGCCCCAGCCGATCTTCACGCGGGGCTTGAGGGCGCCCGTTCCGTTGCCGTCGTAGCGCCAGAGGACGCCCGCGCCGTCCAGGGCGAGGACATCCGCGCGACCGTCGCCGTTGTAGTCGCGGCGGAAGGTGCCGTGGGGATTCCATCCGCGCGGGGTGACCCAGGAGAGGTCGGAGGCGGTGGTGTCGGAGGCAGAGAGGATCTTGGGGGTGCTGCCGGGAGCGGTTGCGCTGCTGACCGTCGCCTGCTGCCTCGTGCCGCCGGAGATGTACGCGACGTGGGAGCCGTCGGGGGACCACTCGGGGAACATGACGTTCATGCCCTTGGACAGGGAGTACTCGCCGCCGCTGCTCAGGACGCGGGCGCGGACGTCGTACGAGCCGTCGGCGTAGGCCGAGAAGGCGATCCGCTCAGCGTTCGGTGAGAACGTCGGGTGCAGGCCGTAGGCGACGGGCTTCGGGGTGCCGCCCACGCGCGGGTCCCAGAGGTGGACCGAGCTTCCGCGCAGGAAGGTGATGCGCCCGTCCCAGGCCACGTCGACCTGGGTGTCCCAGGTCCGCTCGGGGGAGGCGAAGACGTAACCGAGCCCGCTCCCGTCGAGGTTGACCCGCATGATGCGCAGGCGGTCGTGGCCCGGCTTGGCCCGGAAGCTGAGGTAGAGCTGCTTGCCGTCGGGAGTCCAGTCGAGGCCGGTGACCCAGCCGTCGGGCTCGTCGATGTCCATGCGGACGGGGCGCGCGTTGCGGCCGTCGGCGTCGGCGACCCAGATGTCTCCGAAGCCGTCGTTGTTGATGAAGGCCATGCGCAGGCCGTCGGGGGAGAAGGCGACCCCACTGATGTCGGCCCTGGTCAGGCCCGTGCCGGTGGGCTGGAGGGTGCGCCGGTCGGTGCCATCGGCGTTGACCGTGACGATGGTGCTGTGGCGGACGCCGGCGATGTCCTTGTACTCGGTGAAGACCACGCGGGGCTTCGGCGTAACCCCGGCGGCCTGGGCCGGTGCCGTCGTCACCGCGGTGAGCGCGGCGGAGGAGACGAGGACGGTCAGGGCGGCCCCGAGAGCGCGACGGCGCCCCCGGATGCGGGTGGAGCGGGTCAAGTGATCCCCCAGAACGAACGGATGTCGTGGGACGCGTTCGATGACGTCGCCCGGGGAGTAGGACGGTCCGTCCAGTCGAAGGGTTGTACGCCGTCGGGGATGCGTACGGGCATGCCCTCGACGACCCGACGCTGCTGAGGGGTGCGTGCGGCACAGCCGTGGCCTTCGAATCGAAGAGGCATCTGCGCCCCCGCGTCTTTCATTCGAAGGGACCTTCTCATCTCCGACTCCTGCAGGCGGGTGTTCAGCGTCTGGTCGAGTGAACCCTCACGCTCACCCTTACCTTGACCTCCCGCCGGTCCAGCGAGGCCGGCAGCTGACCATCCCTGCGCGCATGGGCCAGCCAGCCAGCCACCTGCGTGCGGGCCACCATGCCTCGTCCGGGGTGCCCCAGAACTCTCTGATGGACGTCATCTCATGCGGGGGGCCTGTGCAACGATTCCTCGGTCAGGAGCGACCACGACCGGGGGCGAAGGCCGATGCAGTACGTCAATCTCGACGCACGGGTCGGCGACGCGTCAGGGGTCCTGGATCCGGCTCGCTACCTGAGCCACCTGCCCTCGATCTCCAGCGAGCTGCCGCCGGGCGCCCGGGCTTTCGCCACCGACGCGGACCACTACGACTTCCGCAGCAGGCGCTGTGTGAAGGACCTGAAGCTTCGAGCCGTCCGGGGCGCCGGCGGCGAGGAGGTGGAGGTCGAGTTCGGGCACAACTGCTGGAAGCACGACCAGGACCTGCTGATCCGCTACGCGGGGGTGTCCGGTTTCCTCGTCGATCCCGCCGACGAGGACCTGGAACCTGACCTCGGGACGGTGATTCTCGACGAGATCCTGCCGCACAGGGACGGGTGCAGCCACGAGATCGCGTGCTGGAACGGCACCCTCACGCTGGTCTGCCGTGACCTCCGGGCGACCTGGATCGAGACCACTTGCTCCAGCACGTCGTAGGCGCGACAGCGCGTGGTGATGGCCGAGCGGCTGGTGCCGTACTCATGAGGGTTCGGCGCTGCCTGCCGGCGCTTCATGAGGAGTGCCGACGGACGCGCTTCCCGCTCCCGGTTCCTGCCGCAGTGCGCGCAGCGCGGTTCGTTCCTCCGCGCGCCGCCGCAGCCAGGCACGCCGTCGCGTGCGCGTGAGGACGAGGAGCAGGACCAGGGCGAGGAAACCGCCGATGACGAGGGCGGCGCTGAGCCAGGGGAGGAAGGACAGCCGGACCGTGTTGCTGTCCAGAGTTTTCGCCGTGCCGCCGGAACCGTAGCGGTCACCGAGGAGGTGACCGCGAGGCGGCCGAGTGCGGGGAGATCTGCCAGGCGGCCGGTGACAGTGGCGCTGCCGCCGGGGATCACGGAGATCCCTGTGGGGGTGAGCGGGACGGTACCCGCGGAGACGCCGCCGGTGACGTTCAGCGTTCCGGCGAAGGTGTACAGGACGTTGCCCGCGTTGCGTACGGTCACGGTGAACTCCTCGCCGTCGCCCGCAGGCCGGTGTTCCAGCTCCGGGAGGGAGACCTGGTCCCCGGCGGTGCCGGGGACGGTGAGCTCGACGAGCCGGGCGATGCGGGTCTCGGTGAAGGAGACGGCGGGATCCGGTGCGGCCTGGGTCTCCTGGGCCCGCGCGGTCGTGCTCACACGAGATCTCGGCGCCAGATCGGACGCGAGGGACGACCGTCCTCACGATGCCCACCACGGCCCCGCGCCAGAGCCTGGTGGCAGGCCCAGGAGCCGGCCCACCGGGCCACCGGGGTCCGGGCCGAAAGCGTCCGCCACCGTGGACGATGCCTGAGCGAGCGGCCGGAGCCGCCCCCTCACCCACTGCCCCGAGCCGTCGTGCGGGGGGTGTAACCCCTGGTGTGCGGAGCACGTGATCATCCAGTAACCCCGGCTTCCTACCGTCGTCGGGTGTGGGGCTCACCCACGAATGGGCGAAGGAAGGGGCTTCCGGTGACGTCGGCCGAAGCGGGGGCAGGATCCATCCGTACGGCGTGCTCGTACTGCGGGGTCGGCTGCGGCATCGTCCTCGACATCGCGCGGGACGGGACGACCGGGCGCAGGCGGGCCACGAAGGCGACCGGGGACAAGGCCCACCCCACGAACTCCGGGCGGCTGTGCACCAAGGGATCCACCAGCGCGGACATGATGGCCGCTCCCGGCAGGGCCGCCACGGCCCTGGTGCGGGACGAACGGGGCAGCACGCCGGTGGCGACGGACGTCGACACCGCGGTCGAGGACGTGGCGGGGCGGCTGCGGGCGATCCTGGACGCGCACGGGCCCGACGCGCTGTCGTTCTACGTCTCCGGGCAGATGTCGCTGGAGGCGCAGTACCTGGCGAACAAGCTGGCCAAGGGCTTCGTGCGGACGAACCAGATCGAGTCCAACTCCCGCCTGTGCATGGCCTCCGCCGGAACGGGATACAAGCTGTCGCTGGGCGCGGACGGGCCGCCGGGTTCGTACCAGGACTTCGATCACGCGGACCTGTTCTTCGTGATCGGCTCCAACATGGCCGACTGCCATCCCATCCTCTTCCTGCGCATGACGGACCGGATCAAGGCGGCCGGAGCGAAGCTGATCGTCGTCGACCCGCGGCGCAACGCCACCGCCGACAAGGCCGACCTCTTCCTCCAGATCAGGCCCGGCACGGACCTCGCGCTCCTCAACGGCCTGCTGCACCTGCTGGTCGAGAACGGGCACGTGGACGAGGCGTTCATCGCCGAGTTCACCGAAGGGTGGGAGGAGACGGCAGCCCTGCTCGCCGACTACCCGCCCGCCAGGGTCGCCGAGGTCACCGGCATACCCGAGGAGGACATCCGGCGGGCCGCCCGGTGGATCGGGGAGGCCGGTGAGTGGATGAGCTGCTGGACGATGGGGCTCAACCAGTCCACGCACGGCACGTGGAACACCAACGCGCTGGTGAACCTGCACCTCGCGACCGGGGCGATCTGCCGGCCGGGCTCCGGTCCGTTCTCGCTCACCGGCCAGCCCAACGCCATGGGCGGCCGGGAGATGGGATACATGGGACCCGGGCTGCCGGGGCAGCGCTCGGTGGCCTCCGACACCGACCGGGCCTTCACCGAGGAGCTGTGGGACATCCCGGAGGGCTCGCTGCGCACCGACGTCGGACGGGGCACCGTCGAGATGTTCGAGCGGATGGCGGCCGGGGACATCAAGGCGTGCTGGATCATCTGCACCAACCCGGTCGCCTCGGTCGCCAACCGCAAGACCGTCATCGCGGCCCTCGAAGCCGCCGAACTCGTCATCACCCAGGACGTGTTCGCCGAGACCGAGACCAACGGGTACGCGGACGTGGTGCTGCCCGCGACCCTGTGGGCGGAGTCGGACGGCGTCATGGTCAACTCCGAGCGCAACCTCACCCTGGTCCGGGGTGTCGTCGACCCGCCCGGCCAGGCCCTGCCCGACTGGGAGCTCATCGCACGGGTGGCCTGCGCGATGGGCTTCGCCGCGGCCTTCACCTACGGCTCCGCCGAGGAGGTCTTCGAGGAACTGAAGCGGGCGTGGAACCCGCAGACCGGCTGGGACCTGCGCGGAGTCTCGTACGAGCGGCTGCGCGACACCCCCGTGCAGTGGCCGGCCCCCACGATCGACGGCCCCGACCGCAATCCGGTCCGCTACCTCAACGACGGGATCAGCCAGACCCTCCTGGAGCGTGCGGACGGCAGCCGGCCGCGCCTCGCCTTCCCGACACCGAGCGGCCGGGCCCGCTTCCTCGCGCGGCCGCACCTGCCCGCCGCCGAACTCCCCGACGACGACTACCCCTTCGTCCTGAACACGGGACGCCTCCAGCACCAGTGGCACACCCTGACCAAGACCGGGAAGGTCGCCAAGCTGACCCGGCTGAACCCCGGACCCTTCGTCGAGGTCCACCCCGACGACGCCCTCCTGCTCGGTGTCACCGAGGGCGACCACCTGGAGATCGCCTCCCGGCGCGGGCGCGCCGTCCTGCCCGTCCTGGTGACCGACCGGGTCCTGCCGGGCAACTGCTTCGCCCCCTTCCACTGGAACGACCTCTTCGGCGAGTACCTCAGCATCAACGCGGTCACCAACGACGCCGTCGACCCGCTCTCCTTCCAGCCCGAGTTCAAGGCATGCGCCGTGACCCTGACGAAGACGACCGCGCCCGTGCCGCCCGTCCGACCCGCGGCGGTTCCGGCGGACGCGAGGAAGACGGAGACAGCCACGGACACCACCGCCACGGACGAACCGACGCGCGCCCTCGCCGCGCTGCTCGGCGTCGCAGACCTCACGCCCCCCGCCTTCACCGAGCCGGAGCGCCGCTACCTCGCCGGCTACGTGACCGGGCTGTCGACCGCGCCCGCCCAGGGGCGTGTCCCGGTCCTGCCGGCCTCCGCACCCTTCGCCCCCGACCACGGCATCTGGGTGGACGGAGTCCTGGCAGGCATGTTCTCCCGTGCGGACGCGGCCACGCCCTCCGCGGCACCCGTGCCGGCACCGGCACGCGTGAACCAACCACCGGAGCCCGCGTCCCAGGTGCGGCGCCTTCTCGTCCTCTGGGCCTCTCAGACGGGCACCGCCGAGGAGTTCGCAGCGACCGTCGCCGCCCGGTGCTTCGCGTCCGGCCGGGAAGCCGTCCTCGCCCCCATGGAGGCCGTCGCCCCCGCGGACATCGGCTCCGGTACGGACCTTGTGGTGGTGACCAGCACGTTCGGGGACGGAGAGGCTCCGGACAACGGCGCCGCGTTCTGGCAGGCGCTCAGCTCCCCCGACGCACCCCGGCTGGAGGGGGTGCGGTTCTCCGTCCTCGCCTTCGGCGACTCCAGCTACGACGACTTCTGCGGGTACGGGCGTCGCGTGGACGAGCGGCTGGCCGAGCTCGGTGCGACCCGCTTGCACCCCCGTACCGACTGCGAACCCGACCACGAGGACGGCTCCGCCGCCTGGCTTGCCACCGTCGTGCAGCTTCTCGCCGCCCCCGTCGCCGCCCGCGTTCCCGCTCAGGTCCCGTTGCCGGGGGAGTCCTCGGCGGCCTCTTCCGCGCCGATACCGGCCGTCGTTCCCGCGCCGTACTCCAAGGCGTCGCCGTTTCCGACGCTGCTCGTCGGGAACCGGCTCCTGAGCCTGCCCGGTTCGCAGAAGGAGGTGCGGCAGTTCGCCTTCGACACCCGGTGCGGCGAGCTCGCCTACGAGGCGGGCGACGCCCTCGGGGTGTGGCCGGCGAACAGCCCCGCACTCGTCACCGAGTGGCTGGCCCTCACCGGTCTCGACCCCGCCGAGCCGGTGGCCGTCGGCGAGGGCGGTCCGCTGCCGCTGGCCGAGGCTCTGCGGACCCGCCTCGACATCGCGCGCATCACGCCGGACCTGCTTCGCTTCGTCGCCGACCGCACCGGCAGCCAGGAGCTGAAGCGGCTGCTGCGCCCCGGGCACAAGGACGAGCTCGCGAAGTGGAGCTGGGGCCTCCAGGCGGCCGACCTGATCGGCGCGTACCCGGTGCGCGCCTCCACCGCCGACTGGGCCGGCGTCCTCAAGCGGCTCCAGCCGCGCCTGTACTCGATCTCCTCCAGCCCCCTCGCCCGGCCGAGCGAGGTCCGCCTCACCGTCTCGGTGGTTCGCTACGCCAACGATCGCGGCCGTGCCCGGGCCGGTGTCTGCTCCGCCTATCTCGCCGATCACGCCGACGACGGCCCGGTCCCGGTGTTCGTGCAGCGCGCCCCGCACTTCCGGCCGCCGGCCGATCCCGCCGCTCCGCTGATCATGATCGGCCCGGGGACCGGAGTGGCGCCCTTCGTCGGATTCCTGGAGGACCGGCTCGCCCGCGGACACACCGGCCGCAACTGGCTCTTCTTCGGCGAGCAGCGCGAGGCCACCGACTTCTACTACCGCGAGGAACTGGAGGCCCACCGGGCCAGTGGCCACCTCGACCGGCTCGACACCGCGTTCTCCCGCGACCAGCGTGCCAAGGTCTACGTCCAGGACCGCATGCGCGAGCACGGCGCCGTCCTGTGGTCCTGGCTCCAGGAGGGCGCCCACTTCGCCGTCTGCGGGGACGCGGCGCGCATGGCGAAGGACGTCGACCGGACGCTCCGGGAGATCGTCGCCCGCCACGGGCGCATGGGCGACGAAGGGGCGGACGCGTATGTGAAGCAGATGTCCGCCGACAAGCGCTATGTACGCGACGTCTACTGAAGCAGAAGCGGAACCTCGAACGGGCTCGTCCCGCCGCGGCGGCCGGGCCCACGAGCGCCGGCCCGAGGCGCGTCCCCGCCGGAGTCAGAGGGCCGCCGGCCGAAGAGCCCTCACCGCGAGAGCATCGGTCAGCCGGCGGAGAGGGAGATCTCCGGACGCATGGAGCTTGCTCATTCGAAAGGTGATCGAAGAGAGCGCCCTCGCCAGCCGCCATTCGCCTGACCTGCGGACACCTCCTCCAGCCGGGACTTCGGATCCGCCGATGACTGGGCCCGTGCGAGGCCACTGCTTCCCTTTCACTCCTTCATCGATGTCAACTGCCGCCCGCTGTCCATGAAATCCATGCCGACTGCCCAGGAAGCCGGGGATCAGCAGTGGGCGGATCTCCGATTGTCAGGCGCCGCGCCACCTCCGGAGGCCCACCTCCGAGGCGGTGCCAGAGGCGATATCCGCGACCGGATCAGCTATTGAACTCGTATGAGTGCTGTCGGGCTGGACGGCTGTCCTTGGTTCCTGCTGAGACCTGAGTCAGATGTGGGCTCTGATCTGCTTCACCGGGTGCCCGAGTGTGTCGCCGAGAGCGACCAGGTCCTCGTCGCCGAACCAGTCACGTTCGGGGTTCCAGATTGCGATCTCGAAGCGGGCGAAGCCGCACGGCCAGTCGTAGTCCAACACATCCAGCGACGTGTCGGTGCCGCAGCACGGCACTTCCACGACCAGGGTGGTGAAGCCGTTCTCACCGTGGCTTTCCAACAGGTCGGCGTACCACTCGGTGTCGATCGAGGCGCCGCAGTGCGGGCAGCCGATCCGTTCCAGGTTGTCGCCGCAGTCGACGGGGGTGAGGGTGTCGTGCCAGGTGACGTCCATCTCGACCTCCACGCCATCGGGCAGGCCGGGAGCCAGGTCCGCGGCGAGCGCGGCAGTCCGCTCAGCCGCCGTCCGGTCGGGCTGCCACTGGGGATCGGTCGGAATGATCGACAGGACGTCGTCGCTCACGGGCTCTCTCAATTCGTTGGGTACAGGCGTTCGGCAGGGTGCCGCGAGCGTAGGGCCACGTAGCTGGCCGGCCGTTCCCTGGGTTCGATACTCATGGATGGCAAGGCCAGCGCCGGCGAGGCAGACGTCGACTCTGTCCGGTCGGTACCGGATCTGCTTGAGCCTGCGCTTCACGGCCCTGGTGATGTCGCCGAGGTCGGCCGCTGCGAGGTTGCCGCGCTGCGCACCCGCCGCGCCGGCAACCCAGCACCCGGCGGGCCGCAGCAGCGGCCGGATCGAACGACCTCGCTCAGCCCCGCCCAGCAGCCCCGACCGGAACGGCGAGGCCAGCGGCCTGGTAGAGGCCACGGCCGGCGCGGGCGGCCCGAGAGGTGCCCACGAGACGGTCGAGCGTGCTGCGGACGGCGTTCACGGCGCCCGTCGAGGAATCGCGGCCGAGCGCCTGAGCGACGTCCCGCGCGCGCATCGGGGTCTCCGGCGAGCGGGCGAGAACGGCGATCACCTGCTCGGTGAAGCCACCAGGGTCCTTCGCGGCGGGAGCGGCCTTCGATGCGGAGGCCGTGACGCGAGGCTTCTTCGCAGAGGAACGTTCCTTCCGGCTCTCGGCCTTGGCAGGCGCCGTCTTCCGCCCGCCGGCCGCGCGCGTGGTCGCGGCCTTCCGGGGCGCGGGGACCGGACCGGCCTCTTGAGGCGTCACCGCCTCGGCCGGATCGACGGCGGTTACGTCCTCCACCGCGGCCGGTTCGGGCGCGACCTGCGCGGTCTGCGCGGCACGGGGGGCAGGCGTCTCAGCCAGGGTCAGCAGAGCGCTCAGCGCCGTACGGACCGACAGGACGCGCTCCGAGACCGCGGCCAGCTCCTTCTCGAGCTCCTGCTGAAGCTGCTCCAGTTGAGGAAGCTCCTGTTGGAGTGCCGCGGTCGTGGCGTCGATGCTGTGAACGGGGGTGGGAGAAGCAGACACGGACGGCTCCTTGAGAGAGGGGGGCCGGACAGAAGGAAACCAGCCATTTGATGTGCAGGGTACGGGTTCTTGGGCGGCGCATGAGCGGTGTGTGCCAAATCCACTCCGTGTGAGGGAACGCCCGACTCCGTCGTCGGTCTGCTCTTCATGGCCACGAATCCGAGAGGGATCTGCGGGCACGACGATGGAGTGGGCGGCCATGCCAGGCGCCGAGGTCGGTGCGATGCGGCCCATGGGAGAGGCCGGCGAGAGTCGGCGGCGACGGCCTGACGGGTGGTGTCGAGGCAGAGACCACCACTGAGGCGGCGAACCCGCCGGATCGCGTCGTACGAGACACGACCCGACAGACGATCCAGGCCGGCGAGGGGTTGCCTCGGGCGCAGGGTTGGCTTGAAGAAGTCGGCTCGTGCGCGCCGCGATGGACGCAGCAGGAGGTGGAAGACGGGGCGGAGCGCCGCGACGACAGGTGTTCGTGTGCGGAGCCGGGCATCGATGGCGCTGACGAGCCAGAGGTGTGCGGTGGGCTCGCGTGGTGGACGCGTCGACGAGTCGCCCGGGGAGATCGAAGACTCTCTTCCGAGACCGGCGTGATCTGCTCAGTGATCCGTTTCGGGCGACCTCTCAAGGCTGGTGGGGTAGATCGTGTGCCAGTGCCGGCTGAACAGACCAGGTCGTCGATGACGTGAAGCAGGGACTGGCGCGTGTTCTCCAGGCGGGCGCCGGCGGGGGTGGTGGTGCCGAGTTTCCGGGCGGCGATCTTGCACGCCTCGGCGATCCGGGTCTGGGCGCGCGCGCCGACCGCGATGGACTGGAGCCCCATGTCGTCGTCGATGGGCTAGCGTTCGGCGCGGCTGTGGAGGTTGCGTTCGCGTGTGATGAGCGCCTGGTTCTCCAGGTAGCCGACGGCCTTGGAGACGGAGGCGGGGCTGACGCGCAGGCGTCGCACGAGTTCCGCGGAGGTCAGGCTGCCGCTGTCGGTGGGGAACAGCGCGGCGAGCACCCTGGCCATCATCGGGGGAGTCCGGCCTGCACCATCAGCTCCGTGCTCCGTGCTCCGTGCTCCGTGCTCCGCGCGTCCACCTCGTCCATGAGGCGTGGATCGCGCTCGCCGGGTGCGCCCCTTCCTGCTGGCGGTCCTGAACGACTCCATCAGCCACTCGCGCTGCTCCGCGACACCGTCGCGGGCATCGGAGCCGGCACGGTGATCGCCGCCTGTTCAGCTTCATCCTGGCCGCGGTCGACGATGACGAGATCGGATCCGCATCCGGTGTCCTGTCGGCGGTCCAGGCGGTCGGCGGTTCCATCGGCGTCGCGGTCTTCGGCTCGGTGTTCCTCGCCCAGGCCAAGACCGGTCACCTCACCGGCGGCTTCCACCGTGCGCTGCTCGTCCAGGCGTGCCTGCTGGTGGTCTTCATCGCGATCACGTTCCTGCTGCCGACCAAGGGCCGCCCCGAGGACGAGCAGCACGGCATCACCCCCGAGACGGCCGCCGGCGACTCCGGCGCAGAACACCACCTCGCCGTCTGAGTTCCGGCCGGGGACCGTGGGCGACAACCAGTCGGATGGGCCGCCATTCGGGCCACTGTCTCGCGAGTCGAGTACGAGTGGAATTGACTGACCGCATGGTTGATTGTCGGGGCAAGGCTTCCCGGGCTCCGAAGGTCCGGCGACACAGGAGGGGGCGGGGCGCGGATCGGGCGCGGCGGGACCGCGCGAGGGTTACTCCGTGAGTCGGATCCTGATGCCCACCGTGCGGTGCCCGGGCCCCTTCAGTCTGCTGCCCAGCAAGCCGACCCGCGCGACGAGACCGTACTTGCGCTTCATCAGGTCGAGATAGTGAACGGTGTCCTGGTCGCCAGGCAACTCGGCGATACCCGGCACGGGTTCCCCCCTCGGGGTCCCTCGCCAGTCGCAAGGGGCGACGGTCACCCGGCCGCTGTTGCGGATCCGTTTGACCTTGCCGGCGTCGGCTGCGCTCCACACGGCCAGGCAGTCCCCGTCTCTCATCGCCCACACCGGAGTGGGCACTGCCCGCCCGTCCCGACGGAACGTCGTGAGAAGGACGTAACGAGAAGCCGACAGTCGCTCAACTTGGCTGCCCGGTAAGGGTGCTGAGGGAGATGGTGAGGTGTTCATTGCTCTAGCATAACTGGTTAGTTAATTCACTGTCGCCGCGAACCGACGTGGCGTCCGTTCCCATGACGAGGAGTGCTACGTGCTGAAGTTCGCCTGGGCAGTGCTCGCCGGGTTCGCCCTGGGCACCCCGGCCGTACCCTTCGGACTCTCGATCTCCCTTGCCCCACCCATCGCTCTCGTCGCCGTGCTCCTCGGTGCGGCCGGGTGTCTGCTGTCCGCCGTCTTCGCGGCCGGGTGGCTGCGTACCCGATGGCTGATCTGGCGCTCACAGCGGCGGCCCGTCACCACCGGGTCGCCGCCCGGGGGCCGTCGCCCCCGCATCGACGGACGCGCCGGCCTGCGGGCCCGACGTGTGGTGAACCGGTACGGCGTGATCGGCTTCGGCATCATCGGGCCGGCGCTCTTCGGCACCTGGGGATCGGCCATGCTGGGCACGGCGCTCGGCCTGCCCCGGTGGCGGTTGATCGGCTGGCTCATGGCAGGCGTCACCCTGTGGTGCACCGTTATGCTGCTCGCCTCCGAGGCGCTGATCGACGCCTTCGGCCTGCGGTGACGACACACGCCCCTGACCGGCCCGGGGCCGCGAGGTCCAGCGGGAGTGCGGTGAGGCACAACAGGTACCCGCGGAGGCGGGCGACGGGGTCTGGAGAGCGCGAGTGATGACGATGCGGAACACGACCGTGTGCGCGTCGCATGTCTTGCTCTTGGCCCTGGAGGTGCCGTTCCACCCCTTCAAACGGGCGACCTGCCTCGGGTTGATCGCGCAGACCTGGTACCGGCGGCGCTCAGTAGCCTGCACCCACGACCGGCGGCTGGTTTCGCCCCCACCAGCGGTCCGGCCTCCCGGCAGACCATCGGCGGCACGGTCCGACCGCAGACTCACCATGGTTCCGGCGGCTAATGGCTCACCCCACCGGCGGCAGCGGCAACGCGTCTCGACGCCCCGGCAAGGGTCCATGAGGCGCTGTTAGCATGATTCTCATGTCCCGAGCCGAGGCCACGAAGGCGCGTATCCTCCAGGCGGCGACCGAGGAATTCGCGGCGTATGGGATCGCGGGAGCCCGCGTCGACCGGATCGCCAAAGCTGCCTCGGCCAACAAGAACCTCATCTACGTCTACTTCTGCAACAAGGACGGTCTCTTCGACGCCGTCTTCGACGCACACGTCGGGCGGGGCCTCGACATGGTGCCCTTCACACCTGACGACCTGCCGGACTATGCGGGGCGACTGTTCGACTTCTACCAGAAGCACCCTGAGGTGCTCCGACTGGCGACGTGGAACCGACTGGAACGCGGCACTGCCGTGGAACGGGACCCCGCCGCCGCCCAACCGGCCCGTGACGACAAGCTCGCCTCGCTGGAAGCGGCCCGGAAGGACCGAGAGGGCACACCGGGCCTCGCCCCGGCCACGCTTCTCACCCTCGTCCTGGCCATCGCCTCGGCCTGGAGCCCGACGAACGCCGCGAGCATGCCGGCGACGCCTGTCCTGACGTCGAACCTGGCGGAATGCCGTAGCGCGATCGTGGAGGCTGTGCGACGCCTCCTGTGACGGGCAGTGTGCGTCACGCGCTTGCACCACGGACGAGATGGTCGCGCCCGCGTGGGTGGCCGACGGACTGCCGGTACGTCGACTCCTTCCCGTCCAGCACTCCAGCACCCGTTGGACTCGGCGGAGCAGACCCGGCGGTCATCCAGCCGCTTACGCCCCCGCAACGACACCGGCAGCAACGGCCGGACGAACTCCCGCTCGGCAGCGAACAGTTCATGGCGACCTATCACGACACCATGATCCGCCACGGTGTTCATCTTGCAGGCACTGCCTAGCCGTGGTGGTTCTGCGGCCCGGCGGAGAGCGCGGCCCTGCGGGCGGCTGAATCGAGCCAGGGCCAGATGGAGCCTTCGTTGGTGAGGTCAGCACGGTAGGCCACCGCCAGTCTCACGTAGCGGTCTGCCCTCCAGCTGTACCGCCGTCGGTGGCTGCGGTGGACCTCGTCGGGACAGGGGACGAGGCCACCCCCGTCGCGGGCGCTCCAGATGGTCAGGCGCCAGGCGCCGCCCCCGTCGCCCAGGTACCCGTGCGCGTCCCGGGCCATCGCCCAGTCGGGGAACGCGAAGACCTGGAGGCAGACGTAGAGAGGGTTCTCGGGCGTGGCGTGGGGACCGGGCTGCTCCACGTAGACGCCGACGACCATTCCGGTACAGTCGCGGCGCGCGAGTTCCCCGACCAGGTCGCTGGGGCCTGCTTCACGGGAGTGGCCGGTGTCCTCGGCGATCCGCGCGAACTCGATGTCCATGTCGTTGGTGAAGCGCCGCGGCAGCAAGGCGTCCGCGGTGAACGGCGTCTCGTCGGTGGAGGCGTGGTTCCAGGAGTCGGGAGAGGGCGGCCGAGGCTCGCGCCGTGTGTCGTCCATCAGGCGGGTGCGCGGGGTCGGGGGCACCACAGTGGTGGGAGCCTCGGCTGCCGCGCACGATGCCAGGAGTGCTTGAAGCCGCTGCTGGACCTGGTGTGCCGACTGGGGGCGCTGGTCGGGATCGCGCTCCAGTAGTTCGGCGACGAGCGCGGTCACCTCGGGCGGCAGGCCGGGGCGGAGCGCGTCGAGGGGCGGGGCCCCTTCGTCGAGCTTGCGCCGGACGACGGCGATGCTGTTGTGCCCGGTGAAGGGCGGCCGGCCGGCGAGCATCGCGAAGAGCATCCCACCGAGTGCGTACAGGTCGGAGCGTTCGTCGCCGCGTTCCGTGAGGAACTGCTCCGGCGCGCCGAACTCCGGTGTTCCGGCCGGGGCCAGTTGGGAGGAACGCGCCACGGTGAACGCGGCTTGGACGAACCCGGCGATCCCGAAGTCGATGACCTTCACCAGCCCGTCGCCGGTGAGGATGACGTTGTGGGGCTTGATGTCGTAGTGGATGACCTGGGCCCGGTGCGCGGCCTCCAGCGCTGCGCAGACGCCGCTGGCGATCGCCACGGCACGCGTCAGAGGGAATGGACTTTCGGCCTGGAGACGCGCTGCGAGCGTCTGGCCGTCCACCTTCTCCATGACCAGGAACAACACCTCGTCGTGGACGCCCCGGTCGTACAGGGCGGCGACGTTGGGGTGGACGATCTGGGCCGCGGCCACCGCCTCGCGCTCGAACCGCCGGGGCAGGTCGGCATGGGTGATTCCGTCGAGATCCAGCAGTTTGAGCGCGACCTCGCGGTGGAGCACGCGGTCCCGCGCGGCCCACACCTCGCCCATGCCGCCCCGCCCCAGACGACCGATCAGCTCGTAACGGTCCGCGATCAGCTTTCCCCGCTCCACGGGGCCAGCATACGAGGCGCCTCCACACGTGCGAAGACGGCGGACACGGCGGCCGCCGCGCCGTCTCTCCAGCCCTCTCGGCGCACACGCGGGTGAGTCCTGGTGACGATGTGGGTCAGACCTCAGCCGACGCGCGAGGACGATCGCACCGGAACTGGTGACGGTCCGATGCTGTTGGTCGGCTCCCTGCTTGCATGGGGGATGGACCCGCGGTGCCGTGTGTGGGGTAGTGGGGCCGTGGCAGGATGACGGCATGTCGATCCGAAGGGCTGATGCCGCGTAGGCATCCGAAGGGTCTGCGCGCGGAGCGCCGGCGGCCCAGGCGAGGGGTTCCGGTTCGCCGGATCCGTGGTGTTTTTGCGGCGACTCGTGTAGCGATCCGGAAGCTGGAAGAAGAGCGTCTGTGGCCGGGAGCTGTGGCCGCTGCCCTGGCGGAGTGCCGGCGGTATCTGAGGCAGCAGCCAGGGGGCTTTCTGCCGGATCCGGTGACGGGTTGCGACTGGTGTGATCCTCTGGTGGCGAGAGACTGTCTGGAAGATGTGCTGCTGTGGCTGCCGGGTGGTGCTCGCGCTGACCTCGGCAGACTCGTTGCCAGGTTGGACGCCGAGTTCGATCGCAGGGCTGTTTCCCTCGGCTTTCACCTCACGCCGACAGCTCCGTTCGGTGCCTGGGGATATTGGGCGCCGGCGATTCACGGAGAACTGAGTGGCGGGTGGCCTCTCACTGTCCGGATGTTCAGGCGGCAGCCTGCTGCCCGCCGCGGGCGCGGGTCGTGGCGAGGCGACAGGAGTCGATGACGGCCACGAAGCGAGCTCCCCGTCGATCTCAAGACTCGGCTCTGGTACAGACCTTGGGTGGCTGTCACGGAGCGTCACCTTGGGATGCGATGGTGAGGGGCTCGGTGGCGTGAGACCGCGTACACCTTGCCGGCTGGCGTCCGGAAATCGCGCTCCATCAGATCCTTCCTCGTCGCTGTTCCGGTCGGTTGTGGACGGCGCTGGTCATGCAGACCGATGCACCGTCCTGGGACTCGCTGGTGTTCGGCGGGATCTACGAGGTGGAGGTCGAGGCGGTTACGGCCGTGTTCGGCACGGTCGGGGTGCCGGCGAGAGGCCGCACGGCCGGGGCGGCATGTCTCCGGACCGCGGCCACATCTCGGACCGGATGTACGACCGTTACCAGCGCAGGCTGAAGGACCTTCCGCTCGCCGAGCAGGGCTTCGTGATCCGGCTGACGGTCCGGCGTTTCATCTGCGGGTCGGCGGACTGCCCACGCCGGACGTTCGCCGAGCCGTTCTCCCGGCTGGCCGCCCCGCACGCACGGTTCATCACGCGGCTCAACCACGTCCTGGAGCGCGTGGGGATCGCCCTCGCGGGGCGGGCCGGCGCTCGGTCGGTGGCCCAGCTGGGTCTCGGCACGGGCAGGACAACCCTGTCACGCAGGGTCATGGCATGGCCCGATCCACGCCCAGCACTCCACGGGTGCTGGGCGTGGACGACCTCGCGATCCGCCAAGGCCAGACGGATTCCACCGTCTTGACCTGCGTCGAGGACCATCGCGTGGTCGATGTGCTCCCGACGCGTGAGGCCGGTCCGCCGGCCCCTTGGCCGGTCCATCACCCCGGCGTGGACATCATCTGAGCGCCGCCTCCTTCGGCGACCGGTCTACCCTCTACGCCGTGACATGGAACGAAGCTGAGTACGTCGACTACCTGCAGTCCGAGCGGCGTGCCTACGCATGGGTAATGCAGCATCACGGTGGGCGGACGCCGGAGGAGGCGAGGGAGGCCGCCCTGGCGCACTACCCGTACGAGTCGGCTGAGACGTCGTTCCGCGGGCTGATCTTTCACGACGAGGCATGGCACTGGGCAATGATGTCGATCCACGGGGATCGGTACGTAGTGGAACACCCCGAGCTGGTTCATCCGTCACCTGGCTACCTAGGACTTGTCCGGGCGATCTTTGAGGCAACGGCGCCCAACACCCGTGAATCTCGTTATCGAAGGTCTCGTCGAGTGAGGTAGAAGGGCGGCATGGACACCGCCGTACTTGAGCAGATGCTGGACGAGACCTTCGATCACGCTGTTGTGCACCACGGATACACCAACTACATGCGCGACTACGAGGTCATCGTCTACGCGACGGCTGATCCCAGTACCGGCATCGCGTCGTCCCACCTGCGGTATCTCTTCCGGTACTGCGTTGAGGCCCGGTGTGAGACCTCAGTGCCGACGGAGACCTGGCGGGTCTCCTTGGACGACCGGCTCATCGACCACGAA
This sequence comes from Streptomyces sp. NPDC058052, assembly GCF_042885515.1. Taxonomy (NCBI): domain Bacteria; kingdom Bacillati; phylum Actinomycetota; class Actinomycetes; order Kitasatosporales; family Streptomycetaceae; genus Streptomyces; species Streptomyces sp. NPDC058052. The sequence goes on along the minus strand of NZ_JBHVRX010000008.1, from coordinate 61,020 downwards.
ACCGGTATCGACCTCGACGGATACGTCTGGGGCGTGAAGTGGCACGCCCTGTACCCGGGAGCCAAACTCCTTCCTGAGTCCGAGGCAACCCGCCGCTGGTCGAAGGCCCTCGGGATCGACTTTCACGAGGTGCGCATGGAAACCAACGCGCACAACGTGACCTTGCTCTTCTCGGACCTTCAGGTGAGCGAGGTCCCGGTCGGATACGCACCCTTCGTCACGGAGTAGGGGTCAAGGCTCGTGTGATCTTGTGACTGCCGTCTGCCCGGGTCGTTCTTCCGGCCATGGGGCGGGGTGATCTGAGTGATGCTGAGTGGGAACGGCTGCGGCCGTTCCTGCCGGTCAGCAACGGGCGTTGTGGCCGGTGGCGGGACCACCGGCAGGTGATCGACGGGGTTCTGCACCGCGTGCGGACCGGCGTGCAGTGGCGTGACCTGCCCGAACGATTCGGGCCTTGGAAGACTGTTTATGAACGGCACCGGCTGTGGTCGGCCGACGGGACGTGGGAGCTTCTGCTCCAGCAGGTCCAGGCCGCCGCCGACGCCGCAGGCGAGATCGACTGGGATGTTTCCGTTGACTCCACCATCGTGCGGGCGCATCAGCATGCCGCGGGTGCCCGCACCGGCCCACCTCCCGCCCCCACCTCAAAGGGGGCCGAAGGGGCAGAACATCAGGACGAAACGCCGTGGCAGAGCCTGCAGGCCCGCCTGGCGGAGGTGGTGCAGGAGGTGAGGGCCTGGGCCGCTCGCGCGGCGGCTTCACCACCAAGCTCCACCTGAGTGCAGATGGCCGCTGCCGTCCGCTGTCCCTGATCGTCACGCCAGGTCAGCGGGCTGACTGCACGCAGTTCAAGCCGGTTCTGGAGAAGATCCGTGTCCCGAAGATCGGGCCGGGCCGGCCCCGCAAAAAGCCCGACAGCGTCGCCGCCGACAAGGCCTACAGCAACCGACCCTGCCGCGAGTACCTGCGACGCCGGGGCATTAGGCACACCATTCCGGAGAAGACCGACAGCCAGGCCTCCCGGCTCCGCAAAGGCTCATACGGCGGCCGACCACCCGGCTTCGACGAAGAGCAGTACAAGAAACGCAACACCGTCGAACGGGCCATCAACCGGCTCAAGCACCACCGAGCCGTGGCCACCCGCTACGACAAGCGCCGATACGTCTACCTCGGCACCGCAACCGTCGCAGCCCTCACGATCTGGCTCCGCACGTGATCGCCCGGACAAGTCCTAGCCCTTGAGTAGCCGATCAACGAGCGCACCCGAACATCGAGGTGACGCTCCGCGACCGCTCCCCAAGCTGTGTGCCAGAACCCAAGACTCGGCGACGTCCCTCTCCGCTGAAAGTCGGCGCTCGTTCCCGTGTGCGCCGATCCCGTTCCTCGCTCGCGCAGGGATGGCTCCTCGGCGGCCGAGGACGCTCGGGGCCGGGAAACTGCTTCCTGCGCGTGTGGGGATGGCTCAAAGCACTCCGTCCGGTACAGCGGCGAGACCGCCTGCATGCCTTGCTGGCAGCGCGTAAGTTCTCCACCGGACGCCTGCTCACCAAGCGGATCGCGACCCGGTATGGCCACGTTGCCCTTGAGGACCGGCGGGTGAAGGTCATGACCGCCTCGGCCCGCGGCGAGCGGAGCGCTCCGGCCGCAATGTGAAGGCGAAGGGCAGATCGAATCGGGCCATCCTCGGTGTCGGCTTCGGCGCGATCCACCGCCAGATCGAGCAACTCCAGCGGGGGACCAAGGTGACCGTCGCCGACCCGGCCTCCACCCCGGACCTGCAATAGCTGCGGACGCGCTGACCCGAGAACCGACGCGCCCGCGACCACTCCACCCGCACCCGCTGCGGCCGCGCCACCCACATCACAACCCGAGCCCGACACCTCGATTCCGCCCGGGAACGCCTCGCAGGAACCCCTCCCAGCCTCCCGGCCGCCGCCGACGCGGGACGGGACCTCCAGGACGCGGTTCCCAGCAGGCCCCGGAGATGCCGGGCCGTCGCCCACCGTCGCCGGTCCTGAATGTTCAATCCCCGCGGCCGGACGGGGAGGAGCACCTGATGCGGGACGGGCGCGGTGGCGCATAACAGCCTTTTGGTCCAGACCACTTGACGATTGGTCTAGTCCTTCCTAGGGTCACGACAACACTGCGGTGGGTGCAAAGGAGGGACACCACGTACCCAGGGACCCGCAGGGTCGACAGGCCAGGGACCCCCCTGTGCGCTGACCCCCTCCCGAGGAGCATCCTTGAGCACTCACACGCGACGGCGCAGTACCGGATCGCCATGGAGCATCGTCCCGAACACGCGGTCCAAGGCCCTTGCGGGCGCCACCGCGCTGCTCCTCCCGCTGGCCGCCATGGTCGGCCTCGCCGCGCCCGCGGAGGCGGCGACTTCCGCTACCGCCACGTACGCCAAGGCATCCGACTGGGGCTCCGGCTTCGAGGGCAAGTGGACGGTGAAGAACACCGGCACCACCACCCTCACCTCCTGGACCGTCGAGTGGGACTTCCCCACCGGCACCAAGGTCGACTCCGCCTGGGACGCCACCGTCACCAACTCCGCGAACCACTGGACCGCCAAGAACCTCGGCTGGAACGGCACCCTCGCCCCCGGCGCCTCGGTCTCCTTCGGCTTCAACGGCAGCGGAACCGGCGCCCCCACCGGCTGCAAACTCAACGGAGCCTCCTGCGACGGCGGCACCACCAACCCCGGCGACAACGCCCCCTCCGCCCCCGGCACCCCGGTCGCCTCCGACATCACCGACACCTCGGTGAAGCTCACCTGGGCCGCCGCCACCGACGACAAGGGCGTCAAGAACTACGACGTCAAGCGCGACGGCACCACCGTCGCCACCGTCACCGGCACCACCTACACCAACACCGGCCTGACCGCCGGCACCGACTACAGCTACACCGTCGTCGCCCGCGACACCGCCGACCAGACCGGCCCCGCCTCCGGTGCCACCCCGGTCCGTACCACCGGAGGCGGTGGAGGCGGCGAGAACCCCGGCGGCAACGGCAAGATCAACCTGGGCTACTTCACCAACTGGGGCTCCTACACGGTGAAGAACCTCGTGACCTCGGGCTCCGCCTCGAAGATCACGCACATCAACTACGCGTTCGGCAACGTGCAGAACGGCAAGTGCACCATCGGCGACCCCTACGAGGACTACCAGAAGTCCTACACCGCCGCCCAGTCCGTCGACGGCGTCGCCGACACCTGGGACCAGCCGCTGAGCGGCCACTTCAACCAGCTGCGCAAGCTGAAGAAGGCTTACCCGAACATCAAGGTCCTCTGGTCCTTCGGCGGCTGGACCTGGTCCGGCGGCTTCGGCCAGGCCGTGCAGAACCCGACCGCCTTCGCTCAGTCCTGCTACGACCTCGTCGAGGACCCGCGCTGGGCCGACGTCTTCGACGGCATCGACCTCGACTGGGAGTACCCGAACGCCTGCGGTCTCACCTGCGACACCAGCGGCGCCGCGTCCTTCAAGAACATGATGCAGGCCATGCGCGCCAAGTTCGGCCCGAACAACCTGCTCACCGCCGCCATCACCGCCGACGGCTCCAGCGGCGGCAAGCTCGACGCCGCCGACTACGGCGGCGCCGCCCAGTACATCAACTGGTACGACGTGATGACGTACGACTACTTCGGCACCTGGGCCGCGCAGGGCCCGACCGCCCCCCACTCCCCGCTGACCTCGTACCCCGGCATCCCCGCACAGGGCTTCAACTCGGCCGACGCGATCGCCAAGCTGAAGGCCAAGGGCGTCCCGGCTTCCAAGCTGCTGCTCGGCATCGGCTTCTACGGCCGGGGCTGGACCGGCGTCACCCAGTCCGCCCCCGGCGGCAGCGCCACCGGACCCGCCGCCGGCGTCGAGCCCGGCAACCAGTACTACAAGGTCCTCAAGACCACCTGCCCCGCCACCGGCACCGTCGGCGGCACCGCCTACGCCCACTGCGGCACCGACTGGTGGAGCTACGACACCCCGGCCACCGTCGGCACCAAGATGACGTGGGCCAAGAACCAGGGCCTGGGCGGCGCGTTCTTCTGGGAGTTCAACGGCGACACCGTCGACGGCGAACTCGTGAGCGCGATCAGCAACGGCCTGAAGTGACCCGCTGACCGAGTAACCGGCCCGCCCGCCCCCGACCAAGGGGCGGGCGGGCCGTCGCGCATCCTCCGCAGCGCAGCGCCCGGATTCCGCGTGCTCTGCGCGGGAAGCCTGCCTTGCAGGGGTGGTGACGAGGGGACGCGGGGGCGCATGTTCGACAGGATGAGGAACAGCCACAGGCTCGGGGAGTTCACCCAGAGATCCTTCTGGGAGGTCGTGTTCGAGACCCTGGTCGACGTCGTGGTGTCCCGCTGGGTCTGGGTGCTCGTGGGCAACGCGGGAACCGTTGTCTGCGCCGTCACCGGGATCGTGCTGCACTGGTCGACTCCGCTTTCGCTCGCCGACTACGGAGCCGTCCAACTCGCCTGCCTGGCATGCCAGGCACTCGCCCTGTATCCCGTCGTGGTGCCGGGACGGACGGCGACACCACAGGACGTCACCCGATACGCCGGCATCCACGAGAGTCTGACGCTGACCACTGTCTGTGGCACCTTGCTCCTCGCCGTGTTCCCCGGTCTCATGCTGCTCATCTTCCTCGGCGGCGACGTGGACGAGCCCCCGTGGGGCGCCGTGCTCTTCTCGGCGACGTCCCTCATCCTGGCCTGCATCGCCGGCCTGTTCGCCGGAGCGCTCGTCTCCGACAAGGTGCGGGCGCGGCGCCGTGCGGCGGGCGCGCACGGTGGGGATGACGGCGACGACGGCACCGAAGGCGACGCGGACACAGGCGGCATCGACGCCGATTGAGCCGCGGCCGGAGAACGGCGCGGGCGAGACGCCGGGGGTCCGCGCAGTGCACCGGTTCGCGCGCACGCTGGCTGGACGCGCACGGGGGGCCGTCGACGTCGTACCGAGCAAGACCGCCAGGTGCGACACGGTCCAAGCAGGTCCTACGAGGGGCCGCTATCGTGCCGGGCGTGGTGGGAAACGAAGACACACGCCTGATCGTGGTCCGGGGCAACAGCGCCTCGGGCAAGTCGTCCGTCGCGGCCGGACTGAGGGAGAGGTTCGGCCGTAACCTCGCGATCGTCGGCCAGGACAATCTGCGCCGAACCGTACTGCGAGAACGCGACCGTCCCGGGGCTGCGAACATCGGCCTGATCGATCTCACCGCCCGCTACGCCCTGGACAACGGCTTCCACGTCGTCGTGGAAGGCATCCTGTACGCCGACCGCTACGGCACGATGCTCCAGGACCTGGTGCGCGCCCACCGTGGCGCCTCGCGTTGCTATTACCTCGACGTGTCCTACGCGGAGACGGTGCGGAGGCACGCGACGAAGGCCGATGCCGAGTACCTCGAACAAGTCACCCCCGACCACCTGCGCGACTGGTACCGGGAGAAGGATCTCCTGCCCAACGCCCTGGAGACCGTCATCGACGCGACCAGCACCCTGGACGACACCATCCAGCGGATCCTGTGCGAGAGCGGCCTGGACAAGGTGCCCCCGATCGACCGCTGACGACTCAGCATCGGACAGATCCTGCTCTCCGGTCGGCCTGCACCCGCCACCGTGATCGTCGTGCCGGTCGCTCGCTGTCGGCAGCGCGTCCATCGCAACCGCCTCACAGGCGGCGCAGCGGGTCGGGAGGCTCGGCCTGGTGCGGGGTGGCACCATCGGCAAGGTCGAGTTCACGTAGGAGTGCACATGTCCCTGGAGATCCTCCTCCGCCGTTTCCCCGTGACGGGTACGGCAGATCCAACGGCTCCCGGCGAGGGCGGACACCCCGTGCCCGCCACCCTCTCCGGCCTGTTCGAGCAGGCGGAAGGAAGCGTCCTCGCGGACGGCTTCCTGCGGTTCCACACTCCGAAGTCCGCTCGCGAGTCGTACGAGGCGTGCGCCCGCATGATCGAGGGCATCGAGGGGCGCTACTACCCCTTCGCGTTCGACTGGTCGGGCCGGGAGCTGCTTTTCGACATCCGTGATCCGGAGGCCAAGCCCCGCTATGTCATCGCGGTCGACCCGGCCGAGGGCGAGCACCTCACCACGGGCCTGACCATCGACGAGTTCTTCGAGGCCGTGGCCGACGAGGACGAGGACGCCCTGGCCTTTCCCTACTTCCAGGAATGGCGGGAGGCCAACCCCGGGGCCGCACCGCTGGGCTTCGGCCAGGTGGTCGCCTACAAGGTGCCGCTGGCCCTGGGCGGCTCGGACGAGGTCGCGAACATGGAGGTCAGTGACCAGCGGGTGTACTTCGAACTCTGTACCCAGCTCGCTCTGCAGCTCCGCGACCTGCCCGAAGGCACCGAGATCGGGGGCGCGACCATCGCACCCCCGGAGCCGGGAGCCTGAGAGCTGTGCTCGGCAGCGCCGTGATCGATCTGTTCGGTCACGTGCGGCCTCGGAGTCCCACTGGCCGGCTCGCTGTCAATCGCACGTGCGAGGAGGCGGATGAGAAGAGCTTGGCTGGAGGCTGTCGGTGGATGGCTGGGCCTGAGGGCGAGGCTCTTGTCGTCGACCACCGGACCGGACAGCGTGTGACTGCTGCCTCTCTGCCTGCCGTACTTCCGCACTCTGATGGAGAGTGACGCGGGCATGGCCGGGATGGTGCCGGGCCAGGGCCCGCCGCCTTCTGCCGGCGGGCTTCGTCGTGTCGGCCGGCTCGGCTACGCCTCTTCGGCGCCCGGTTCGAGCGGCTGCGCGGCGGCCCATCGCTGGACGAACTCGGCGCCGGCTGCTGGCGGAGGGCTTTGCGGTCGATCTGGTCGGGCCCGTTGCCTTTGCGCCGGTGGCAGGTAGGGCAGAGTGCGATGAGATTCTCGAACTCGTGCTTCCTGACCCTTCTGGCATGGTGACACTCTATGCACGGATCCCCTGCCGGCGTGATGTGTCCTGCCAGGACTGAGGTGAGCGCCCGCCTCTCGGGGGTGTGGCGGGCGCTCGGTGGGTGTTTCTGACGGTGGGGCGGGTTTGGATGCAGGCAGGGCAGAACGAAGAACCCCCAGCCGATCGAGCGGGTCCGTGAGGTGTGGGCTGCCTGCAGTTGCTGGTGCAGTGGGATCTGACGCCGCGAGGTGAGGCGGTCGCCGCGCCCCGGTTGCCGGACTGCCCGGCCGGCTCGTGGTGGACCTGGTCCGGCGGTTGCCGTCGGGACCAGGCGGGTTCACATCTCGGGCCAGGGGTCGCACTCCAGGATGCACTCGTTGTGCCACCAGCCGCAGCAGTCCCCACCGCGCGCGATGTCGCGGTCGACGAATTCGGTGACGACACGGCCGTCTTCGATGCGGGACACGCCTACTTGCCTGCTGAAGTCGACCTTCAGCACGTCGAGCTCGAACCGCATGCACTTGACTGCATATTTCTTGGCCGCCTCGGGGTACTGCTCAAGCAGTTTGTTGAGAGCCTCAAAGAACTCAGGATCGCTCTGTGGCCCGCAGCCAGACTTGGACTTCATGGCAACGCTCCGGACGGGTTGAGTGCTCGTCCCCCTGGCAAGTGCTCTGCACTCGTCGCATCTCATCGTCTCGCGGGGCGCGCACCCGTGCCACCGCGCCGGCCCTCGCCGAGGGCGGCGCGGACGAAGCCCGGGCCCTGGCCGCCGCCGTCCGCGACCGCCTCCCCGCCGGCCTTCCCGGTGCCGTCGGCATCGGCACGGAAGCGGGCATGGTCGTTCTGGTGCTCAGGAAGGCCGCCCGCGAGGCGGGCCTGAACGCGGCCTCGCCGGTCAAGCAGCTGCTCGGCGGACGTGGCGAAGGCTCCCCGGGGCTGGCCCAGGGTGGCGGACTGTCGGCCGACCGCCTCGCTGACACCCTGGCGGAACTGCCTCGCGTGATCGCCGGCCGATGATCGCGTCTTGGGGAATGCGCGTCTGAACGCCAGGCATTCCACACGAGGCCGTCGCCTGACCGGCCCGGTGACCCGGGCCGATGGGATGCGAGTGGCGGCGTTGACCACGTTCACAGCCGCCCTGCACCTGCTCGGGTGACTCGCCGCTCATGGCGAATCGCAGCCACGGGCGGCCGGAGACCACATTCCCGACAAGCGCGATGCGCGGCGGGAGTTCCCGGGCGCCGTCGGGCGCTCTCGGCCAGGTGGTGCTGCCGGAGGTCCCCGCAGGGACGCGGCAAGCAGAGAGGGCGACAAGGAGAAGCGCGGGCGCGCCTCGCCCATCAGCTTGGTGATCACGTCCCGCGTTCTAGCCGTCGCGGCACCCGGTCCGAAAGGCTTCCGTCAGCCGCATCACCCAGGCGGGCGACGGTATTCACCAGGGAACGCTCACTGCAGGCAGGGAGGGATGCGGTCCAGTCGGCTTCACCCGCGATGTGCCGTTGCCACGATCATTGGTGCGGGGTGTCGGGTGGGATGGCCGGCGCGTGTGTGTCTGTGGTCCGGTGGGGGGCTTCGCTGTGGCGTGTGATGCCGTGGTCGCGAGCCAGCTCGCCCATGGCCACGTGCAGCGCGAGTTCCAGGGCCGCAGGTGTATGCAGCGTGCCGGTCCCATCAGGCGGGGAGATCCAGCGCAAGTCACCCCAGCGGCAGTGCGGGGCCGGCGCCGCGATCCAGCTGCCCGTGGTGAGGTAGCGGATGTCGTGTCCGGCCCAGATGCACCCGGGATCGGGAGGAAGAAAGAAGCCGACGTGTCGCCGCCTGCTGTCCAGCAAGGCTGGGCCGGGTTCGAGGCGAGGCAGACACGCCAGCATGTCGGCTGCGCGCAATCCGAGGCACGCGGGGACGATCAGGACGTCCCAGAAGCGCCCAGCGGCCAGGAGATGGGCACCAGTAGCGCTGTGCTGCCAGTCCCTCTTGCACGAGCGGGGCTCTGGGGCGGCCGCTGCCAGCCACTCGACCGCTCCCGTCCACTGCCTCAATGTCATAGCAACCTCCTGCTGGCGTAGGGGGACTGAGGCCGGGCGGGGACGAAGACGTGAGTCGGGAGAAGACCAACCCTGCTCCTGTCCTGACCACCCGGCGATCAGCCGTGACCGTTCCTCGCCCGTTAGTGGGCGGGCGAGGAAGTAAGCGCCCAGTGAAACCACGCGTGTCGGTGCACCGCTAGAGCAGGCCCGTACAGTTCACCGCGTGCAGCGAGCGCCAGGGCTCAGATGCGGAAGGGATCCGTACGCTAGCGCTGACGTGTGCGCCTTTGCGCCTGAGGCTTTTGGAGTGATCTTGGCCCGCGGCCATCGACCGACCGGAGAAGGTGCGGTAGTGGAGGGGAGGCCGGTTGGCCTGGTCGGGGGCTGGCGCAGAAGCTTGCCTTTGCCAGTCGACGGCAGCTCCGAGTGAGCCCTTTCAGCGTTGACGCTCCAGGGTGAGGACGGCAGTGGAGATGGCCGTCATGCGGTTGGGGCTGCCGTGGGCTTTGCGAAAGGGTTCGCCAGGTCTTCAGCCTTGCGATGCTTCGTTCGACCGGTGTCCGCGCCGCTGACAGAGCTCGGTTGATCCTCTGCTGGGTCGTGGTGAGGTCCGGCCGGGAAGCCGTCTGATCGGTGTGGTGACCCAGGGGCCGGCGCCGATGTAGGTACGGGTCGGCGAGGACGGGACGTCCTGGCGTTCGCAGATCCGGATGGTGCGGTGGGTACGGGCCCCGGTCGGGTCATGGGTGCGGCCGGACAGTGCGGGCGAGATCCACAGCAGCTTGCCGACGGGATCGGTGATGACCTGCACGCTCACGCCGTGACTGCCGTGACTGCCGTGGTAGGTCGAGTGCGGCAGGATCGGAAACCAACGAGACTTCTGCGCTGGTGAGTTGAGACGTCGGACACCTCTCTCACTGGCGCAGGAGCCTCGTGCGTCGCGGCACGTCAGTCCATCGCCTGATTGCTGGCCACTTTGAAGGAGCTCAGTGTGACAGGGGCCGTCAGGAGCCGGACTTGCTGCTTCTGCTACTCGCTGTGCGGTATATGCCGTAGAGGATCTCGATGCCGCCAATGACCATCAACACGACACCCACCTTTGTGAGTGTGAAGATAGGGATCTCGACATCTCCGGTAAACAGGCGGAGTGCCAGTCCACTTCCGAACAGGACGGCACCTTCGGCGAGGTTCTTGATGGGAGATGCCACGGTGCTCGGTCTCCTTCAGTCTCAGAATCGGCCAGACGAGTCTGTTCGCTCTTTACTGGTCAGGCTAGGTCAGCCCAGGACGGGCTGCCTCCGCCCACAGGACGAGTTGCGTGCCCATACTTCGGGGGACCGGAGGATGAGGCGCCTCCTCTTCACCGAGCAGGTGGAATTCGCAAATGCGCAGCTAGGGTGAGAACTTGCCGCGGACGCCCGCTTCGGGTTGCGGGGCGCTGGGCTCTTTCAGAGCGGCCACTTTGATCGAGTGACCAACGTCGCCCGCCTGGAGCGCGCGCACGAGGGGCCTGCCCTTCTCCACCCCGACAGGGGAAACAGACCCCACTGCCGGATGAGAGGCTTCCCGCCGGTGATCACGACAGCTCTGAGCAGTCGGGACGGTCAGGCGAGGGTGAGGAAGAGTTTCTCCAGCTTGTCCTGTGTCAGGGGCGGGTTCTCGGAACCGTCGGTGAGGCACTGGCGCATCCCGCTCGCCACGATCTTGAACCCGGCCCGGTCCAGGGCCTTGGAGACGGCGGAGAGTTGGGTGACGACGTCCTCGCACTCTCTGCCGTTCTCGACCATGGCGATCACCGAGGCCAGTTGACCCTGTGCCCGCTTGAGACGATTCAGGACGGGCTTCATCGATTCTTCGTTCATCTGCACGGAAATTCTCCTCCTCCCCCTCATCGAGCACGCTTTGGGACGTGTCCTCGGTCTATTTCACCGCCGCGTCCTGGCGGACGCGAGGCGTCGGCTGCGGTGGTGTCGTTCTTGACCGACTCACGACTCGGGCGGTCACCGCAGCGCTTGCGGCGGCGCCGAGCACCGCCCAGGTGGCGGGGTGGGTCCAGACGGCGGCGTCGAGCTGCTGGGCGAGGACGAAGACGCCCATGACGACGACGAACCAGCCGAACGCCTTGCGCAGCGCGTCCTGGGGGATGCGTCCGGCGAGGCGGGCGCCGACCAGGCTGCCGATCACCGCCGCTGCGGTCACGGTCAGGGCGATGGACCAGTCGATCGTCACGCCGGAGAGGTGTCCGGCGAGCCCGGCGAAGGACTTCATCGCGATGACCAGCAGCGAGGTGCCGACGGCGATGCCCATGGGCAGTCCGCCGAGGATCGCGAGGGCGGGTACGACGAGGAAGCCGCCGCCGGAGCCGACCAGGCCCGTCACGGCGCCGACGGCCAGGCCCTCGACCGCGATGTGTTTCAGCGGCAGGTCGCGGTGGGCGGGGCGGGCCTTCTTCGCCCCGTCGCGCGGCTTGCGGAGCATGGCGAAGGCGGTGGCGAGCATCATCAGCGCGAACGCGACCAGCAGGACGGTGCCGGGGATGTACGCGGCGAGGCGTCCGCCGGCGTAGGCGCCGGCCATGCTGAACGCGCCGAAGAGCAGTCCGGTCCGCCAGCGGACCCGGTGGGCGCGGGCGTGCGGGATCAGGGCGGCGAGGCTGGTGACACCGACGATGAACAGCGAGGTGGCGATGGCTTCCTTGGTGTCCTGTCCGGCGAGGTAGACCAGGATCGGGACGGTGAGGATGGAGCCGCCGCCGCCCAGGATGCCGAGGCTGACGCCGATCAGGAGGGAGACCGCGACGATGAGGGCGGTCATGACGCGCTCCGCAGCTCCGAAATGACGGTGCGGATGTCGGTGCGCGGTCCCCGGTTGTACGGGAGCTTGGAGAGCAGCACGCCCATGGCGCAGGAGTTGCTGAGCGCGGCGTAGGTCAGGCCGGCGCCGACGGCGGTGCCGACGAGGTGGACGCCGGGGATCAGGATGCCGGCCAGGCCGGTGGCCAGGACGACGGAACCCGCGACGAGGCGGACCTGGCGCTCCATGTCCCACCGCTCGGGGCCTCGCTTCACGGACGCGCCGGCCGCCTCCCAGGCGTTCATGCCGCCCTCCAGAACCCGCAGGTTCGGCAGCCCGGCCTGGGCGAGGGCCTGCTCCGCCTCCCGGGCGCGCTGCCCCGAGCGGCACACGAGCACGACCTCCTCGTCCAGGTGCGAGCGCAGCTCCGCGCGGTGCTCACGCAGGGCGTTCAGAGGGACGTTGTAGGAGCCGGGGATGTGGACGGTGCGGAACTCGCCGGGCGTGCGCACGTCGAGCAGGCGCGGAGCGCGGCCCTCGTCGGTGAGGGCACGCAGGACGGCGGGGGTGATCGATGGGGCGGTGCGCTCGGTGCTCATGCAAAACTCCGGAAGGTAGTGCGAAGGGGTACGCAGGGGGAGGGGGCCGTGGGTCATGGCAGCGACCCAGGCGTCAGAGGACGAAGGGGGCCGTCGCGGGCGGGGCGGTACACCCGCGCCCGCGACGGCGGCGGAGGAGCGGAGGCAGTGCGGCCTCCGGCCCCGCCGCAGGCCGGCGGTGCACGGCGGGAAGGGTCCCGGACTCGTGCCCGACCGGCGGTTCGGGGGTGGTCAGACGGCTGCGGTCTCGGCCGCCAGGGCCCAGGCGGCCCAGCCGCCGAGGATGTCGGAGACGTCACCGAAGCCGCGGTGGCGCAGGAGGCTGGCGGCGATGGAGGAGCGGTGGCCGCCGGCGCAGTGCAGGACCAGGGGCCGGTCGCCGGGCAGTTCACCGGCCCGCGACGACAGTTCGCTCAGGGGGATGTGCAGGGCCTCGGGGATGAAGCCGTTGGCCTCGCGTTCGCCGCAGGTGCGCACGTCCACGACGAGCGGAGGGTTCTCTCCGGCCAGGGCGGCCTTCAGGTGCGCGGCGGTGAGACGGCTGGCCGGGGCAACCTCGTCGGCCATCACCCGAAGCGCGTCCTCGGGATTGCGGACGTAGCCCACGACGTGGTCGAAACCGATGCGGGCGAGGCGGGTGACGATCTCCTCCTCCCGGTTCTGCGGCGCCATGACCACCAGTTCCTCCGCCGGGTCCAGGACGGTGCCGGCCTGTTCGGCGAACCGGCCGTCAGCGGGGACGTTCACCGCGCCGGCGAGGTGACCGGCCGCGAACTCCTGCGGGTCACGCGCGTCGACGACCACCGCTCCGTCGGCGCGCAGGTCGGCGAAGTCGGCGAGCGCGAGCGGCCGGGCAGCGACGTTCGCGTCGTACAGGGCGCGGTCCTTGCGGTTGAGGTCGGCGTCGTACGCGAAGTACCCAGGTGCGGCGGACTGCCCCGCCGTGACGAGGGCGACGAAGGCGTCCCGGTCCATCGGGGCGCAGGCGTAGTTGGTCGCCCGCTGCTCGCCGATGGTGGAGGACTTCTCCGTGGACAGGTTCTTCCCGCAGGCCGAACCCGCGCCGTGAGCGGGGAAGACGCGGACCTCGTCCGGCAGGCCCATCAACTTGTTCTGCACGCTGTCGTGCAGCATGCCGCCCAGTTCCTCGGCGGTCACGCCCACCGACGCCAGCAGGTCGGGGCGGCCGACGTCGCCGATGAAGAGCGCGTCACCGGTCAGCACGCCGTAGGGCACGGTGTCGGCGGCGTGCTCGTACACCAGGACACTGATCGACTCCGGCGTGTGCCCCGGGGTCTCCATGACCTCCAGGACCACCTCGCCCAGGGCGATCCGCTCGCCCTCGGCGAGGTGCCGGATCGGGTACTCCGTCTCGGCGCGCGAGCCGTAGCCGATCCACGCGCCCGTCTCGGCGGCCATCTCCAGGTGGCCTGCGACGAAGTCCGCGTGGAAATGGGTGTTGATCACACCGACCACGGTGAATCCGTGCGCCCGCGCGTCGGCGAGGTACTCCGAGACGTCACGGCGCGGGTCGACGACGACAGCCTGTCCGGTCTTCTCGTCGGCGATCATGTACGACGCCTGGGACAGGCAGTCGAGGTAGTACTGGGCGAAGAACACGGCGAACCTTTCGACGGAGAAAGCGGGCGCGGAGTGTGAGCTCCGCGAGACGGGGAGTGGTGCGGTGAGGGCGGCCGGCCGGCCGTTCAGGCGGCCCGGACGTCCGAGCCGCGCACGACGGGGCGGCCGGTGCGGACCCACCCGGCGGTGCCGCCCGCGACCGAGATCGCGTGGAAACCTGCGGCCTCCAGGTGCTCGGCGGCCCAGGCGCTGCGGTTGCCGCTCGCGCAGACGACGTAGACGGGCCGGTCGGCGGGCAGTGCGGCGAGGTGGGCGCCGAGCTCGGAGAGAGGCGCGGTGCGGACGCCCGGTACGTGGCCCGCCGCGTATTCGTCCGGCTCCCTCACATCGATGGTGAAGGCGCCCTGGGCCAGCTCGGTGGCGAAGACGTCCAGATCCACTTCACGCATGGAAGATCAACCTTTCGAATACCCCCCGGGGTACTTACGTCCTCGACTGTAGGCAGGGCCGAGCAGGGAAGTCAAATACCCCCCTGGGTATCCAGAGTCACAGGGCGGAGCTCCGTGAGGGGAGGGAATCTCATACCCCTAGGGGTATTGTGATCTGCAGATACGAGAGCGAACGGAACGGTGAAGTGATGACACGAGCGAACACGAAGCCGCGCTCCGCGCCCGGCACCGTCCGGCTGGGGCTGCGGGAGAACCGGGCGCAGTTCGTGCTGCTCGTCGTGGTCACGGCCGCGGTCGGGGCGCTCGTCGGGCTGGAGCGGACGACGGTTCCGCTGATCGGCACCGAGGTGTTCGGTCTCGCGGGGAACCTGGCCGTCTTCTCGTTCATCGTCGCCTTCGGTCTCGCCAAGGCCCTCACGAACCTCGCCGCCGGCGTGCTCACCGCCCGCTTCCGCCGCAGGCAGCTCCTCCTGGCCGGCTGGCTGATCGGCGCACCCGTGCCGTTCGTGCTCGCTTGGGCGCCCTCGTGGTGGTGGATCGTGGCCGCGAACGTCCTGCTCGGCGTCAACCAGGGGCTGACCTGGTCGATGACCGTCAACATGAAGATCGACCTCGTGGGCCCGACCCGGCGAGGTCTGGCCACGGGCCTCAACGAGGCCGCCGGCTACGTCTCGGTCGGCGCCACGGCCCTGCTCACCGGCTACCTCGCAACCCGGTACGGGCTCCGCCCCGCCCCCGAACTCATCGGCGCGGTCTTCGTCGCCGCCGGTCTCGCGCTGTCCCTGTCGGTCAGGGACACCGCCGCCCACCTGGCCCTGGAACTCGCCCGCCACCCCGCACCCGAAGGCGGCCCGGCGGGCAGACCGTCCTTCCGGAAGACCTTCGCCCGCACCTCATGGCGCGACCGCTCCCTGCGCGGCGCCTCCCAGGCCGGCCTGGTCAACAACCTCAACGACGGCCTGACCTGGGGCGTCTTCCCCCTCCTGTTCGCCGACCACGGCCTCGGCATCGCCGCCATCGGCCTGATCAAAGGGCTTTACCCGCTGCTGTGGGGCATCGGCCAGATACCGGCCGGGCACCTCGCCGACCGGATCGGCCGCAGACCGCTCGTCGTGTCCGGCATGCTCCTCCAGTCCGCGGCGCTCCTGTCGGCCCTCGCGCTCCTCGACCGCCCGCTCCTCGCCGGCGTCGTCTCCGCCGTGGGCCTTGGCCTCGGCACCGCGCTGGTCTATCCCGCGCTCATCGCCTCCGTCTCCGACCACGCCCACCCCGCCTGGCGCGCCCACGCACTCGGTACGTACCGGTTCTGGCGGGACATCGGCTACGCGGCCGGTGCCCTGCTGGCGGGTCTCCTCGCCGACGCGCTGGGCCTGGACGCCACGGTCCTCGCGGCCGCCGTGCTCACCGCAGCCTCGGGTCTCCTCGCCGCCCGCTGGATGACCGACCGCCCCCGAACCTGACCGAGAAGGTTCACTCCCCAGGATCGGGCCGGGTAGGCCCGCAAGAAGCCCGACAGCCTCGTTGCGGACAAGGCGTCACGTCGTTCTGCGCACCGTGATGACAGGGCAGTGGGCGTGTGTCATCACGTCCTGGCTGACCGAGCCCAGAAGCAGGCCGGCGAGGCCGCTGCGGCCGCGGGCTCCGACGATCAGGAGCTGGGCCGTCTTGCTCGCCTCAAGCAGGACCTCACGCTCCGTGCCGCCGACCAGATCCCGTCTGACGGTGACGTCCGGATGGGTGACGGCGCGGTCGGCGGTCGCCTGGACCAGCATGCGTTCCGCGGACTCCGGCCTCGCGCCGGCCGGGTCCTTGCCCGGCTGCCATGCGTGGACGGCCACGAGTTCGGCCCGGCGCAGCGCGGCTTCGGTGAAGGCGACGTCGACGGCCTCGTCACTGTCCCGGGAGCCGTCGACTCCGAGTACGACGGGGCCGGTGTCGGCGGACGCGCGGTGTTTCTCGCGGACAATCATCACGGGGCAGTGGCTGCGGGCGGCCAAGGACACCGCTGTGGACCCGAGGAGGAGGCCGGCGATGCCGCCCATCCCCCGGGAACCCACGACGATCAGGTCGGCGGCCTGTGATGCGGCCTCCAGCACGTGCACCACGTCGCCCGTGACCACGTTCGTGGTCACGGCGACCCCGGGCGCCACGGCGAGTGCGTGGGTGGCCGCTTCCTGGACGAGTGCCCGGGAAGCCGGGTCCGGCACCATGAGCCTGGGCTTGATCGGCGCCTCGGCATGGACCACGCGCAGGGCCGCGCCGCGCCGTGCCGCCGCCGTGGCTGCTGCCTCGACGGCGGCGAGGCTCATCGCCGAGCCGTCCACCCCGACCACGACCAGATCGCCCATAGCTGGCTGTTCCCCTTCAAGCGTGGGTTCTCAGCCTCACCCCATCGGCATGGCGCTGCAATTCCTGTACGTCCCGTACCGCACGAGGGCCGCCGCCCGACCCGCCACCGGGCGAGGTCGGGGTCGGGGGCGTAGCGCCGGGCGATGGTCAGGCAGGGATGAGTGCGTCCCGCTTGTCTCGTGTCGGGCCGCCGTGTCGCGGCGTGGACTCCGGGCGGGCCGCCCCGGTTCTCGGGACCGCCGCCGCGGCAGCCCTCACCCTCTGGATCCGTACATGATCGACCGGACAAGCCCTTGGCGCGGCGATGTCGGTCTCCCTCCTCGCATCCGCTGGATGCGAGGAGGTTCCTGGCGTCCAGTGGGGCGGCTTGGTCAGGTTTCCGTGCGGTTGAGGGTGTTGCCGATCTTGCGTGGTGCGGCGAGTGCTCCGTAGGCCGCGCCGAGGACGAGGGTCAGGAGCAGGAGGGTGGCGATGGCTGTCCAGTTCATGACGACGGGGATGCTCCCGGGCCAGTTTCTTGCGGCGGTCAGACCCCAGCCGGCTGCGATGCCGAGGATGGCGGCCAGGGTGGTGACGGTGATCGACTGCCAGATGACGACGTTGCGCAGGGATCTGGGGGACAGGCCGATACGGTGCAGGCGTACGAGGTCGGGGCGGAGTTCGCTTGCGGACGAGGTGATGGTGATGCCGAGAACGGTCACGACGGCCGTGAGGGCGAGGCCGAGCATCAGGTACCACTGCGAGGGCGGGGTGAGTTCGGGGCCGGTCTCGATGCGTACGTCCGCCATCACGACGTTCACGGCTTCAAGCGCTTTGGTCAGCCGCTCCGACGTGGCGGCGTCCATACCGGTGGTGGGGGACGCGACGACTGAGTAGTCCACGGTCCTTGCGCCGAGGGCGTGCGCGGTGCGGGTGGTGAGGTAGGCGGAGGCTCGGGTGAGGGTGGTGGCGTCGACCGGGTCGGAGCGTACGGCACCCGCGACGGTCCAGCGGGTCTCCGACTGGTCGGTGCTCGTGGGAAGGCCGTTGGGCTTGGAGAGGATGACGCGGTCGCCCTTGATGTACTCGGGGTCCAGGACCAGGATGCGGCCGCTCTCCAGCGCCTGGCGTTCGTGCGCGGTCCAGGCGCGACCGGTGAGCGACGTGAACGTCGGTTCGTCGTCGACGACCTGGATGGTCTGCTTCCGATCGTCGGTCGCGCTGCCTGCCTGCCAGGTGATGCTCCAGGGCGGTGTCAGAGCGGGGGAGGGGGACGCCTTCAGAAGCTTGTCGTCGACCGGATACGTCCCTTTGACGATCGGTGTTCCTGCGGGCAGGACGCCGGCGAGGGCTTGCTCGACGGCGCGCGGGTCGCTCCCGCTGTAGAGGAGGGCTTCCACCTGGTCGAGATGGCGATTGCCCACGTAGGTGGCGCGGTCCTGGGCGGTGACGCTGGACAGTGTGCCGAGGATGCCGACCGTCAGAGCGAGAGAGACGGATCCGATCACGATCGCGGAGACCGGGCGACGGGGGTCGCGGACGAACGCCCGCAGCGCGATGCGCGCGCTGAGGCTCCTGTCGGCAAGGCGGGCCACGCCCTGCAGAACGTCCGCGATCCGAGTGAGCACAGCCGCGGCCAAGGCCGCGATCGCCGTGACGGCGGCGATGGAGGAGACGATCTCGTCCTCCTGGAAAGCCACCGCGACGGTGATCCCGACCGCGGCCAGGCCGCTGAGCACCGGAGCCCACCGGCGAGCCCGCCTCTCACTGCGAGCAGACGTGCGCGCACGTTCCCGGGCCGGCACACCTGCCGGGTAGCGCGTGGTCACCACCGCGGTGAGCGATGCCGCGGCGACCGACAGCAGGACGGCCAGAGCGCCGCCGGCCAGAAGAGGGTCGTAGGGGGCGTTGTCCTTGTCGGTGAGGCTCGGAAGCACCGGGCGGGCGGCGAGGGCGAGCAGGCTTCCGGCGAGCCATCCGGCGGGGACCGCGATGACGCCGGCCCACACCGCTCCGGAGATCGCCGCGTACCGCAGGTCGCGGTCGGGCAGCCCGAGACCGGCGAGGAGCGCGAACTCGGCCCGGGTGCGCCGCATGCGCAGAGCGAACGCGCCGGCTGCGATGACTCCGAGAACGAGGACGCCGGGAGCCAGCAGCAGTGCGGGTTCCCGTTCGATCATGGTCCTGGAGCCGGCGATGCCCGACTTCGTCAGCAGCTGCAGCCCCTGGGCGCCGGCGATTTCCTCCGCGATGCTGATCTGCTCGGGGTCACCCGCAACGAGGAGGCCGAACGATGAGGGCAGGACGTTGGTGCTGTCGCTGCCGGTCTTCGGCCAGGCACGCAGCTGCCCAGGCGAGGCGAGGTAGTCGTAGGCGGCATGGGCCTGTGGGCTTTCGACCAGGCCGACGATCTCGGCGGGCCCCTCTCGCTTCCACCGGTAAGGAAGGCTGTCACCGACCTCCAGGCCCTGGGCGTCGGCCAGCGCCCGGCTCACCGCGATCTCTCCCCGTTCGGAGGGGAAGCGCCCCTCCAGCAACCGGTACCGGCCCTCCACCAGGGGCGAAGACCAGTCGGTGTCGACGTAGCGCACCGCGACCGTCCGGTCCTTCGACCAGACGGGGAACTGGCTGTTCTCGTCGGCCGGCATCACCGTCATGCCCGGCGCCCGCTGCCTCAGTTCGGCCGCGATTTCCTCGGTCACCGACGGATCGGACTGCGAGAGGTACCCGTCGGCGTGGCGCCCGATGGTGCTGGTCGCCCGCTGCTCAGCCGTAGGCGCCGCCGAGGAGAACACTCCCGCCGCGAAGGTGGCCAGCAGCACCGGCAAAGCCAGCAGCGCCAGAAGGCCGCTACGCCTCCTTCCGCGGCCGACGACGGTGCGCCTGCCGATGAGATGCACGTATCCCTTGGTCACGCCACGTCCCCCTCGGCGGCATCGAAGGAGACGAGCGCGCCGTCATGCAGCACGGCAACGTGATCGGCGTGGGAGAGGTTGGCCGGGTTGTGCGTACTGAGAACGACGGTCACCCCGTCGTCGCGCAGCCGGCCCAGCACGTCCATGATCTCCGAGCCCGTCCTGGAGTCGAGCGAACCCGTGGGCTCATCCGCCAGGACCAGCGTGCGGTTGCCGACGATGGCTCGTGCGATCGCGGCCCTCTGCTGCTGCCCTCCGGACACCTCGGCGGGAAAACGCTGCTCCAGTTCCTTCAGCCCGACCCGAGCCATCGCCTCGGACGCCGCTTTCGTCGCCTCGCCGCGAGGCGTGCCGACGGCCTCCAGTGGAAGACGTACGTTCTCCACCATGGTGAGGTCGGCGAGAAGGCTGAAGTCCTGGTGGACGAAACCGATCTCCCGGAGCCGCAGCGCGGCCAGCTCGGCAGGACTGCACCGGTGTACCTGGTGCCCCAGCACGTTCAGATCTCCGGAGTCGACACGCTCGAGGCCCGCGATCAGGTGGAGCAGTGTGCTCTTGCCGGAGCCGCTCGGACCTGTAAGCGCGGTCAGCGTGCCGACGGGCACGGACAGCGAGACGTCCCGGAGCGCCGTGACGGTCTGTTTGCCCATGGAGAATGTCTTGCCGATCCCAGTAGCGACGATCGCCACGCCGTTGCCCATGTGAGTGCTTGTTCCTTACGAGTCGGCCTGGTCGTCGAAGCCGGCGGAGCCCACCGGAGTGGCCATGATCATCGGCGGAAGAGGCGTCGCCGGCGCTGCTCCGGGTGGCTGCGACAGCGAATGCCTGGCCTGTCTCAACCGCGGCGACGAGCGCCAGCGCGGTCAGGTCAATCCGCCCCGACACCACCACCGCCATACCCTCCACTTCTCGTCCCCTCCGCAGAGGAGGAGTCGTGGCCTTCGCATACAGCGGATCGGGGCATGAAGAAGTCACAAGGGCGCCGAACGCCCTCTCCCGGTACACGATTCGACAGTCGTCGAAACTACCGGCGGGGACGGTGCCGCCTGTCCCTGTCATGGTCAATGGCCGGAAGTGAGCGCCCGCAAAGAGTGGCAACCTGCACAAGGCGCCGAATCGGTGAAACCACTCGCTCTCTTCAGGCCACGAGAATGTCAGGTTGCAAGATCTGAAGGTGCACTGGCCCCGCGAGCACCGGGTATCGCGGTGCCGCCTGCCGACGAGAACAGCGAGTTCCTGCCGCTCCACCCCGACAGCACTCCCAGCCAGCGATTCCGGACCCGGACGACCACGCCCGCCACGTCCGTCCCCGCGCCCCCGAGGCGACCTGGCCGGCCACGACGGCGCCGCCCTCGGCTACCAGGACCGAGTCGTGCTCCATACCGTCGCCGGCTACGGCAGCCGCAGCACTGCCGGGGTCCGCCCCGGTCGCATGGCCCCATCCTGGCGGCCCCCGACGTGTCCACTCCGACCGACCACGGGGGCGGGCTGTGTCACTCGCCGCCGCAGCCGCCGCATGAGTCGCCGCCGCATGAGTCGCCGTCGATGTCGTCGGCCCAGGAACTGTTCCGGCGCCTGCCCGCCTGCCGGGTCTTCGGGGCCGGCCGTGGCCGGTGCTTCGAGGTGATCACGGCGTGGCGGGTGCTTCTCGGGACAGCCTCACGTGCGTGTTCCACTTGTTCTCGGCAGTGTGCGTCGAGCTCCGGCCAGCGGCGTCCGCCGTCCCTGGGCCACAGGAGCGCGACCGCGGTCATGGCCATCCAGTCGATCAGGACCCAGAAGATCCACGCTGCCGGGCGCCCGTTCTCTTCGAACGGCACCGGCGCCTCGGCCAGCCGTGCGTGCAGGCCCAAGGCGAAAGCCGACAGGGCAGCGAAGGCCACGATCAGGGGCCGGCTCAGACCGGTCGTCATCACCAGTTTGATGTCCGGCTCCCGCGCCCGCAGGAGCGTGAGGAACTCCTCGAACCGGGGATGATCGGGGATCTCGTACACCTTCACGCCAGGGGCACTACCCACTCCCCGGATGAATGCCGCCAGGGTCGCCTCGCGCGGCACCCTGCCGGGGGAGGCGAGCCGCAGGCCACCGTCGTCGGCGACCCTGAGCAACCTGTCGGCGGCCAGGACGAGCACCGCTGCCTCGGCTGCATCCCCCACGTCACCGGCCAGATACGCGGCCCGGACCGGATCCGCGCCCCGGGCTGTGATGGCACGCACCATCCGCTGCCGCCTTCTGTCCCGGACGAGGCAGTACACACCCCGCAGAACGTTGCACCCGGCGAAGACGAGCCACCAGAAGATGAGGATTCCCACGCCGTCGGTCAGCAGCCAGTCCACCGTGTGCTCCCCAGCTCTCGGTGCGCGGCCCCCCGGCCGGCCGGCGGCGGTCGGCCGCGCGGACGCGACGAGCGTATCGGCGAGCCGCTGCGCAAGCGAGTGATTCCGGTCTGAGCACAGGCCCGACGTGTGAGCAGTGGCTGCGCCGCTGCTACCGCACGCCCGACCGCCGTTCGGGCTGATGGCTGGTGGCGGGAACACCGCCACGCACTCGAGGGCATCGTGTTCAAGTAACGCGCCGGTCTGCCCTGGAGATACCTGCCCGAGCGGCACGGCCCCTGGCAGAACGTCCACGGACGGTTCGCCCGCTGTGCCGCCGACGCGCCTTCGACCGTCTGCTGGTCGCGGACCCGAGGCGGGCCGAGGCCGACTGCTGGTCGCGGACCCGAGGCGGGCCGAGGCCGACTGCTGGTCGCGACCGACTTCACGATCGTCCGGGCGCATCAGCGCGCGGTCGCCAAAGCGGGGTCGGAGAACGCGGCCTCGCGCCTTGGGTGACGCCGTAGCAGCCCCTGGGTGATCGGATGGCTGCCCTTTATGATCACCCCCATGCCGATCACCTCACCCGTACCCGTCCTGCGCGGCTCCGGGGGAGTCGTCCTCCAAGCCGAAGACGACGAACTCGTATTGACCCGAGGACATGAGGAGACGCGGATTCCGTTCCAGGCCGTCCGGACGGTCCGGGCGGAGGGTCGCGTCGTCGCCGTGGAGCTCACCGCCCCGGCCGGATCGAACCCGGCCGTCCATCGGGTCGGGGGCGTGAGCGAGGCGGCCGCCACGATGTTCGCCGACACGGTCAACGCAAGCCTGCCCGAGCACGCTGACGAGTCCGCGGAGTCCGCCGACAGATCGGCCCTCGTCACCGTCAGCACGCTGACGGAGTCCGACGAGGACGCGAACTTCCGCGGGTTGACGTTCTGGGCGTGGACCGCCGGACTCCTGATCCTCGCGATGGCCGTGGTCATCGGGATCCTGGGGCCGATGGCAATGGCGGTCCTTTTCCTTATGGTCACGCCGTTCGGCGTGGGGATCACCGCGTTCGGCGCCGTGTTGATGCGGGGGTTGTACGACATCTGGCACCTGCCCCGGCACGGCATAACCGTCGAGGCGAAGCGCGACGGCGTCAGCTACGTGTACACCGACATGCAGGGCGCGACCCACAGCCGCGTCGACCTGCTCGGAAGGAGCACTGCCCCGACCGTCCAGGTGGCCTACCGCCCGGGGCGTCCCGACAAATCGACCTTCGTGCACTCATGGCTCCGCAAGGTGTGGCTCACCTCTTTCTCCCTGGTCATCCTTCTCGTCGGCCTCGCCATCACCGCCGTGAGCGCCGCCATCGTGGTTGAGCTCTTCTGACTGATCGCTTCAGAATGGGTTGAGCCGCGGGTCTCGTGCTCGGCGATCTTGGTCGGCAGGGTGTCCGAGGCGCGTGCTGATCGTGTTCCTGACGGTCTGTGGGAGCGGCTGGCCCCGCTTCCGCCGCCTGCTCCCGAACGGCGCCATCGCCACCTGGGACGGCTGCGCGTTCCAGCCCCAGCGCTCGCCCGCGTCATGCACGTGCTGCGGACCGGTGTCGCGTGGCGCGATGTCCCTGCGGAGACCGTGGGCGGCTCCGGCGTGACAGCCTGACGCCGGTTGCGGGACTGGACTGAGCCGGCGTCTGGCCGCGCCTGTACGCCGCCCTGCTGACCGAGCTTCGCCGCGCCGGCCTGCTGGACCTGGACGACTGCTCCGTGGACGGCTCGCACATCCGGGCCCTCAAAGGGGGATCATGCCGGTCCCTCACCCGTCGACCGGGCCCGTCCCGGCGCCAAGCACCACTCGATCGTCGACCGCCACGAAACCCCGCTTGCTGTCACCCTCAGCGGCGGCAACCGGCACGATGTCACCCGGCTCCTGCCGCTGCTGGACGCCACCCCATCGATCCGCGGCCCCGCGGGGACGCCCCCGCCGCAAGCCCCGGCGTCTGTATGCGAACCGGGGCTATGACTTCGACAAGTACCGCCGCCTGCTGTGGAAGCACGGCATCGCCACCCGCCACGACAAACGCCCCGCCCGCTACCTCACCGCAACCACCTTGCCGGCACCCCCACATTTGGCTCGACACGTGATCGACAAGACGACTCCCAGGGCCTACTGTTGAGTAACTTTCCGTGCCCCTGCAGGGCGCGGCGGCTCCTGATGAGGGACGAAGATGCCCGCTTCCACGACGTCCGCCCGGCTCCTCAGCGGTCTGCTGATCGGCGCCGGGGTGGCACATTTCGCTGCTCCCCGGCAGTTCGACGCCATCGTGCCCCGCAGCCTGCCTGGCTCACCCCGGACATGGACCCACCTGAGCGGCGTCACGGAGATCGCCGTCGGTGCCGCGATCGCCGTCCCGCGCACACGGCGCCTGGGCGCGCTGGCCGCAGCCGGGCTGTTCACGGCACTGTTCCCGGCGAACGTGAAAATGGCCTACGACTGGCGCGACCGGCCCACCCCGCTTCGAGCGGCGGCACTGGCCCGGCTTCCCCTCCAAGCACCCCTCGTGCTCTGGGCGCTGCGCGTCCGCCGGGCCGGGCAATCCGGCAGCTGACGGTTCACCGAACACTCCGGCAGGACGACCCACATGACCCCCCCTTCCAGGGAATCCGAGCGGCGGGGTGATGTGCCGGCTTGTCGGGACGCCTCTTCGCCTCGCCGCCTTCGGGGTGCTGCCGATGAGGGACCTCGATCTGTGGGTACGGGTGGACGGTCAGGCGGGCAGTGTCATCAGCAGCAGGGGGGCGCTCGTGGGCTGGGGGGATCCTCCGGCGGGTTCGAGGGTCAGTCCGACGGCGCCTGCGTCGGCGGGATTGCCGGTGAGGATCACGGTGCCGTCTTGGTCCATCAGTCCGGCTGGGCGCATGGTGCCGTCGTGGTCGAGCCATAGCTGGTAGGTCTTTCCCGGTCCTGGTGCGGGCAGGTCGGCGGCGGTGAAAGTGGCCTTGTTCTGCCGGTCGGAGGAGACGACGGTGGTCAGGGCGCCGTTGGCGGCCCTGCCGTGGACGGTGCGGGCGTCCGGGGCCGCCAGGACGACGCTGACCGCGTCGAGTTGCTGCTGGGCATGGTGTGCCTGCCGTTCCAGATCCTGTCTGATCTGCGCCTGCCATACCGCGACTCCGCCCAGTGCGGCCACGGCCACGCCGGCGGCCAGTGCCAGGGGCACGATCCGGCGGCGCAGGATGCCGCGGATGCGGGGCGCCGCGTCGGGCGTGGGGATACGTGGGGGCAGCTGACGGACGTCGTCGATGGCGGCCATCACCTGTGCCTTCGCCGCCGTCGGAGGCGTGTGCGAGACGGCCGCGGCGAGGCGCGCCGTAGTGGCCTCGAATTCGGTGGCTTCCTGCCGGCACGCCTCGCATGTCCGCAGGTGGGCGTCGAAGTCCTTGCGCTCGTCGTCGTCGAGTGCGCCCAAGGCGTAGGCGGCGACGAGGGTATGGGCGTCGGTGGCGTGGTGGTTCATACGGTCACCCCCATGCAGTCGCGGAGCCGGATGAGCCCGTCGCGCATGCGTGTCTTGACAGTGGGAAGAGGCGTGCGCAGGGCTTCGGCGACTTCACGGTAGGTCAGGCCCTGGTAGTAGGCCAGGGTCACGGCCTGGCGCTGCAGTTCGGTCAGACCGCGCAGGCAGCGGCGTACCTGTTCGGACTCGAGCCGGGTCTCGACCTGTTCGGCGACGTCGTCGTACGCGGTGGTGTGCTCGCGGGCGGCCTGGGCGTGCTCGCGGTGGGTGGCGGCCTGAGCGGAGCGGACCCGGTCCACGGCCCGCCGGTGGGCGATGGTCGCCGCCCACGTTCTGACGGAGCCGGAGCCGCTGCGGTAGCGGGCTGCCTGGCGCCACAGGTCGATCATGACCTCCTGGGCGACCTCCTCCGACTGCGCCCGGTCGCGCACGACTTTGAGCACGATGCCGAAGACCAGGGGGGCGATGGCGTCGTAGAGGGCGGAGAACGCCTGTTTGTCTCCTCGGGCGACTTGCTGCATGACGTCGGTGAGGTCGTCGCGGTCAGTGTCGGCGGGACGGCCGCCGCTGAAGGGGATCGGTCGGTTCACCTTCGCCGCTCCGCCCGTGGAGAGAAGGCGCAGGGACGGCCGGGGGCGGCCGTCGGGGGGCGGGGCGTCCATCGCATGCCGCTCCTTGTGTCGTTGCTCGTGCGGTGGGGGACCGTCTCCGGAGACGGTCCGTTGTGGGGAATCTGTTCGTGTGTCGTCTGTTCTTCGTAGCGGACAGGCCCACGGATGGGTGGACTCTTCGGCACCCCATCCACCCGTGGTCATCCCCTCCGGGGGAAGCGCGGGCGTGAGGCCGAGCTGACGGGAGAGCGGTCGCGAACACGGGGTGCGAGAGAGCCCGGCGTCGTTCACGGGAGATTCCTCACCGGTCGTGCGGGACTTCCGCACGTCGGCCGACCTCATGGGAGGTCAGGACCAACGGTTCGTGCGCGGCGAGGGCTGGCCGTGTCCTTGGCGGCCGGCGCGGTCGTGGTGGGCGCCCCGGCGGGTGGCGTCCGCTGACGCGGACGTACGAGGGACTGACCGCGTCCTCGCCGGGTGTGAGCTCGGGCAACCTCATCCGTTCGTCCCCGCGTTCATTCTCGGCCTCGAGCACCTGCGTCTGGTGGCCCCCGTCTTCCCGCAGACCTCTCTCCCGCCCCGGTGCCAACAGGACCGAGCACGCCGGTGGCACGGGCCTCCCCGCCCCCCCGACACCATGCCCCGATGGCAACACGCGCGAGCAATTCACTCTTTCGGAGGGCGGACCAATCTGCTGGGCGGAGGACACCGAATGCCGGGTGTGAGCAGCTTCCGCAGCAAACTCGTCCGCGCCGCGATCGGCGCGTCGGCCGGACTCCTGGCCGCGCTCACGGCGTTGGCCGTGGCCGAGCTCGTGGCCGGACTGGTGCGTCCTGCGGCAGGGCCGGTGACCGCGGTCGGGGGAGCGGTGATCGACCGCACGCCGGCCTCGGTGAAGGACTTCGCGATCCGGACGTTCGGAGAGGACGACAAAACTGTCCTTCAGCTCGGGATCCTCGCGATTCTCGCCCTGATCGCCATCGCCGTCGGCATCCTCGCCCTGTCGCATCGGCGGGCGGGCGCGGTGGGCGTGCTGCTGTTCGGACTGGTCGGAGCGACAGCCGCCCTCAGCCGCCCCGATTCCACCGGCATCGGCGACGCCCTCCCCTCGGTCGCCGGCGCACTGGCGGGGGCGATCGCCCTGTACCTCCTGGCGTCCAGAGCCGTACCCGCCCCGGCCCCCGCCGGCGAGGTCCGCGAGGACAGCGCCGGGGGGTGGAACAGGCGCGGCTTCCTCACCTCGGCCGGTGCGACCGCAGTGGCGGCGACCTCGGCCGGGGCACTGGGACGGTTCCTCACCAGCCGGCGAGGCCAAAACGCTGTCGCCTCCCGCGAGAGCCTGGTCCTGCCCAGGCCCGCCTCTCCCGCCCCCGCCCTGCCGGCAGGCGCTCAGCTGAAGGTCCCCGGCATCACCGCCTTCACCACCCCCAACTCCCGTTTCTACCGCGTCGACACCGCCTTGACCGTTCCCAGGGTCGACGCCGGAACCTGGCGGCTGCGCATCCACGGCAGAGGCGTCACCCGCCCCGGTACCTACACCCTCGACCAGCTCCTCGCCAGACCTCTTGTCGAACGCGACATCACCCTCACCTGCGTCTCCAACGAGGTCGGCGGCCCCTACATCGGCAACGCCCGCTGGCTCGGCGTCCCCTTGGCCGACCTTCTGAAGGAGGCCGGTGCAATCCCCCCGTCACGGGGAGGGAAAGCTGATCAGTTGGTGGCACGGTCGGTCGACGGGATGACGTTCGGCTCCCCGGTCGAGGACCTCATGGACGGCCGCGACGCGATGCTCGCCGTCGGCATGAACGGCGAACCCCTTCCCTTCGACCACGGCTTCCCCGTCCGGATGCTCGTCCCCGGCCTCTACGGCTACGTATCGGCCTGCAAATGGATCGAGGACATCGAACTCACCACCTTCGACGCCTACGACCCGTACTGGGTGAAACGGAAGTGGGCCCGCAAGGCGCCGATCAAGACCCAGTCACGCATCGACACCCCCAAGCCCTTCGGGCGACCGACCACCGGCACCGTCACCGTCGCGGGTGTCGCCTGGGCCCAGCGCCGCGGCATCACACGCGTCGAGATCCGTATCGACGACGGCCCATGGCAGGACGCCGATCTGGCTGCCCAGGCCGGCACCGACACCTGGCGGCAGTGGTCCTACCGATGGAACGCCACCCCCGGCGGACACAACATCACGGTCCGCGCCACCGACGGCACCGGCGAAGTCCAGACCGAGCAGCGCACTCGGACCGTTCCCGACGGGGCGAGCGGCTGGCACAGCGTCTTCGTCACCGTCACCTAGACCACCGGGCGGCAGAAGACCGCACCGGCCGGCACAACCACGCAAGCACACACGAACAGAAGCTTTCAAGGAGCACCCGATCATGAACAGCACGAAGATCCGCCGCACTGCCATCGCCGTTGCGGCAGCGGCCCTGCTGCCTCTCTCCCTGGCCGCCTGCTCGGACTCCGGCAGCGGCAACGAGGCCGCGCCGCCGAGCGCTGCGGGCAACGAGGCGCAGAGCAGCGCGACGCCCACCGAGGACGCGATGACCGACGACCAGCCCTTCGGCCCGGCCTGCGCCGGTGTGCCGAAGGAGGGGGCGGGTTCCTTCGACGGCATGGCCAAGGACCCGGTCGCGACCGCTGCGTCGAACAACCCGGCCCTGTCCACCCTGGTCACCGCGGTGAAGCAGGCGGGCCTGGTCGACACCCTCAACAACGCCGAGAACATCACGGTCTTCGCGCCGACCAACGACGCCTTCGCGAAGATCCCGAAGGCCGACCTCGACAAGGTCCTCGCCGACAAGGCGACCCTCACCAAGATCCTCACCTACCACGTCGTCGGCCAGAAGCTCACCCCGAAGCAGCTGGAGAACGGATCCTTCGAGACCCTTCAGAAGGGCATGATCACCACGAAGGGAGGCGGTGAGAACTACACCGTCAACGACACGTCCAAGGTCGTCTGCGGCAACGTGAAGACCTCCAACGCCAACGTGTACATCGTCGACACCGTCCTCATGCCCAAGTAACGCCGCTCTCCCGCAACGCCGACGACCGCCGGCCTCGTACCTCTTCAGCACAGGAGGGGTACGAGGCCCCCGTCAAGACCGCATCGCGTCCGAGGGGCCTGGCGCAGACCCGGGCGCGCCCGTCGTTCCGGGCCTGGCGGGGGACTGCAGGGAGATCCGGTCGGCCATCGTGTCCCGATCGAACAGGGTCGTCGAGGTCGCGGCGCTCAGCCCGTTGCCCGTGTACGCGGCGCCGGTCACTCCCGTGATGGCCGGCGGCGGCATCGTCGGGTTGGTCAGGGCTATCGCCTCATGGCGCGCGGCTCACGTCATGGCCGGCAGAACCGGGAGGCGCACGCCCACTGTGGCGTGGCCTTACCGTCAGGGTCCAAGCCGAAAGGCCACCTCTTCTGGACGGCCAAGGCGGCCCCACCGCCGCCGTCCACCGATTTGCGGTAGAGGGCGTCGGCGCCCGTCTGATCCCCCGCCTTCTCCCGCATCTCAGCCAGGGAGGCCAGGGCGGGGCTGCTGCCGAGGCCGGCTGCTTTGCGATAGAGGGCTTCGGCCCTCTCCTGGTCCCCGTACTCCTTCCAGATCTTGGCCAGAGAGGTCAGCGTGCGGATGTTGTCGCCGTCGGCTGCTTCACGAAGAACGGCTTCGGTGCCGTTCCGGTCCCCCGACACCTCAACCATCGAGGCCAGCGAGATCAGGGCGTCGGCACTGCCGAGATCGGCGGCTCTGCGGTAGAGAGCCTCGGCGCCTTCCTGGTCCCCGGACGCCTCCCGCATCGAGGCCAGGGAGGTCAAGGCATAGCTGTCGCCGAGGTCGGCTGCTTTGCGGTACAGAACTTCGGCGCTTTCCTGGTCACCGGACGCCTCCCGTACATCAGCGAGGGAGGTCAGGGCGTAGGTGATGCCGCGGTCGGCCGCTTCGAGGCAAGCCGCTTCGGCACCTTCCCGATCCCCTGACGCCTCCCGAATATCGGCCACGGAGGACAGGGCAAGGACGTTGCCACGGTCGGCCGCTTCGCGGTAGAAGGCTTCGGCGCCTTCCCAGTCCCCGGCCGTCGCCCGCGACGCGCCAAGATTGCAGAGGACCTCGGCGTCGCCGCGGTCGGCTGCTTCGCGGTGGAGGGCTTCGGCGCCTTCCCGATCCCCTGATGCCTCCCGCATATCGGCCAGGGAGAACAAGGCGTAGGTTTCGCCGCGGTCGGCTGCTTCGCGGAGGAGAGTCTCGGCGCCGTCCCGGTCCCCGCTCTTCGCCCTCATCAGGCCCAGAGCATGAAGGGCTTCGGCGCTGCCGAGGTCGGCTGCTGTGCGGTAGAGGGTTTCGGCGCCTTCCTTGTCTCCAGCCTTCTGCCGCTTCCAGCCCAGGGTGCACAACTCGCCCGTGCTGCCGCGTTCAGTGGCACGGTGGCGGAGGGAATGTCCCCACTGCAGCCGATAACGGCTGTCTGCCTCTTCGGCGAGGTTGTCGAGATCGTCGGGCTGGGTGAGGTGCGTGTGGGCGGCGTGCCAGAAGGAGGCCGGTGGACACAGGTGCCTGCGGGTGGCACGGCCGTGTTGCTCGAGATAGTCGGCGAGTCGGACCATCGGCTCCGACAGCAGGGGGGAGGGAAGGGCGGCTCCTGTGGGCGGGGCGGGGCGGCGTGCGGGGCGAGGGTTGACGGGTCTCAGCGGGGCTTGCTTGCCATGGACGGCGGTGGCGAGTTCGGCATAGGCCAGGGGCGCCCAGGAGTCAGTGAGCTGATCGTGCTCCAGATCGGTGAGGTAGTCGAGGGCGGCGTCGGTCAGGAACACCTGGGGGAGGTGGAGGCCGAGGCCGAGCCGACGGGCGTCCATGGCCGCCTCCAGCAGCGCCCGGGCCGGCGCGCTGGCGTCGTGGAGACAGCCGAGGAGAGCGGGAGCGCCTGCCAAGTCCTGAGCCACACGCCCGTCCGCGCCGGCGCGCGTAAGGGTGTCGGCCAGGAGAGCGTCGCCGTTCTCGGCGAGCTCGGCGGCCGCGGCCAGTGCGGAGGCGTCGAAGAACTCGGGGACGGTCAACGTGCTCGTGGACAGGATTTCGCGGGTCCGGCTGTGCGGGTCCGGCCCTCCGGGGGCAGGTACGGCCCGGTACTGCTGGGCGTACTCGGACCACAAGGTGCCCAGGACAAGGACGGGCCCGCGTTCGGGAGATGTGAGCAGGTGATGCAGGGCGGCGGCGATCCGTTCGCCATGCTCCCGGTCGCCGAGGTAGTGCTGGGCCTCGTTCAGCCACACCACCGTCCCGGGGCCTACCTGGTGCAGGCCCTCCAACGCTGCCGCGGCCCGGGTCGGGTCGAACGGGTGCCACAGCTGCCAGCCCTTCGCGGCGAGCGGCTGTACCGCTTCCCAGCAGGCCCGTGTCTTGCCGGTCGAGGACGACCCCACCAGGACCACGATCCGGCTACGGCCTGACGACGCCTCCTGCACCACTTCGGCCAGGACCCGGTCATGCTCCCGCCGCACGTACGCGGAAAGAGCCCGAACCCCGGCACCACCCACGCTCCCAGCCGTCGCCACGGCAGGGCCCGCCGGATGCACTTCCAAAGCGTGCGGATCCCAGTCGCCGATCGGGCGGCCCGGACGCGGAACCTCCTCCACGACCCGCGCTACCGGACCAACTGCCCCAGAACTCGTTCCAGTGGCGCGGCGGCGCAGCCTCAGCAGCTCCTCGCGCGGAAGGCTCAGAGCATCGGCCAGGGCTGCCACCGTCTGCTCCGACGGCACCGGCCCGTCCTCACGGAACGCCTCCGACACCGTCGTACGCCCCAGCACGGCCCGAGCGGCGAGCCGCGTCTTGGTCCACCGGCGCCTGGCCAGCTCCTCACTGAGCCTCCGGCGCAGCTCCGTGAGAGCCGCCTCCCCGCTCAGTCCTTGTGCCTCGTCCACCTGCTCGCTCCCCGACCCCGCGGTGTTCGACGGTGTTCATCATCGTCCGGCCCGAACCACGGCGAACAGAGTTTCAGCAACCTTCGATCACGCCAGCATTCCCACCCCTACCGGGAGCCTGCCGTGAAACTCGCCCTCATCCTCTTCACCACCGCGCTCGTCCTCGTGATCGCGGTACTCGCCGCCGCCGGCGCGGGCAAGCTCGCCCGGCTCGACGGCGCGACCTATCCCGCCGCCCTCACCCGCGCCGGCATCGTCTTCGCTGCGGTGCTGACCCTCGCGGCCGCCGTCGCCGCCACGTTCACCAGCCTGAAATGACCCGACACCCGGGCACACAGAGGCACGAGGAAGCCACGGGGTGCGGCCGGCCGGCAGCCGGGTCAGCGTCCGCCGGAAGGCGTCCCAGTCGATCCGGAACACGTCATGGACATTCGGCGTGGGCGGTTCATCACGTAGGACGCCGTCGGGTATCGGCCCCCGATGAAGGGGTGGGCAGTTGCGGCTCGGGGAGGACCGGCCGCAGCCATGTCCCGAACGGCGGCGGGACCAAGCCCGCCGGAGCGGGCGGGGTCCACGCCGGTCGTCGGCGACGTCCCGCAGGTCGCGGTGCCGGGCGGCCGGGCTTGCAGGCGCTCCGGCATGTTGCGACGGGCCGGTCGGCGAGGTCGAGGTCCACGGCCTGCTCCAGGAGAGCTGGGAGTCTGGGCAGGCTGCTCACGCCCGGCAGAGAAGTGTGGTGGTGGGTGCCGACGGTCGCCGGGAGGGGCGACCTGATGGAGTTGTCACACTGATGCGCTGGGACCAGCCCGGCCCCTGGCGCCTTCGCCTCCGACTGCTCCCGGTCTTGCCCTGTCAGGCCGGCCTGGGCCAGTGCATTGCCGTGCAACAAAAAGTACCGGCAGGCAGCGAGGCGCCAGTCACCATCGCTGGAATTCGAAGCTGGAGCGCCGTGATCCAATCGGGTGCATGGCATCTTTCCTGAAACCCAACTACGGATCGAAGGGGCGACGGCCGGCCGTCACCGCTCGGCGTCATGACGTGTGGGGGCGTGCGGTGGTCATCGCCCTGGTAGCGGCGACAGGACTGGTCGCTCAGGCCCCCTTGGCTCACGCGGACGGAGCAAGGGACCAGCAGTGGTACCTCGACCGCATGCACGTCGACAAGATCTGGAAGAAGACGACGGGCGAAGGAATCAAGATCGCCGTCATCGATTCGGGAGTGAACCCCTCGACACCCTCCCTCAGGGGTCAGGTCCTGCCCGGGCGGGACGCTTCGATCCCCGAAGGCGGCGGCCCCGACACCAGTGACCGAAGCGGCCAGGGGACCACGACCGCCGAGCTGATCGCGGGAACGGGTAAAGGTGGCGGTCTGCAGGGCCTCGCCCCCGGCGCCAAGATCATCCCGATCCGTGTGCCCATGCTGAAGCACGACGAACTGCCGAGCATGTACGACCATCTCGACCAGGCCATCAGAATGGCCTTGAAACTCGACGCGAAGATCATCACCATCTCACTCGGCAACCAGTACGCCATCGGCTCCGGCCTGACCGGACAGAACTACGCCCTGCAAGACGCCCTCGCCAAGGACGTCCTGGTCTTTGCCGGTAGCGGCGACAACGCCAAGAAGGGGAACAAGCCCCTCTCTCCGGCGCGCTACCTCGAGGTCGTCAGCGTCGCTTCGACCACCCCGGAGGGCAGGGTCGCCGACTTCTCCCAGCACGGCGACGACGTGAACATCTCGGCTCCCGGAACGAACATCCCCCGCTGGTGCGACGCCTCCTTCCAGCGCTACTGCCCCGACGGGGGCGGCACCCACGCCTCTGCCGCTCTCGCCTCGGCCTCCGCCGCCCTCATCTGGTCCCTGCACCCCGACTGGACCGCGTCCCAGGTCCTGCGCGTCATGTACGACTCGGCAGCCCGCGGCGAGGGATGGGAGTCCGGCACAGTCAGCAATTACCTCGGCTACGGCATCGTCCGCCCCGGCGCGCACATCAACCGGGGGCTGGGCAAGCCCGGGGCGCCGGACCGCGGCAAGATGCCGAAGTTCATCCGGCCGGTCGTCGACGCGCCGACCACGCCGCCGTCGACCCCTGCCGAGACCTCGAAGCCGCAACCGTCCCCGAGCCCGACGCCGACGCAAGCCACCACCACAGCGAGCGACCCGAGGCCGAGGACACCCATGCTCCTCGCAGCGGGCGCGGCTGCCGCCTTGGCCCTCACGGCGGTGGCTGTGTGGGGTGTGAGGCGCAGACGCCGCTCAGGCTGACGCGGTGACCGCTGCGCCGCTGTCGACCGTCGTGAAATCCCACTACCGCCCGGGAACGATGGACGGGGGTACGCGATGACGTGCTCGACGGAGGAACGGAGCGGAACCCACGGCAGCTCCCCGCCGCTGCTGGCGGCGGCCCGCGGAACCAACTCTGCGGGGGCGGCTCTTGCCGTCACTGCACAGGCAGGCTCGAGGGCCTGCCTCTTGGAAGTGCGGTGCACAGGGTGCTGCATGCCGGATCGTGTACCGGCGCCGGCGGCATGGTGCGAAACTTCGGGCCATGACCTCACCCGAGCTCAGTGACCTGGACTATCTCCGGGAGATCGAGCGTCTCGCCCACCGCGTCAGTGTGCAGGCGTCCAACGAAGGATGGCTCTCTTTCCAGGCAGACCCGGAAGAGGCGACACCGCTCCAGCGCAGCGTGAACGTGCTTGCTCGGGCTCTGCGTCATTACCACTTCGAGGGCGACGGCTGCCTGGACGAAGACCGGCCACTGGTCCGTCTCGTCGGAGCCTCGGTGTTGAAGCCCGGGGCCATGCCGGCCGGGGTGGAGGAGGCGTACGAGGAGGTGTGTGCACGGATCGGCGTCGACCCCAGGCCGGAGGGCTGGGCTCTGTGGAACACGTGGAGCGACGGGGACCTGAAGGTGGCCATGGTGGTGTCCGCGGTCGAGACGACCGAGGGGCTGTTCGAGAACTGGGCGCGCGGGAGGGCACTCGATCCAGCGTCACCGCTGCCTTCCCAGATCGCTCTCGTCCGCCAGGGCTGGATAGGTCCGATGACGTTCTCGCCTCGCGGCGTCAGCCGGACGGGCCTTGGCGGTCGGCCACTTTCCTAGGCGCTGCCCTTCGGTCAGCGCCGTGTCCACATGAGAATCGCTGCGAGGTGCAGTGCGGACTGCCAGACGATGGCGAGTGTGCCGGTTCGCATGGCCGGACCACGCCACTGCTCGAGCCGGTTGATACGGCGTTCGACGGCGTTGCGCTGCTTGTATGCCTCAGCGTCGAAGCCGGGTGGGCGACCACCGGCGCGGGCTCTCCGCCTGGTCGGGTCCGAGGCCGTGGAGCGCGTCGACCGGCAGCGGGGGGAGGAAACCCTCGACGGCGCGGTGGTCGGGGAGGTAGAGCACCCCGGCCTGCCCCGTGTGGGCGGAGGTGGTTGCGGAAGCCGCCCGTGAGTCCGACACACCGACGAGCACACGGACGCCGTATTGCGCCACGGCCTGGAGCTGGAACCTCTGCGCCAGACGGCGCGGGGCCTCGGAGAACCCGCGGCTCGCGCCGCGGAGCTGGGCGACGAACGCGGTTGGCGGGAGGGGCTGGACGACCGGGGCGATTTCTGTGGCGAGTCGAGGACGTGGCGGTGGGCGTCCGGGCTGGTGTCGGGGTGGCAGCGCACGTGCCAGATCGTGTGATCGCGGTCGCGCTCGCTCATGCCGCCTTCCCCTCCCGCTCGTGGCGGGCGAGCTCGGCGCGGGCGGCGAGCCGCAGGTCTGCCCGCCCGCCGGCACCGCGGGCCCGGGTCGTCCAGTACGGGTGGTAGTACACGACGGTCTCCCAGCGGAGCAGGGCACGGCGGAGCGCGACCGTATGGACGGCGCGGGGGACGGCGAGGGCCCGGTAGGCGGCGGTCGCCCGCGTCTGCGCGATCAGCAGGTCGCGAGGGAAGGGGGTGCGCTCCATGCCTACAATGCAAACAGGCGTTCGATTTATCGCGCAACGCGAGCCGCACCGTCGAACGACCCGGATCGCCGCACCCTGGTGCGGCGTCCGCCCCTGCCCGAGAAAGCCGCCGCCATGACCACCCCCGCCCCTTATCAGCCCTCTCCGAAGAACCTGCGGCCGGAGATGACCCCGAGCGATCAGGCGGGCCTCTGCGCCGTCTGCCGCGCCCGGTGTCACAGGTACGGCGCGGGAGGCTGCCCCCTGTGTCAGGACTGCCAGTCCAAGGCACCCGCCATGCAGTTCACCCACCGGTCGACGGCGCTCGTGGCGGTGTGACCGGGCAGATACCGCTCGCGGGCGATCTGCCGCAGCTGTGGCCCCTCGCCCGGTTCGCCGACATCCTCGGCGCCGCCGCTCCGGCCCGGATCGCGGGGATAGAGGCCCGGCAGGCGGCGATGCGGCCCCGGCGACCCTGCCCGCAGGGCCGGCCTGGGGGCTGGGCCATCTGGGCGAACGCGGCTGTTCGGTCCCCGACCGGGCCCGCCTCGGCGACTGCGGCATGGCTGCCAGACACACCGAACATCTCACCCGGGTCTGGCGCGCGGCGTTCTTGTGGCGGGGGAGATGGCCGCGTTCCCGTACAGCCGGCCGGACGCGGAACGCGGGCTCCAGGGGTGGGGTGGCGGCCGGACGCAGCCTGCCGGGCCCCCGTCGGCCGGCACTGGCTGCCTCTGCTGTGGTTCCTGGTCACTTTTCGGGGTCGGCGGGTGTGTCTTCTGTCTTCTGGTCGGTGAGCATGCCGTCGTGGAGGGTGGTGAGGATGCCGGCGAGCAGGCGGGAGACGTGCATCTGGGAGAGGCCGAGGCGGCGGCCGATCTCGGCCTGGGTGAGTTCTTCGCCGAAGCGCAGTTCGATGATCTTCCGGTCGCGTTCGTCGAGCTGTTCTAGCAGGGGGCGTAGTGACTGGAGGTCGTCGATCAGTCCGTAGGCGGGGTCCTCGACCGCGGTGTGGCTGCCGTGGGTGCCCTGTAGGGCGTGTTCGTCGTCTTCGGTGCCGTCGATGGGGGCGTCGAGGGAGTGTGCGGTGTATCCGTTCGCGGCGAGCTGTCCCTGCGCCACGCCCTCTTCGGTGAGGTGCAGGTGTTCGGCGAGTGCGGCTCTGCTGGGCCGGTGGCCGTCGCGCTGTTCCATGGTGTCGGAGGCTTTGGCGAGGTCGAGGCGCAGTTCCTGGAGGCGGCGGGGGACGTGGACGGCCCAGCCGGTGTCACGGAAGAAGCGTTTCATCTCGCCGACGACCGTCGGCAGGGCGTAGGCGGAGAACTCGATGCCCCGGGACGGGTCGAAGCGGTCGATGGCCTTGATCAGGCCGATCGTGCCGACCTGGATGATGTCCTCGGCGGGTTCGGGCCGGCCGCGGAAGCGGCGGGCCGCGAACTTCACCAGACTGAGGTTCAGCTCGATCAGTGTGTTGCGGACGTAGGCGTACTCAGGTGTTCCTTCTTCCAGCTGGCCGAGGCGGTGGAACAGCCCGACCGACAGCGTGCAGGCGTCATCGGTGCTCGCAGCGGTGGGGCGGGCCGTTTCCGGCAGACCGTCCAGCGCCCGCCTGCGAGTCGCGGCCCCCGTGTCGCCGGCCGACGTGTCCCGCAAGGCGGCAGCCGGCCTCAGGGTCGTGATCGCATGCGTCATGGCGAACTCCTCTAACGGTGGGCGGCCTGGAAGGGCCTCGCATGAAGGGGGGTCTCTTTCATGCAGCCTGTCCGTCGAACATCAGGATGGGCACATGCCCGCTCGAGGGCAGTGCATGCGTCATATGACCGACGAGATCCCCCGGCCGGCCCTCACGCTTGCTGGGGCGGCCGAAAGAACTCGACCTGGCATGGGCGGGCGAGGCGTCGCGCCCCAGATCACGGCAGAAGGGGCCAGGAACTTGTCCGGCTGTCCGGTTCAGGTCAGGTCGGCGTGGTCGCGGTCGGGTGCGAGGGTGAGGACTCTGTCGGTGCCGGTCACCTCGAAGAGCCGCCGGATCTGGCCGGTGAAGGGCCCGACGAGGAGAAGGTCCTCATGATCGTGATGCGCTTGCAGGAGGGCGCTGAGGAACGAGGAGTCTCCGAAGGTCACACCTGAGAGGTCGAGGGCGATGCGTGCGGCGCCCGCCGCGTAGGCGTCATCGAGCGCCGCACGGAGACAGGGCAGCGTGTCCCGGTCGAACTCGCCGCGCACATCCAACAGCCACACGCCGGCCGGCGCGGAGAGGTCGCGTGTCACCAGTGCGACGCCCCGGGACTTGTAGCTATGAGGCCCAGTCGCCACGAAGCCCTGCGGGATCCCGTCCTCGGAAAACCCCTGGCTCTTCGCCATACTCAGATCGCCTGGTTCCACCAGCGGCTGACTCGGCACACGCCTCCCTCCCATTGTGCGCCTGTCTTCCCGCCCCGGCGGGAGCATCGGACCGATGGCAACCCCGACGTCACCTGGTGTCGATCCGGACCCGCACGGTGACGCCGAGGGGCGAGGTGCTGCTGACCGTCAGCTCCCGTGCGAGCCGCGTCACCAGCTCCCACCAGAACACGCACCGCCCGGTTCCGGTCAGAGCCGGAACCGAAGACGGCAGACCACTGACCAGGATGTCGAAACCGCCGGAGGTGAGCACCAGCTCCAGCACACATGCACCGCCGGCATGGGAGACCAGCTCACTGGCGACCAGAGCCGCATCACCCTCTGACCTCTGGCTCACCGCATGACCGATGAGCAGGGCATCCCCCGCCAGCCCGTGCACCTCATGCCGGGCCTGCGCCGCGGCACCGGGCCCACCGGAGAACCAGCGCTGCCGTCGTACCCACACATCCACAGGCAGCACCTCCTCGGCCCGCACTTCAGCCCGCGACCACCCTGCCGCGTCTCAGGAGGGACAGCCTCACCTGCGGCGCTGCGCACGCAGTCGTCAGCGGCTTTCGCCACCGTCACGCAGTCGTGCCTCGCGCAGAGCGGATCGCTCCGCTTCTGCCTGCTCTCGCATCTGGCGTCCTCGCCGGCTTCGTACCGGGTCCTGCAGCGCCTTGCCGTCGGACTCCTTCACCATGCCGCGCATACGCTTCAGCACGGCGCTGACCTTGCTCATGCGATGACTCCTCGCCGTCGGTGAACCGGGTAGAGGCTTGCAACAGCCCCGACTCTGCCGCTGCCCGCAGCGGCGCTGCCCAAGCACTCCCGGCAGCCTCCACTCCGACGTAGGTGGTGGGACATCACACGCCGATCTGCCGGCGCTGCGGGAGGGAGGGCGCAGGCGGTGGTGGTGAGCCGGCTCGTGTGAGCCCGCGGGCGCCCGGACGGCTCGCGACGTGGTCGAGGATGCTGACCAGCCGGCTGTCCGGCAGGGGCCAGACGCTGGTGAGGATGAGGCGGCGGGGGAGGGGGTGGTTCATCGTCGGCTGCTTCTGCT
Organism: Streptomyces sp. NPDC058052; assembly: GCF_042885515.1. Lineage (NCBI taxonomy): Bacteria > Bacillati > Actinomycetota > Actinomycetes > Kitasatosporales > Streptomycetaceae > Streptomyces > Streptomyces sp. NPDC058052. The sequence continues at coordinate 21,726 of NZ_JBHVRX010000008.1, read as the reverse complement.
GCTCAGCAGCCGACCGAGCGGCCAGGTCGTGATCAGGCGATCGGCTCCCAGGCCGGCCCGGGCGGCGCGGGCGTAGCCCGTACTCTGCCAGTACAACTGCTCGGGGGCGTGGGCGTCGGTGTCCACCGCGAAGCGGCAGCCTGCGGCGGCGGCCTGTTCGAGCAGGTCGTCCGGCGGGTCGCGCCGTTCGGGCCTGCAGTTGATCTCCACCGCCGTACCGGCGTCCGCGCACGCGGCGAACACGGTCTGGGCGTCGAAGCGGGATTCCGGGCGGCCCCTGCCGGTGATGATCCGACCCGTGCAGTGCCCCAGAACGTCGACGTGCGGGTTGCGCACCGCGGCCACCATACGGGCGGTCATGGGGCCGGGTTCCGAACGAAGTGCGGAGTGGACGGACGCCACGACGATGTCGAGCCGGCCGAGGAGGTCTTCGTCCTGGTCGAGCGAGCCGTCCTCAAGGATGTCGCATTCGATGCCGGTGAGCAGCCGGAAACCCGGGCCCATCCTGGAATTCACGGCGGCCACGGCCTCCACTTGGCTCTTCAGCCTCCCGGCGCTCAGCCCATGGGCGATCGTCAGCCGCGGCGAGTGATCCGTCAGCACGGCCCACTGGTGGCCCAGGGCACGGCCCTCTGCGGCCATCTCTTCGATCGGACTGCCGCCGTCCGACCAGTCGGAGTGCAGATGGCAGTCCCCGGTACTCGCGGAAACGAGGTCCCACCCGGCGCGGGCGCCCGGATCGGCTTCGGACCGGAGACGGGCGAGATAGTCAGGAACCGCCCCCGTCGACGCCTGGGCGATCACCTGAGCGGTGACCGGCCCCACTCCGCGCAGTAGCCCGGCCCGCTCGGCGTCCACCGGTCCCGGCGGCATGCCGCGGACGGCGTCGGCCGCCGTGTGGAAGGCCCGTACCCGGTAGGGGGACGCCCCGCGCCATTCGAGGAGGAAGGCGATCCGGCGCAGCGCCTCGTCAGGGGTCACGGCAGTGGTGTTCCGCCGGTGGCGTTGACGATCTCGCCGGTGATGTAGGAGGCGCGGTCGGAGGCGAGGAACACGTACGCGGGTGCCATCTCGGCCGGCTGAGCGGGACGGCCCAGGGGCGACTGCGCGCCGAAGCTCGTCGGGTCGGGCATCGTGGCCGGAATCAGCGGTGTCCAGACCGGGCCGGGGGCCACGGCATTGGCCCGGACACCCCGACTGGCGAGCATCTGGGCGAGGCCGTGGGTGAAGGAGACGATCGCGGACTTGGTCATCGCGTAGTCGAGGAGGTGCGGACTGGGCTGATAGCCCTGCACGGACGCCGTGTTGATCACGGAGCCGCCGCGCGGCAGGTGGGCCAGCGCGGCCTTGGTGAGCCAGAACATCCCGTACAGATTGGTCTTCATGACCCGGTCGAACTGCTCGGTGGTGATCGCCGCGATGCCGTCCGGCTGGGCCATCTGGTACGCGGCGTTGTTGACGAGCAGGTCGAGGCCGCCCAGCTCGCCGACCGTCCTGTCGACGAGGGCGGTGCACTCGTTCTCGTGCCGGATGTCGCAGGCGACGGCGACCGCTGTGCGGCCGGCCTCGCGGACCAGGCGGGCGGTCTCGTCGGCGTCCCCGGACTCCTCGGGCAAGTGGGTGAAGACGACATCGGCTCCCTCCCGGGCGAAGGCGAGACAGACGGCCCGGCCGATCCCGGAGTCCCCTCCGGTGACCAGCGCCTTCCGGCCACGCAACAGATCGTGTCCCCGATAGCTGTCCTCGCCGTGGTCGGGGCGGGGATCCATCGCCTCGGTCCAGCCAGGATGCTCCTGGTCCTGCCCGGGGAACGGGGGCCGGGGGTGCAGCTTCACCGGATCGATGAGGCGGCTCTCTTCGGGGGAGGTCATCGTGGTCTCCTTCCGGCTCGGTCGGGTGCGGCGGAGGTCAAGAAGAGGGCGGGTAGGCCGATGTCTTGAGGCGGCGCGCCAGGTGCGTGGTGTTCGCGGCGAGTGTCCTGGTCGTCGCGGCGGTCTTCTCGGGGGTCGTGTCGAGGTCCTGGTAGTCGGTGCCCTGCATGGCTTCGCCGACCCAGTAGGTGACGGCGTTCGGCGCGAGGGAGAATCCGACGTCGCTGAGGCCCTGGAAGAGCTCGGCGCTGACATGGTGGGCACCGTCCTCGTTCCCGACGACGCACACGGCAGCCACCTTGCCGTAGGTGAGCAGGCGGCCCTCGTCGTCGCTCTCGCCGAGTTCGGCGTCGAGGCGTTCAAGGACACGCTGGGCGAGGCTGGAAGGGTGGCCGAGCCAGATGGGTGTGGACAGGACCAGGATGTCGCAGCCCAGGATCGTGTCGCGGATCCCCGGCCAGGCGTCACCGTTTCCCATGTCGACCTCGACGCCCGGCTTGACGTCGTGGTCGGCGATCCGGATCACCTGGCCGGTCACACCATGACCGGCCAGGGCGGCCAGGGTCTGCTCGGCCAGCAGTTGTGAGCTGGACTTCTTCGGGGACGGGGAGAGCGTGCAGACCAACGCGACGGCGCGCAAGGGCATGGTTTCCGTGGTGGTGTCCATGGTGATCCGCTACCCCGACGGTCATGCCGTATCCCGCCTTGTCACGCCGACATACGCCGATCGAGGGGATCGGAAGTCGAAGAGACGTTCCGCCGCCGGTAACGCGCCCTCCCTGGCATCGCCACCCCATGACCGATCGAAGGCCGGGCGGTCGACAGCCGGGACGACGTTGCGCAGTCCGCTGTGGAGCCTGCCGCCGCTGCCGCACGCATCGACAGCACCCGCCGAGATCAGCATCTCGCCGCGTCGAAGGGCGCCCAGTCTTGCGAAGCCGGGGTTGGGCCGGGTGGGCGGTCCCGGGAGTGTCACGAGGGCCAGGAGCATCACCGAGCGCATTCCGGACTGATGGTGGGGTGTCCCTTACGGATCCGGCACCTGCAGGCCCAGGCGGAGGAGATTTCATGGATGCCATCGTGCTGCTGCGCGAGGACCACAAAACGGTGGAGAAGCTGTTCAAGCGGTTCGAGAAGACCGGGGACGACGATCTCACCGAGCGCAGGACGATCGCCGACCAGGTCGTCGAAGAGCTGACCGTGCATGCCTGGATCGAGGAGGAGGTCTTCTATCCGGCCGCCCGTGAAGCAGCGCCCGACACCACCGACCACATTCTCGAGAGCATCGAGGAGCACCATGCCGTCGTATGGATGCTCTCCGAACTCAAGGACATGGATCCCTCCGACGAACGCTTCAAGGCCAAGATGAGCGTCCTGATGGAGAACGTCCGCCACCACGTCGAGGAAGAGGAGAAGGAATGGTTCCCCGACGTCCGCAAGGCCATGGGGCGCAACCTGCTGACCGATCTCGGCGAGCAGCTTGAGGCGGAGAAGGGAAAGGCGCCGCGTGACCCGCTTGCCGTGCCCAGCGCGGCCGACAAGTGACACGGCATCTTCGCCTCGTGCCGTGGCCCGCTGTCCAGGGAAGGAAGCCGTCCTGGGCTCCTCCTCTCACAGCCGTCGCCGTGGCGGCCGCGGTCCTGGTGTGCGGCTGCGGAGCGCCCGCCGGCCGCGTGGACGGGGCCAGGCACGCTGGCGTGGCTTTCGAAGAGGCACTCGCCGAAGGGGACTACGCACAGGCGTGCACGCTGTTGGCGCCCCAAACCCGCGAGGAACTCGAGGGCACCGAGAACATGTCGTGCAGTGCTGCTCTCGAAGGCCAGGATCTCCCCGCCGGCGGCGGAGCGCCCGGCCCCACCCAGGTGTACGGGAGGCAGGCGCTGCTGCGGCTTCCGGACGACACCCTGTTCCTGTCGCAGTTCGCCGATGGCTGGAAAGTCACTGCGGCAGGGTGCCGGCCGCAGGCCGGGGAGCCTTACCGATGCATGGTGAAGGGCGGCTGACGTGCGCCTCGTGTTCGTAGCCTGTCTGGTGATGATCCTTGGCGGGCTGAGCTACTTCACCATGATCGGGGCGATGTACCGGTGAACAGGCGGAGCGAATCCCGTAAAGGAATCTTCTGGCGGGACAACAGCCTCACACTCGCCTTCGGCGGCGCGTTCCTCCTGGTCCTCGCCGGCCAGGCAGTCGCCGGACGGGCCGGCTACAACGAGGACCTCGCCGTCGACGGGATGCAGCAGCTGACGATCGGCGAGTACCTGATGTCGTCGGACTTCGCCGTCGACGTCACTGAGAACTGGCAGTCGGAGTTCCTCCAGTTCTTCCTCTACATCTTCGGCACGGTCTGGCTCCTCCAGCGTGGCTCGCCCGAGTCCAAGGAACTCCACAAGGCGGGAACCGAAAGTGATGAGGAGCAGCGTATCGGCGACCACGTCCGGGCCGACTCACCCCGGTGGGCGGGCACGAAGGATTGGCGGCAGCGCCTGTACTCACGCTCTCTCGGCACCGCGATGGCCTTGCTGTTCGTCCTGTCCTGGCTCGCGCAGTCGATCGCCGGAACAGCCGCATACAACGAGCAGCAGCTGCGCGAGCTCCTGCCACCGGTGTCCTGGAGCGACTATCTCGTCTCCGCCGATTTCTGGGACCGTTCACTGCAGAACTGGCAGTCGGAACTGCTGGCCGTGGCCGCCATGGCCATCCTGTCCGTGTATTTGCGTCAGCGAGGCTCCCCGGAATCCAAGCCGGTGGGCGCTGCGCACACCTCCACGGGGGTCGAGGGGTAGGCGGACGGGACGATCCCGTGTGCTGTTCGTCGGGGCAGTGGGTGAGACGGGCGCTGTCTCGCCGGTGACGCAGGTCGCCTGAGGTGAGGTGGGGTCCACGCGGGCCGGTGGCGACAGCGACGCCGCGGACGCCCCGTTCGTCGAGCAGCTGGGTCGAAGCGGTTGGGGATCCGCCTCGATCCGGCTGTCACCAGGGCGGACGGGCTGCCGACCGCATCCGGCTCACGAGGAGGACGCCGTCGGAGGAGGTTATGGTGTGGAACCCCGCGTCCAGGAAAAGCGCGGCCAGGGCGTGGTCCAGCGCGGTGCGTATCCCTGGGATGGTGGCGCGGGTGTGGACGGCCGGGTCGGAGGCGTGGGCGAGGATCGTCGGCCGGATGAGCGCGTCGGCGCTCCAGGAGACGAGCACGCCGTCCGCGCGCTCCTGGACGGCGAGGCCGCTGCCCGGGCCGAAGCCACCGTCGGCGAGGACGGTCTCGACCTCGTGCGCCAGCCCGCCGGTCATGACGCACCCGCCCTGGTGCGGCCGCGAGCCCGCGCACCGGGCGGCGGGCCCGCGGCGAGGCCGAGGGGAAGCGAGAGCGTTTCGCACAGGCGCCGGAGCCGGGCCAGGACGCTGAGCGCGGCGGACGTCGGCGGGCCGGGCGTGAGGTGCACAAGCACGCGGTCCGGCCGGTGGCCGAGGACGAGGGCCTGCATGGTGCGGACGGCGGCCGCTCGGTCGGGGACGGCGAGATCGGCCGCGAGGCTCAGCGAGAGGGTTCCGTCCACGAAGGCGACGGTGGGCATGGCGGACAACTTTCCACCAGCCAGACCAGGCGGACGACGCAAGGGATATGTGTGGTCTCTGAGTCGCGGGGGCCGGGAAGGCCGGACGTCGGGGCATACGGGGCGGGCAGGGCCGCCATCGGCGTATCGACGACCTGAGCCAGGGAGAGAATTCCCCGGCTGTGCGGCTGGCGGAGATCCAACCCTCCACATTGGGATGCGGTACGGACCCGTACGGTCCACCGGCCTTCGGGCACTTCCTACGCTACGCCTCTACCCGCTGATCGGCGCAGCAGTCACGCGCCTGCCGCGCTCCGTGCACGATCGCCCGACCACCGCCTGCCGGCCTCTCGCCGCGTCGCTCGCGGGCTTCCGCGACGGCCGCCGGCGTTGTTGTGGGCCATGTCGAGCCGTCCGAAGGTCTCCACCGTGTGGGCGACGGCCGCGGCGATCTGGTCCTCGTCGGACACGTCGCAGACCAGGGCGCGCGCCCGGTGGCCAACAGCGGTGAGGCCCTTCACGGCGGTGGTGACGGTCTCCCCGTCGATGTCGGCGAGGCCCAGGCGGCGCCCGCTTCGGCGAAGGCGCGGGCGGCGGCCAGCCCCATGCCGGAGGAGGCGCCGGTGACGAAAGCGGCCTGGCCGGAGAAGTCGTAGGTGGGATTCACGCCGTTGTCGTCCCGTCGGGCGGTCAAGGCGGGGAGGGAGAGTCAGGAGGCTGATTCGATGGTGATGCGGCCGGCTCGGCCGAGCCGGGCGGCGCCGACGTCGAGGTGGCCGAGGACGAGCAGGTCGGCGGAAGCGGAAGGCCCGTCCTGGTGGAAGAGCGCCAGGTTGCCCCAGGGGGCGTAGTAGGCCATGTCGCCGGTCCTGGCCGCGGTCGGTTCGGGGGAGCTCGAGGTGTCCAGCTTGCGCGGCAGGCCGGCGACCCGTTCGACGCCATGGAAGTCCTTCAGATCCAGTGCGAGCGGGAGCAGTTCGGCGAAGTCGCGTGCGGCGGGGCTGTCGTTCAAGGTGGCCTCGACCGGATTGCCGTCGAGGGTGACGCGGATGTCCATGAGGGTGCTCCTGCCGGAGGCCGGCGAAGGGGAGGCGGGACCACGGCGCGGCGCGGTGGTCGCCAGCACCTCCTGCCGCCCGGAAGCAGGTGACGAGACGGACGTCGTGGAGGCGGTCGGCCCCGCTTCTCGCCGGTCGCTGGAGCACGTGGTCGCGGCGAGCAGGAGAGCGACCGCGGAAGCGATACAGGCCGGACCGCGAAGGTCTGTGGAGTGCATCGAGGGGACCTCCGGGTCAGACGTGTACGAGAGGGCCGGGCGTGAGGTCAGACGGCCGGGGCGGCGGCGTACTCGGCATCGGTGACGGGCGTCAGCCAGTGCACGACGGCATGGTCGGCGTCGCCCTCGTTGATGGCCAGGTGGACCATCAGCCGGTTAGGGGCTGCGCCGTGCCAGTGCTCCTCGTCGGCCTCGAACAGGACGCGGTCGCCTGGCCGGATGATCTCCACCGGTCCGCCGCGACGCTGGCACAGGCCGACGCCTTCGGTGACGAAGACGGTCTGCCCCAGGGAATGCCGGTGCCAGTGGGTGCGGGCGCCCGGCATGAAGTGCACCAGGTTCGCGGTGACCCTGGAAGGGGCGGGCGCGGCGGCGACGGCGTCGATGTAGACGTCGCCGGTGAACCAGTCGGCCGGCCCCTTGACGGTGTCGGTCGAGCCGCGGGTGATCTGCATGATCGCTCCTTCGGACGGGGGACGGGTCAGGGGATGAGGAGGGTCTTGATGGCGCGGCGTTCGTCCATGGCCTTGTAGCCCTCTGCCACCTCCGCGAGGGGGAGGGTGAGGTCGAAGACCTGGCCCGGGTCGATGCGGCGGGTCAGGACGCGGTCGATGAGATCGGGGAGGTAGCGGCGGACGGGGGCGGGGCCGCCGCGCAGCCCGACGTGGGAGAAGAACAGCTCTTGCCCGTCGACCGCGACGTCGTGGGGGACGCCGACGAAGCCGACGCTGCCGCCGGGGCGGGCAGAGTGCAGGGCCTGGCTCATGGCCTGGGCTGTGCCGACGCATTCCAGGACGGAGTCGGCGCCGATCCCGCCGGTCAGCTCCTTGATCCGGGCCGCGCCCTCCTCACCGCGTTCGGTGACGATGTCGGTCGCGCCGAAGGCCAGGGCGAGCTTCTGCCGGGACTCGTGGCGGGACATGGCGATGATCCGTTCCGCGCCCATCTCCTTCGCCGCGATCACGCCGCACAGGCCGACCGCGCCGTCGCCCACGACGACCGCGGCAGAGCCGGGCCTCACCCCGGCCGCCTCCGCGGCCCACCAGCCGGTGCCCATCACGTCGGAGACGGCCAGCAGCCCGGGCCAGAACTCCTCGCCGGGGACCTCGTCGGTGGCGACCAGGGTGCCCTGGGCGTTCGGGATACGGACGTACTCGGCCTGGCAGGTCGACATGAACTCGCGGTGCAGACAGTTCGACGGATAGCCGTTCCGGCAGTTCGCGCAGGAGTTGTCCGAGGTGGCGAACGAGCCGACGACGAACTGCCCGGGCCGCAGGGAAGTGACCTCGCTGCCCACTTCTTCCACGAAGCCGACGTACTCGTGGCCCATCGGGTGCGGCTCGCCGATCGGCTCCGCGCCCCGGTAGGGCCACAGGTCCGAGCCGCAGACACAGGTGACGGCTGTCCGGATGATCGCGTCGGTGGGCTTGAGGATCGTCGGGTCGTCCAGGGTCTCGAAGCGGACATCGCCGGGGGCGTGGATCACTGCTCCGCGCATGAGAGGGGTTCCTTCGCGTGCCGTGGCGGGCAGCCGCCGGAGATCCGCGGCCGTCTGCCGAGTACAGGTGCAGGTACAGGTGCGCATCCGTCGTGACAGCAAGGCGGACAGCACCACGCCGTCCAGACAAGCCGCTCCCGTCGCCCGCAGCGAGACACCCTCAAGGGGTGTACTGCCAGTGCATCCCTGCGGCCGTACCCGGGACGTACCGTCGAGGGTGTGGACAACCAGGCAGAGGTCCGCGAGTTCCTCACCTCGCGGCGCGCGAAGATCACCCCCGAGCGAGCCGGCCTGCCCGCCGGCACCCGTCGGCGCGTGCCGGGCCTGCGCCGCAGCGAGGTCGCGACGCTGGCCGACGTGAGCGTCGAGTACTACGCCAAGCTGGAGCGCGGCCACCTTGCCGGCGTCTCACCGGCTGTCCTGGAGGCCGTCGCCCGCGCTCTGCAGCTCGACGACGCCGAGCGCGCCCATCTGCTCCGCCTGGCACAGACAGCCGACGGCTCCGACTCACTCGCCCGGCCCCGCCGCCGCGCCACGCGGCGCTGGAAGCCGCATCCGAGCCTCCAGTGGACGCTGGACGCGATCACCGAGGGGCCGGCGTTCGTCCGCAACGGCCGCATGGACCTCCTCGCCGCCAACCGGCTCGCCCATGCCTTCTACGCCGACGTCTACGCCGACCCCCACAACCAGGAGAACCTGGCCCGCTTCACCTTCCTCAGCCCCGACGCCCGCCGGTTCTACCCCGACTGGGACCAGGCCGCCGACATCACCGTCGCCATCCTGCGCACCGAAGCAGGCCGCGACCCCCACGACAAGGACCTCCACGACCTCGTCGGCGAGCTCTCCACCCGCAGCGACGCCTTCCGCACCCGCTGGGGCGCCCACGACGTCCGCCATCACGGCACCGGCTTCAAGCGCTACCACCATGCGGCCGTCGGTGAACTCACTCTCGCCTACCAAGGGCTTGAGATGGCCGCCGAACCCGGCCTCACCCTCACCATTTACACCGCCGAGCCCGCCTCCCCCTCCGAGCAGGGCCTACGCCTTCTCGCCTCCTGGGGCGCGACTCGGCAAACCCCCACACCCGCACCGCACGCCGGCGACTGAGGGGTGGGCGTTCCTGCGGAAGGCGCGAGGAGAACGCCATGAGAGGCAGGGGGGCGATCAGGCGACGTGAAGCGAGGTGACCTCGTAGTACACCGCCGAGCTGGGTGACAGGGCGCGGCAGGTCAGCTGGTGCGCACGTGCCCGCTGGGCGTGGACCTCGACCTCGAAGGTCGACAGTCCGGCGAGCCGGCCGGTGACACGGACCCGCCAGCGGTCGTCGTCCCTGACCGTCCGCTCGATGAAGTAGTCGTGCCGACCCGATGGACCGGCGTGGTGGAGAACAGCGGACAGGGCCGCCTGCTGGGGCGGGGTGAGGCCCGTGTAGCCGCGCAGGTGGTCCGGGTGGATGCGGTCCGACAGATGTTCCTCCACCACCCTCACCGCCGAGAGGGCGTCGAGGTTGCCGTAGTAGACACCGTCGGGTGCGACGACGACGTTGGCGGCGAACCGGTCACCTCCCACGTGCGTGCACTCCCAGACCAGTTGAGGCCATCCCTCACTCAGCGCGCGGGCCACCGGACGGCCGCGGAGAGCGCAGCAGGTGTCGTGCAGGCCGTGGGTACAGACGAGGAGGACGGGCGGACGCCCCCGCTCCCCAGGCGCGTCCAGGGCGGTGACGATTCCCGCCAAGTCGCTGTCGTCGTCCCAGGCTCCCCAATGCTGACTGTGGCTTCCGCCCTCCTCGTAGCGGAGAACGGCCCATCGCGGTTGTTCGTCCGGACGAGCGCGGCCGGGTCGCCTGATCAGCACCACGCGGGCACGCATCGCCCGTGCGGCGGAGTTCACCCGTGCCTTGATGCCGGGATCGAGATCGAGTCCGTCGAAACCGTTGAACGGCCAGCCGCCCCGGTACTCGATCAGGATCCAGACCGAACCGTACGGAGCTGTGCCCGCGATCGGATCCCCGCGCAGGCGCGCGGCATCGGAGCAGAGGAACCGTGCCGGAGTCGTCATCGGGCCGGTCTCACGACCCGGCGGGGACGAGGACGCCCGCGCGGAGCAGCCGTTCGACGAAGGGAAGACCCAGTGTGCCGGCAGGGTGAGTGCCGCCGCCGAGGATCTGCAGCGTCGAGGGGATGTCCGCCTCCGTGAGGTCGAGCCACCCGGCGCGGGTGATGAGACGACGACCCTCCAGCCTCGCCTCCAGCGCCTCCCGGAGCCGTACCGGCGAGTCGGGGGCGAGGTTGGCGACGGCTCTGAGCTGCGCCAGGGGCCCCATGGGCGCGGGGCGCGCCTGGCCGCGGCGGTCGCGGTGGAAGAGGGGAGCGGGATCGGCCTCGGCGAGCGCGGCGACGAGACGTCGGCGCACGAAGTCGACTTCGTCGCCCGGACCGTCCACGCCCAGGGCCAGGGACTCGCGCATCTCCACATCCTCCCGCAGCAACGAAAGGGCGGACTCGGCGAGTTGTTGCGCCAGCGCGTGCCGCGTCCAGGTGTGGATGCCGAGCGTCAGATGGATCGACACCGTGCCCAGCGCCTCGGCGGCGTGCAGCCAGCCGCGCGGCAGATAGAGGACGTCGCCGGGTTCGAGCACGGTGTCGATGCGCGCCTCGCTCCGTGCTGCTTCGGCGACTGCGGCGCGGTGAGCGGTCCAGGGCTGGTCGCGCAGCGGCGCCGGGTGCACGGGCTCGTGGACCATCCAGCGCTTGGTCCCGGTGACCTGCAGAACGAAGACGTCGTGGACGTCGTAATGGTCGTCGAAGCCGCGGTTCTGCGGTGGGGTGACGTAGGCATTCGCCTGGACGGGATGGCCGAGTTCCGTGCCGAGCCGCGCCACGAAGTCCGTGATCGGCTGCCAGGTGCGCTGCAGTGCCTGCAGGACCAGGGTGCTGCCGTCGGCGAGACTCCGCCACAGCGCGGTGTCGTCCAACTGGTCCGGCACCGAAGCGCCCACTCCTCCCGGCGAGGTGAACGAGGACTCCGGGGCGGTGGAGCCGCCCTTGGCGACGCGGAGGAACGGCGTGCGCAGCCCGCGTCGGGAGACCAGCTCGTCCACAGCGGATGCTGAGAAGAGGTCGGAGAAGTCACCGCTTCCGCGGGTGATCAGCGGGGCGCGCCCCCACACGCTCACAGCGAACTCCTCGCGGCTGAGGCCGATCAGCCGAGTCTCCAGGACACCGCTCTCGGCATCCGAGGCCGTGCCCTGAAGCGTCCTCGACACGGTGCTCAATCGCCGTCGCCAGCCTCTTGGGCGCCGCTGTCGGCGCCGCTGTCCGCGCCTCCGTCCGCGCCGCCATCCGAGCCTCCGTCGGCACCGCTGTCCGCTCCTCCGTCGGCGCCTCCGTCCGCGCCGCCATCAGCGCCACCGTCCGCGCCGCTGTCCGCTCCTCCGTCCGCGCCGCCATCCGCGCCGCTGTCCGCGCCAGCGTCCGCGCCGCCGTCCGCTCCTCCGTCCGCGCCGCCGTCCGCTCCTCCGTCGTGGACGTCAGGCGTGCCGTCGGCGCCGCCGTCCTCCGGACCTTCCTGCCGCTTCGGGTCCTGCTCGGGGTGCGCCATGTCTCCTCCTGAGGACAAGCACGATCGGCGAGGGGTCGGTCCCTTTCGGACCTCCTCTCCAAGCTCACCCACATGGGTGGCAGCGGCAACCGGAACGACGGACCCAGCGGCTGAAGAGCGGGGTGCCGCGAGCCTGCCATGGCGGCTTGCGCCGCTCTCGCGGGACCTACCCGAGTGAGTACGGAGGGCCGTCACCGTCGAGCGCGGTGGAGGGTCGCGCGTACGGTGCGGGGGAGCAGCGCGGCTCGGGCCGCGTTGGCACCCGGCGCTCCATGGACGCCGCCACCCGGGTGGGCGGCGGCGGAGGCCAGATAGAGGTGCTTGACCGGCGTCGCCGGCCGACCGGTGCCGGGTGTGGGCCGGAAGACCGTCTGCTGGTGGAGAGCCGTGGTGCCGTTGTTGATGGCGCCGCCGTGGAGGTTCTCGTCCATGGCCTGGAGGGTCGGAGGGGCGAGGACACGGCGTGCCGCGATCAAGGAGCGGAAGCCGGGTGCGAGGCGTTCGACCTGGCTCTCGACCCGGTCGGCCATCGCTTCCTGTTCTCCGGGGTCCCACCGGCCGGTGATGCCGTCGGGACCCGCGTCCGCGGTGACGCGCTGGGGGAGGTGGGTGTAGGCCCACGCCGATTCCGTTCCGGCGGGTGACCGGGTGGGGTCCGCGGTGGTCATCTGACCGAAGAGGACGAACGGCTCGTCGGGGACGAGCCCTCTGGCGATCTGAGCGGCGAAGCGGGTCAGGCCGTCCACCCCGTCGGAGAGGTGAACGGTGCCGGCGCCGACGGCTCCGGACACGACCCACGGCACGGGGCCCGTCAGCGCCCAGTCGACCTTGAAAGTCGCGAAGTCCCACTGGAAGTGTTCCAGGTCACGCAGGAGACGAGCCGGAAGGTGCTGCTCGCCGACGAGCTCCCGGTAGAGGACGGGCGCCGAGGTGTCGGCCAGTACGGCCCGACGCGCGTCGACCGTTTCCCCGCCCGCCGTTCCCACGCCCACGGCCGTGCCGCCGCGGATGACGACGGACGTGACGCGCTGCCCGCACCGCAGGACTCCGCCTCGGCGCCGGAGGCGGCTCACGAGCGCCGCCGTGAGCGCTCCGGCTCCGCCTACGGGGACGGGGAACCCGTGGCTCTGGCCGAGCATCGACATCAGCCAGCCGAAGCCGCCGCTGCCCGCCGCCTCGGGAGCCAGGTCGGCGTGGAGGGCGTTGCCCGCGAGCAGGAGCCTGCCGCCTTCCCCCGCGAACTCCTCCTCGCCCAGACGCCGCACAGGCAGGGCCATGCTCCGGGCGAGCCGCAGCCCCTCGGCACCCCGCAGCCTCGCGGCCAGCCGCAGTCCCGCGCGGACTGGCGGGAATGGCGTGAACAGGGCTCGCAGGAGGTCCGGTTCCAGCCGCCTCCACGTCCGGTACAGAGCCTCCCAGGAGGGCCCGTCGCCGGCGGCGAACCGCGCCAGCCCGGCACATGTGTCCTCCACATGGCGTTCGAGTACGGCGCACCGCCCGTCCGGCAGCGGGTGCGCCAGCACGCTCGGGGCGTGGCTCCAGCGCAGGCCCTCGGCGGCGAGGTCGAGCCCGGCCAGGACGGGCGAGGCGGCGGCGAGGGGGTAGAAGGCGCTGAAGAGGTCGGAGACGTAGTCGGTGTGCACTCCATGGTCGCTCCGCACGGCCCCGCCGGGCTCCTCCTGGGCTTCGAGGACCTCCACGCTCCATCCCGCGTCGACGAGCAGGTTCGCGGCCACCAGTCCGTTGGGGCCGGCACCGATCACCACCGCGTCAGGCACGGAACACCTCCTCGGACCGTCGTTCCACCACCGTGGCCAGACGAGCCAGCATGCCCCGGTGCCTGAGCTGGAGAGCGGCCTCGCTCACCGGGTTGTGCAGGGTTCCGCCGAGGCCGCGCAGCGGGTGCTCGTCGCAGACGACGAGCGTCTCTTCACCCCACGGCCTGAGCTGGAGGAAGATCCTCGCCGTGCCGAGGGACTTGAACGCTGCTTCCAGTTCCAGCTCCCTGCCGGCCTCCTGGTGGCGGACGGTCGTCACACCCTCGACCGTCCAGGGGCCCAGCCGGATCGTGTAGCGCAGCCGGGAGCCTGGTGAGGGCCAGCTGTCGTCGAGCGGGACGGACTCCGACGGACCGGCCACCCACTCTCCGTAGCGGGCCGGATCGGCGAGCACGGCCCACACCGAGAGCGGCGGACGTCGGACGAGCTGATGTCGGACGGCCACGGGGGATCCCTCCTAGCGGAACGACGGGTGCTGCCCCCGTACGGCCCGGGCCGCGTACGGCACGGCGCCGCCCCGGGCAGCCACGAGAAGAGGCCGCCCTCGGGGTGGAGGGCCCTTTCCGGACTCACCGGACGACCGGAGTCTGGCCGGCCGCACGGAACACGTCCTCACCGGAGTGACGACACGGTCGTGGTGCGCCTACCCCCATGGACATGCTTCACGCGGTCAGGACCGGACGCGCTCGTCGCCCGCGCTGTCGTGAGCCGAGGACCGGTCGCGCCCTGTCCGGGCCGCGTGTTCCCGTCCGCGGGCGACCGCCGAGGAGGAGCATCCTGGAAGGGGGACCCCGACCCCCGCGGGCGTTCGGCACCGCCGCGGCCGGGCCGACCCGAATGAGCGGGAGGCGCCACGTGAGGACACAGAGCCAGGGCCGGCCCCTCCAGGACCGCACCGTCGTGGTGACCGGGGCGGCGAGAGGACTGGGAGCGGCGCTGGCCCGGTCCCTCGGCGAGCGGGGTGCGCGCCTGGCCCTCCTGGGTCTGGAGAGAAGACGCCTGGAAGAGGTGGCCGCAGCGTCACGTGCCGAGGCGGCCACCTGGGAGGTCGACGTGACCGACGATGTGGCCATGGCCGACACGGCCCGGGAGGTTCGCTCCCGATTCGGGCCGGTGTCCGTCGTGGTGGGCAACGCCGGCGTCGCCCAAGGGGGCATGTTCGCCGACACCGACCCGTACGTGTGGCGTCGCGTCGTCGAGGTCAACCTCGTGGGCAGTGCGGTCACGGCACGGTCCTTCCTGCCCGACCTCCTCCACACCCACGGCTACTACCTGCAAGTGGCCTCCCTGGCGGCCCTGGGAGCCACCCCGCTCATGAGCGCCTACTGCGCCTCCAAAGCAGGCGTCGAGTCCTTCGCCCAGTCCTTGCGCGCGGAACTCTCGCCTCGCGGCGTGATGGTCGGGATCGGCTACCTCAACTGGATCGACACCGATATGGTCCGCGATGCGGACCGTCATGCAGTGCTGCGTGAACTGCGCGCCCATATGCCGCCGCCTGCCCGGAGGGTGTCCACCGCGGCACGGGTCGCGGACCGGCTGGCCGCCGCCGTGGTCCGGCGTGAGACGACCGTCTACGTGCCGGCGTGGCTCCGTGCGGTCCAACCCGTGCGGGCTTGTGTCCCCCTGGTGGTCACGCGATACGCCCGCGCCCGGTTGCCGCGCCTGGAACGGGAGCTGCGTTTCGAGGCGACCGGTCTGCTCGGTGCGGGGGGCCGCGCCGACGAGCTTCGCGACAGCGTGGGGAAGCCGGGCCCCGCGGTCCGGGGGGACGCAGGTCTACGGGGCGGGTAGCCGCGCGCGGCATGCCTGCCGCGGAAGAGGCCGGGCCTTCCCGCGAGGCCCGCCAAGACTCCGTACGAGCCACCCCGATCGGCCGGAACGGGTCGAGGGGACGCACACCGCGGGGAGAGGCGTGACGCACGCGCTCGGGGAGGATGACGCACGTCACGGCCCCGCGACCCGCGGCGCAGTGAAAGAAGCGGTACGTCGCCTCCTCGCCCGAAGCGGCCGGCAAGAGCAGACCGGCCCGGCCCGTCAGCGCCACGCACCTCCCACCGAATCACGCCGAATGTCCGTTTTCGTGATCGGTTCCGGGGCAGGTGCGCGCTATGGACCAGTCGAAGGCACCCGTTCTCGATGCATTGGCGGAGTACCACCGCGAGGGCCAGACACCGTTCACACCCCCCGGCCACAAACAGGGACGGGGTGCCGACCCCAGGGTGCGGGCCGTGCTCGGCGATGCGACGTTCTGGTCCGATGTCCTCGCCACCAGCGGTCTGGACGACCGCACGTCTTCCCAGGGCGTGGTGCAGGAGGCCCAAGCCCTGATGGCCGAGGCCGTCGGTGCGGACCACGCCTTCTTCTCGACCTGCGGCAGTTCCCTCTCGGTGAAGTCGGCGATGCTGTCCGTCGCGGGGCCGCACGAGAAGCTGCTGGTGGGCCGCGACGCCCACAAGTCCGTGGTGTCGGGTCTGATCCTCTCGGGGATCGAGCCCGCCTGGGTGGACCCCCAATGGGACGCGGAGCGTCACCTGGCCCACCCGCCGGCGGCCGAGGCGTTCGAGGCGGCGTTCGCCGATCACCCCGACGCTCGGGGCGCGCTGGTGACGACACCCACCCCCTACGGCACCTGTTCGGACCTGGCCGCGATCGCGGAGGTATGTCACCGGCGGGGCCGGCCGCTCATCGTCGACGAAGCATGGGGGGCCCACCTGCCGTTCCACCCCGACCTCCCCACCTGGGCCATGGACGCCGGGGCCGACGTGTGCGTCACGTCCGTCCACAAAATGGGCTCAGCCCTGGAGCAGAGCTCCGTGTTCCACCTTCAGGGCCACCTGGTCCGGCCCGAGGTGCTCAGGAGCCGCGAGGACCTGCTGGGCACCACCAGCCCCAACGTGCTCATGTACGCCGCTCTGGACGGCTGGCGCCGGCAGATGGTCGAACACGGTGAGACCCTGTACGACCACGCGTTGACCCTCGCCCGTCAGACCCGGGCACGCGTCTCGCGGATCGGCGGTATCCGCGTGAACGACCGCGACGACTTCTGCGGGCCAGGCCGGGCGGCCGACATGGACCCCCTCCAGATCATCATCGACCTCAGCGCGTGGAAGATCACCGGCTACCGCGCCGCCGACTGGCTGCGTGCGAACCGCCGGATCAACCTCCACATCGCCGACCACCGCCGCCTCACCGCACAGTTCACCCACGCCGACGACGCCGACACCGCGGAGGCACTCGTGGCGGGGCTGACGGACCTGTCCGGGCAGCGAGCGGGATTGCGCTCCGGCCGGCCCGTCGAGATCCCGCCGCCGTCGACGCTCCGGCTGGAGCAGGCGAGCCTTCCGCGGGACGCCTTCTTCGCCCGTACGGAGCAGGTCCCCTGGGAGAAGGCGGACGGCCGGGTCGCCGCCGAGATGCTGACCCCCTATCCGCCGGGCATCCCGGCAGTGGTGCCGGGGGAGCGCCTGAGCGGCGACGTCCTGCGTTACCTGCGGACCGGTGTGCGGGCGGGCATGGTCGTGCCGGACGCGGTCGACACCGAGGTCACGAGTGTCCGGGTGGTGCGCGATGAGTGATCCGGCGGAGCACGGGACGAAGGGGCGTGCAGAGATAGGTGGGCCGAAAGGCGGGCCCGGGCGCCCGAGCGGAGGTGAGCTCGGCCGGCGGGGCCGACGGCAACGGCGCGGCGGACGCGGACCAGCGACGGTGGGCCGTACACGGACGAGAGCGACGACACGCAGGGTCGATGAGGAGGCGTCATGAGGGCTCTCACCTGGCAGGGCAAGAGGGACGTGCGTGTGGACACCGTGCCCGATCCGGTGATCCGCGATGGCGATGACGTCATCGTCAGGATCACGACGACCGGGCTGTGCGGCTCCGACCTGCACCTCTACGAAGTCCTCGGGGCGTTCATCGATCCCGGCGACATCCTGGGGCACGAGCCCATGGGAGTCGTCGCGGAGGTGGGACCGGAGGTCACCGTTCTGAAGCCGGGGGACCGGGTGGTGATCCCGTTCAACATCTCGTGCGGGTCATGCTTCATGTGCGGCCATGGGCTGCACTCCCAGTGCGAGACGACGCAGGTACGGGAGCATGGCACAGGCGCCTCGCTCTTCGGGTACACGAAACTCTACGGCCAGGTCCCCGGCGGTCAGGCCGAGTACCTGCGCGTGCCGTTCGGCAACTCGCTGCCGATCCCTGTTCCCGACGGACCCTCCGACGACCGCTTCGTCTACCTTTCCGATGTCCTGCCCACGGCGTGGCAGGCGGTCGCGTACGCGGCCGTGCCCCAGGGAGGCAGCGTCGCGGTCCTCGGACTCGGGCCCATCGGCGACATGAGCTGCCGCGTCGCCGCTCACCGTGGAGCCGACACGGTCATCGGCATCGACCTCGTCCCCGAGCGGCTGGAAAGGGCACGTCGACGCGGCGTCCACGCCCTGGACCTGAAGGAGTGCGGCGACGACCTGCCCGAGGCCGTCCGTTCACTCACCGGTGGGCGTGGCCCTGATTCCGTCATCGACGCCGTGGGCATGGAGGCCCACGGCAGCCGCGTCGCCGAAGCCGCCCAGGGCCTGACCACCCTCCTGCCGGACGCGCTGGCCGCATCCCTGATGAAGCGCGCCGGAGTCGACCGGCTCGCGGCCCTCCAGACCGCCATCGACCTCGTCCGCCGCGGCGGCACCGTCTCGGTGTCCGGGGTGTACGGCGGCGCGGTCGATCCGCTGCCCCTGCTCACCATGTTCGACAAGCAACTGACGCTGCGGATGGGCCAGGCCAATGTGCTGCGCTGGGTCGACGACATCATCCCCCTGCTCACCGATGGGGACCCGCTGGGCGTCGACGGCTTCGCCACCCACCGCCTGCCGCTCGAACAGGCACCGGACGCGTACGCCATGTTCCAGAAGAAGCAGGACGGGGCCGTCAAGGTCCTCTTCCAACCCTGACACGAGGGCCACGCCCGCTGTAGCCCGGTGGGCCCGTAGCCACGAAAGCAGCCCGCACGCGAGCCGGATTCCAACCCGGAGATGAGGCAGGCGATGACCAGCACGGCTCTGACCTCGGGGACGCTCCCCGGCGGACTGGTCGCCCTCCCGAGCGTCTACCGGCCACAGGCAGACACGCGACTGCTCGCCGCGACCCTCGCTCAGGAGGAGGTCGGGCCCCTCACGGACGTCCTGGAGATCGGCACCGGAACCGGTGCGCTCGCCCTCCACGCCGCGCGCAGGGGCGCCGCCACGGTCACGGCGGTCGACGTCTCGTGGCTCGCGGTGGTGACAGCGAGGATGAACGCGCGGTTCCACCGGCTGCCCCTGCGCGTGCTGCACGGCGACTTCGCCGAGCGGACACGCGGGCGACGATTCGACCTGATCGTGACCAACCCTCCGTACGTTCCGGCTCCGAGCACCCGGTTGCCCCCGCGAGGCGCGGAGCGGGCCTGGGACGCGGGTCCCGACGGACGCCTCGTGATCGACCGGATCTGCGAGGCCGCTGCCGCCCTGCTTCGCCCTGGAGGCGTTCTCCTGATGGTGCACTCGGGCATGTGCGGGGCAGAGGCGACCGTCGACCGGCTGACCGGCGAGGGCCTGTCCGCCGGCATCGCCGCGCGCGCGACCGTGCCGTGGGGTCCGGTCCTGCGTTCGCGACGGGCCTGGCTGGAACGGAGGGGCCTGGCGGGCGCGGGCGAGAAGCGGGAGGAACTGGTGGTCATCCGTGCCCGCAACACCTGACGACACCCCGGCCCGGACGTCCGCACGCCGGGTGTAGGTGGACCTGCGGGTCCCAGTCACCGCTGCGGCTGCCTGCTGCCGCCGCGGGCGAGCCGGCGGTCCCATCGAGACAAGGAAGCCGCGGACCCGCATGTCTGGGTGGCGCGGCTCACCGGACAGGCCGAGGCATCCATGGCCCCCATCGAGTCCGACGAGTTCGGCTCGACGACCCGAACAAGCGCGTGGTCATGGGGCGGACTCTCGGTGTGCCGACCGCTGCCGGCCGCCTGAGCGGGCCCCGCCTTCGTGCCCGGCCTTTCACGCGGTCGCGGTGGGTTCCAGCTGTTCGACCGCGTGCGAGGGACATCGAGGACGGGTGATCATGAGGTGCCCGGGTAGGCGCAAGCTGTGATCACCGTGGGTGTGGAAGAGGAGTATCTGCTGGTGGACCCGGCGACAGCCGTCCCGGCCCCGGTGGTGACGGAGGTCCGCCGGGCGGCTGGTGTCGGTCCCTTCGCTGAGGGCGACGAGATCCAGGACGAGTTGTTGCAGGCTCAGATCGAGGTGGCCACGCCCGTGTGCTGGAGCCTCGACGAAGTGGGAGGCCATCTGCTGCGGCTGCGTCACGCGGTCGCCACCGCCGCCGAGGCGAACGGAGTCCGTGTGGCCGCGACGGGGGCGGCACCGTTGCGGGGCGGCCTGCCCGTACCCGTGACCCCCGCACCGCGCTACCTGAGGATGGAGGGAGAGGCTCGCCAACTGGTCGACGAGCAGTTGATCTGCGGAATGCACGTGCATGTTGGGGTCCCTGATCCGGAGACGGGCGTGGCGGTGCTGAACCGGATCCGGGGCTGGCTGCCCACCCTGCTGGCGATGTCCGCGAACTCGCCCGTGTGGGACCGCCGGGACACGGGGTACGCGAGCTGGCGCACCATCCTGTTCGGTCGCTGGCCTGTCAGTGGCCCGCCGCCCCACTTCGACGGCGTGTGCGACTACGAACAGCGTCTTGAGGAGTTGGTGGAGTCGGGGGTGATCGCTGACCGGGGGCAGGTCTACTGGCAGGCTCGGCTGTCCGACCGCTACCCCACGGTCGAGGTGCGTTGCCTCGACGTCCAGCTGAGCGCCGACGACGCGGTCATGTTCGCCGGGATCGTCCGGGGGCTGGTGGCCACGGCCATAGCGGAAGAGAAGGCCGGCATGCCACTTCCTGCGGTTGCGCCGGAGCTGACACAGGCCGCGAACTGGCACGCCGCTCGGCACGGTCTGAACGGGATTCTGCTGGATCCCGCAGGGCGCCCGCACCGCAGCGGCGACGTGCTGTACGCCCTCCTGCGACACATCACGTGCGCCCTGGGGGACGCGGGTGACCTTCGCGGAGTGAGCGGGCTCGTCCATCGGCTCCTTCGCCGCGGCACACCCGCCGAGCGCCAGCGTCGTGCCCTGCACGAGACAGGGTTGCCAGGGCTGATCGACCTGGTGACCGGCGTCAGCGGGTCCGAATGAGCCGCTCGGGCCTCCTGACGTTTCGGAGAGCCGGGCCGGGTCCGTCATGCCAGGAACGGTGGTTCATCGCAGCACCTCACCGCCGGGGACGTCAGGCGGAGGGCTTCGGTCGGCCGCCGTCCAGAGGGACGGCCGCACCACAGACGCGGAAGGGCTGGACGGTGTCCGTACGCCGCCGGCTTTCCGGCGGCGTACAGCCGGCTCCGACGGCCCGGTAGCCGTCGGTCAGTCCTCACCACGGACGATCTGGGGCTCCGGGTCGGCATTCTGCCCCGCGGAGTCCGCTGCCGGATCGACGTTCACCTCATCAAAGGCGGGGAGGCAGGTTCTGACCTGCCCGGTGACCGCCTCCTCCGTCTCCCCGGAGCAGGTGGAGCTGTCGACGGCGTTCACGGCCGTCACCTCCTGAGACTGGGTATCCGAACTGATGGTCGGATTGACTGTTGTTCGGCTACCCGCTCCGCGTGGCCCGACACGTTGCCCCACCGACAGCCGGGCCAGGACCGCGTCCACCCTGCCGGCGAGGCGTTTGCCGCGGGTGCCGTGACTGCTTCGGGCTGGAGTGGACCAAGCCGTTGTTCCGCCGAACAGCCGAAGCTCACTGCGGCACAAGCGGCGGCGCTTGACAGCGCTACGTGCGCGGGCGTCCCGCTCCGTCTCCATGGTCACTCCAGGTCAGCGGGGAGACGCCACCCGGTTCGAACCGGTCCTGGAGGAGATTCGTGTGTGCAGACCGGCTCCGGGCAAGCCCTCCAAGAAGCCCGACAGTCTTGCTGCCGGCAAGGCTTAGAGGTCCTAACAGAAGCTGTTGATCATGTGACTTTCGGTTCGGCTGGTCGTTGGTCCAGCCGTGGGGAAACGTCAGTCGCGGCCGTGGATCGTGTCGGATGAACTGTGGTCGCTGATCGAGCCGTTGCTGCCTGAGCCGGCGCCGAAGCGGG
>NZ_JBHVRX010000007.1:72636-302309 GCF_042885515.1 Streptomyces sp. NPDC058052 | reverse complement strand
GCCCGGGACCGAGGTCCCGGGCCGCGCGGCCGTTCCGTGCCGGAGGCGGTTCAGGCGGCGAGGCCCAGGGCCGCCATCCGCTTGGTGTGCGCCTCGGTGATCCGGGAGAACATCCGGCCGACCTCCGCGAGGTCGAAGCCGTCCGCGACCCCGCCGACGAGCATCGTGGAGAGCGCGTCCCGCTCGGCCACCACCCGCTGGGCCTGGGACAGCGCCTCGCCCATCAGACGGCGGGCCCACAGCGCGAGCCGGCCGCCGACGCGCGGGTCGGCGTCGATGGCCGCGCGGACCTTCTCCACCGCGAAGTTGCCGTGCCCGGTGTCGTCGAGCACCGCCAGCACCAGGGCGCGGGTGTCCGAGTCGAGCCGGGCCGCGACCTCGCGGTAGAAGTCGCTGGCGATCGAGTCGCCCACGTACGCCTTGACCAGGCCCTCCAGCCAGTCCGACGGAGCGGTCTGGCGGTGGAAGTCGTCGAGCGCCTTCGCGAAGGGCTCCATCGCGGCGGTCGGCTCCGCGTCCACGGCGGCGAGCCGGTCGCGCAGCCGCTCGAAGTGGTGGAACTCGGCGGACGCCATCTTCGCCAGCTCCGCCTTGTCCTCCAGGGACGGCGCGAGCTTGGCGTCCTCGGCGAGCCGCTCGAAGGCCGCCAGCTCGCCGTAGGCGAGGGCGCCGAGGAGGTCGATCACCGCGGCGCGGTACTGCGGCTCCGCGGAAGCCGTGGCCCAGTCCTCGGCGGCGATACCGGTGGGAGCCCCGGTGTCTTCGGGCTCTCCGGCGGGTGTGGCGTTGTCAGGCGTCTCCATGCAGCGCACAATAGCCCGCCCTCCGGGCCCCCGAAGGCCCTGGTCAGTCAGTGTGACCGTGCCCTCATCACCATTTCGCCCAACACACATGCGCGATTCCGGGGTACAGTGGTAATGCGCCTGCCGAGTATGCGGACATGCTTTCGTACGTTCGGACGTACCCGGTGGGCCGACGCATGAATGAGGATGCCCGGTCGGTGGCCCGATCGGCTCCGGCCCGACAGCCCTTCCGGCGGACCCGCCGAAGGGTCCCTCAGCGGTACGACGCTCGAGCGACGGCAGTGGTCCCGTGCCACCCGGCGGTGATCTTCCCCAGGATCCCGCGGGAAGAGCCCGGCACGATGAGACCCCCTTCGTTCGCCTCGCGCCGCGTCTCACAGAAGAGGCAGCACCCTGACTACGTTCCGAGAGCTCGGAATCCTTCCCGAGACCGCCGAGGCGCTCGAAGCCGTCGGCATCATCAACCCCTTCCCCATCCAGGAGATGACCCTTCCGGTCGCCCTCACCGGCACCGACGTCATCGGCCAGGCCAAGACCGGCACGGGCAAGACCCTCGGCTTCGGCCTGCCGATCCTGGAGCGGGTCACCGTCCCCGTCGACGTCGAGGCCGGGCGCGCCAAGCCCGAGCAGCTGACCGAGGCCCCGCAGGCCCTCGTCGTCGTCCCCACCCGCGAGCTGTGCCAGCAGGTCACCAACGACCTCCTGACCGCCGGCAAGGTGCGCAACGTGCGCGTCCTCGCCATCTACGGCGGCCGGGCCTACGAGCCGCAGGTCGAGGCGCTCCAGAAGGGCGTCGACGTCGTCGTCGGCACCCCCGGCCGCCTGCTCGACCTGGCCGGCCAGCGCAAGCTCGACCTGTCGCACATCAAGACGCTCGTCCTCGACGAGGCCGACGAGATGCTCGACCTGGGCTTCCTGCCCGACGTCGAGAAGATCATCAACATGCTTCCGGCGACCCGCCAGACCATGCTGTTCTCGGCCACCATGCCGGGCGCGGTCATCGGCCTCGCCCGCCGCTACATGTCGCGGCCCACGCACATCCGCGCCACCTCGCCGGACGACGAGGGCGCGACCCACGCGAACATCACGCAGCGCGTCTACCGGGCCCACAACATGGACAAGCCGGAGATGGTCGCGCGCATCCTCCAGGCCCGTGGCCGCGGCCTCGCGATGATCTTCTGCCGTACGAAGCGGACGGCGGCCGACATCGCCGAGCAGCTCCAGCGGCGCGGCTTCGCCTCCGGCGCGGTCCACGGCGACCTCGGCCAGGGCGCCCGCGAGCAGGCGCTGCGCGCCTTCCGCAACGGCAAGGTGGACGTCCTCGTCTGCACCGACGTCGCCGCGCGCGGCATCGACGTCGAGGGCGTCACCCACGTCATCAACTACCAGACGCCCGAGGACGAGAAGACGTACCTGCACCGCACCGGCCGCACCGGCCGCGCGGGCAACACCGGTACGGCGATCACGCTGGTCGACTGGGACGACATCCCGCGCTGGCAGCTGATCAACAAGGCGCTGGAGCTGAACTTCGCCGACCCGGTGGAGACCTACTCCAGCTCCCCGCACCTCTACACCGAGCTGGACATCCCCGAGGGCACCAAGGGCATCCTGCCGCGCTCCGAGCGGACCCGCGCGGGTCTCGCGGCGGAGGAGCTGGAGGACCTGGGCGAGCCGGGCGGCCGTCGTGGCCGCGGCGGCCGCGCCGAGGCCCCGGCCGCCGAGGAGCGCCCGGCCCGTACGCGGACCCCGCGCCAGCGCCGCCGCACCCGCGGCGGGACCGACGCCGAGGCCACTGCGGTGACCGGCGCCCCGGCCACCGGGACCGCCGAGGCCGCCGAGGCCCCGGAGGCCGTCGACGGTCCGCGCCGTCCGCGCCGCCGCCGCACCCGTGGCACCGGCCCGGTCGGCGGGGGCATCCCGGTCGCCGGCGCCGCCCCGGTCACCCCGACCCCGGCCGAGGAGACCGCGCAGGCCGCCGACCCCGCTCCCGTCACGCCCGTCGAGGCCCCCGCCGAGGAGACGGCCCCGCGCCGCCGCCGCGGCCGCGGTGGTCGTACGGAGACCGAGGCGACCCCCGCCGAGACGGTCGAGGCGCCGGTCGCCCAGGCCGCCGCGCCGGTCGAGACCCCCGCTGAGGCCCCCGCCGAGGAGACGGCCCCGCGCCGCCGCCGCGGCCGCGGTGGTCGTACGGAGACCGAGGCCGCCCCCGCCCGGACCGCCGAGACGGTCGAGGCGCCGGTCGCCCGCGCCGCCGCGCCGGTCGAGACCCCGGTCGAGGAGGCGGCCCCGCGCCGCCGTCGTGGCCGCGGTGGTCGTCCGGAGGCCGTCGTCGCGGCGCCCGCCGCTCCGGCCGCCGCCCCCGCGCCGACGCACGCCCCGCGCAAGCGGCGGGTCCGGCCGCGCGCCGAGGACACGGTCTCGTTCCAGACCGTGGAGACCGCCGCCGCCGAGCTGGCCGCCTCCCGCAGGCAGTCCGCCCCGGTGCCCGCCCAGTCGGCGGAGCAGCGTCCGGTGACCCGCGCCGCCCAGACGGCTCCGGCCCAGGCCGCCGCTCCGGCCCAGGCCGCACCGGTCCAGGCCGCCGTGCCGGCGCAGGCCGTGGCCGCGCCGCCGCGGGCCCGGCGTCGGGCGACCCGCCCGGCGACCACCCCGGGTGCCGTGGTCGAGGCCGCTCCGGTCGTCGTCGAGGCCCCCGCGGCCCCGGTCGTCGAGGAGCCGGCCGGCCGCCCGCGCCGCCGCGCGGTCCGCAAGGCGTCCAGCCCGGTGACGACCACCGCCGCCGCCGAGGCCATCGTCGTCATCCCGGCCCCCGTCACCGAGGCCCCGGTCACGGCTCCGGTCGCGGCTCCGGCCGAGGAGGCCCCCAAGGCTCCCCGCAAGCGGGCCACCGCCCGGAAGACGGCCGCCGTCGCCACCGAGGCGCCCGCCGAGGAGGCTCCCAAGGCCCCCCGGAAGCGGGCCGCCGCGAAGAAGACGGCCGAGGTCGCCGAGACCCCCGCCGCCGACGAGGCCCCGAAGGCCCCGCGCAAGCGGACCGCCGCCAAGAAGACGGCCGAGGTCACCGAGACCCCCGCCGCCGACGAAGCGCCGAAGGCCCCGCGCAAGCGCGCCGCCGCCAAGAAGACGGCCGCGGCCGTGGCGCCGGACGCGTCGGAGCCGCAGAAGGCGACGACGACCCGTCGGCGCACGGTGAAGAAGGCCGCCGAGGAGGCCCCGGCCGCCGAGGAGGCCCCGAAGGCTCCGCGCAAGCGCGCCGCCAAGAAGGCCGCCCCCGCCCAGCCGGAGGCGTGACGCCACGCCCGGACGACCGGGCATGACGGCGGCCCGGCCCCTCCCCAGGGGCCGGGCCGCCGTCTTTCTTCCGGCGGACAGCGGGGCCCGGGCCCGCGGCCCCGAGCCCGCCCTCCCGGCCCGTCCCGGGACCGCCTCCTCCGGTTACAGTCCTTGCATGAGCAAGCCCCGCTCCCTGTCGCTGCCGCCGCGCACCCGGGCCCACCGCCTGGAGACCGTGCGCGGCGGATTCGCCGTGCTGGACACCGCCCCGGCCGCCGAGCGGCGCGGAACCGTCCTGATGCTGCCCGGGTACACCGGCAGCAAGGAGGACTTCCTGGCGCTGCTCGGCCCGCTGAGCGAGGCCGGATACCGGGTCGTCGCCGTCGACGGGCGCGGGCAGAACGAGTCGTACGGTCCCCGGGGCCGCGCCGCCTACCGCCGCCGGGCCCTCGCCCTGGACGCGGTCGCGCAGGCGGTGGCGCTCCGCGACGGGCCGGTGCACCTGCTCGGGCACTCCTTCGGCGGGCTCGTCGCCCGCTCGGCCGCGGTGCTGGCCCCCCGGGCCTTCCGCTCGCTGACCCTGCTCTCCTCCGGTCCCGGGCGGGTCGCCCGCCCCCAGCGGGTCCGGATCCGGGCGCTGCGGGCCGGGCACGCGCTGCTGGCGAAGGAGCGCGTGTGGCGGACCACGCGGTGGCTGGACAGCCGCGGCGAGCAGCCGGACGAGGCGGTCGACACCGCCGAGCTGGTGGGCTTCCTGCGGCGCCGCTGGATGCTGACCAAGGTGGCCCAGCTGTCCGGCGCGGGCCGGCTGCTGCTGAGCGACCCGGACGGCCCGGCCGAGCTGGCCGGACTGGCGCTGCCGGTGCACCTGGCGTACGGCTCCGAGGAGATGGTCTGGCCGCCGGGCGAGCTGGCGGAGGTCGCCGCCCGGACCGGCGCGCACCACACCGTGGTCGAGGGCGCCGGCCACTCCCCCAACGTCTCCCATCCGCGCGAGCTGGCCGAGCGCCTCACGGCCTTCTGGGAGCGGGTGGACACGGCCGGCGACCGGGAGGAGCCCGTGCTCAGGGTCAGTACTGCGCCCTGAGGTGCTGCCAGAAGCCGTCGCGCAGCGCCCGGCGGAGGGCGCCGTGGCCGCGCAGGGAGCGGCTGAGCCGGGACTCGGCCTCGACGAGGAGGTCCTGGTCGACGGCGGCGGGCAGGTAGGGGTCGCCGGGCAGGAGTTCGGCGAGCCGGTCGCGGCCCCGTTCTCCCAGCCAGGTGGCGGCGATCTGGGCGCCGACGAAGCGGACCTCGTCGCGCGAGGGCGGCGGCTCGGCCTCGTTCTCGTACATCGTGACCGGCCGGCGCGTGACGTACGGCCGGCAGAAGTCGAGGTCGAAGGTGCGCTGGCTGTCGACCTCCCAGAGCAGGGCCTCGGCCTGGTTGGGGCCGTCGGCGGCCTCGATGCCCCAGAGGTGGACGCGGGCGCCGTAGCCCTGGGCGGCCTCGACGGCGGAGACCAGGTCCTCGTCGCCGCCGATGAGGGCGGCGTCGCTGATGGCGCGGTGGCGGGCGAGCGACTCCAGGTCGGTGCGGATGAGGGAGTCGACGCCCTTCTGCTGGTTGTTGGCGTTGAGGTTGCCGAGGCGGACCTTGACGTCGGGGAGCTCGGCGATGGTCTGCTGCTCGGGGGTGTGGATGCGGCGGCGGGCGCCGTCGTACCAGTACACGCGCAGCAGCCGGCTGTCGGCGAAGATCGTGCGCGCCGTGTCGATGAAGGCGTCGATCATGCCTTCGGCGTCGAGGTCGAAGTTGCGCCGGTCCTCGGTGCCCGCGACCAGCAACCCGGCCGAAGCATGGACGTAACCGGCGTCGACGAAGATGGCGTGGGTGGACGGAGTCTTGGCCACCTCGGCCAGCATCCGCCGCAGGAGCTCATTGGTGCGCTCCAGGCGGGCCTCCAGCGCGCCGAGGGCGCGCGCGGTGTCGTCGGCGGGTGGGGCGGGGTGCGTGGCGTCGTTCATCGGCCCTCATTGTCCGCCTCGGGCGGGCGGGCCGCCACACCCCCTACCCATCAGTAGTTAGCCATCCGAAAATTTTCTTTAGCGTAAGGAATGTTTCGGGTGGGGCGACCGTTAGACATCTATGTAACGCAGTTCTCCGCATGGAGGATCAACTCGGACGAAGGGAGAAGCCATGCGCTTCGAAATCCTGCGCCTGGACGACATCGACGGCACGCCCGTCGACTCGACCGTCGTGGACGCCGCCTCCGTCAACCGGATCGTGCAGCAGGCCGCCGCTGTCGGCCAGCGCATCTGGATCCGGCCCGCAGAGACCTCCGCCTCGTAACGGGGCAGGTCCACACCACGCACCGCGCCCCCGCGCGGACTCCGCTCGACGGAATCCGCACGGGGGCGCAGTGGTGTCCGGGGGAAGGCCCGGAACCTAGCTCCCCTGGACGACCTGGGTGACGCCGTTGATGATCTGCTGCACGGCGATCGCCGAGAGCATCATGCCCGCGAGCCGGGTCACGAGCACGACGCCGCCGTCCTTGATGACGCGGATGATCACCAGCGAGTAGCGCATGGTCAGCCAGAGCACGAGGTGCATGGCGGCGATGGCGGCCCAGACGGAGATCTGGGAGGAGACGGTGTCGGCGTGCTGCACGGCGAGGATCACCGAGACGATCGCGCCGGGCCCGGCGAGCAGCGGCATGCCGAGCGGGACGAGGGCGACGTTGACGTCCTTGGTCTGCTTCGGCTCGTCGGTCTTGCCGGTGAGCAGGTCGAGAGCGATGAGCAGCAGCAGCAGACCGCCCGCGATCATCAGGGCGGGGACGGAGACGTGCAGGTAGTCCAGGATCTGCTGGCCGAGGATGCCGAAGACGGTGATGACGCCGAAGGCCACGGCGACGGCCTGCCAGGCCATCCGGCGCTGGACCTTGGCGGGGCGGCCGGAGGTCAGCGCCAGGAAGATCGGCGTGATGCCCGGCGGGTCCATGATCACGAACAGGGTGAGGAAGAGCGAGCCGAAGACGGCGACGTCGAACACAGTGGGGTGCCTTGCGGGGTGAGGTCGAACGGTGGGGTGGGGGCCCGGACCGGAACGAGAGGTTCCGGTGCTGGGGCAGGAGTGCCCCGCCGCCGCGCGACGGATCGCGCGGGGCATCGGGGGCGGTACGGGGCGGGCGCGGCCGGACAGCACGGCGCCCCGCCGTCGCGCGACGGCGGGAGGGCGCCCGGCTCCGGAGGGCCGGAGGTGAGGGCCTAGGCTCCGCCGGCGCCCGGGACGGGGAAGGCGCCGGTGGCCCGGCGGGTGATCTCCCCGTAGATCTCCGGGTCGGTGGTGTACTCGCCGGGCCGGCAGGTCTTGCGGCTGCCGTGGTAGTCGCTGGAGCCGGTGACCAGCAGGCCCAGCTCCTTCGCGAGCCCGCGCAGCCGCGCGCGGGCCGGCTCGTCGTGGTCCATGTGGTCGACCTCGATGCCGTCGAGCCCGGCCGCGGCGAGGGCCGCTATCGCGGACTCGGGCACGACCTGGCCGCGCTTGACGGCGGCCGGGTGGGCGAAGACGGTGACGCCGCCGGCGGCCTTGACCAGCCGGACCGCCTCGACCGGGTCCAGCTCGTGCTTCTGCACGTGGGCACGGCCGCCGTCGGCGAGCCACTCGGCGGTGAAGGCCCCGGAGACGTCGGGGACGACGCCCAGCTCGACCAGGGCCTCGGCGACGTGCGGGCGGCCCACGGAGCCGTCGCCGGCGATCCGCGCGACCTGC
Source organism: Streptomyces sp. NPDC058052 (assembly GCF_042885515.1). Taxonomy (NCBI): domain Bacteria; kingdom Bacillati; phylum Actinomycetota; class Actinomycetes; order Kitasatosporales; family Streptomycetaceae; genus Streptomyces; species Streptomyces sp. NPDC058052. The sequence goes on along the minus strand of NZ_JBHVRX010000007.1, from coordinate 294,480 downwards.
TCCCAGGTGACGGGGACACCGAGCAGCCGGAGCTTGTCGACCATGGCCCGGGCGCGCGGCACCCGGTCGTCGCGGACCAGCTCGCGCTCGGCGAGCAGGGCGGGCTCCTCGGGGTCGAAGAGGTAGGCGAGCATGTGCAGGCCGATGCCGTCGAGGCGGCAGGAGAGCTCGGCGCCGGGGACGACGGTCAGCCCCTCGGGCGCGGCGGCGATCGCCTCGGCGTGCCCGCGGGTGGTGTCGTGGTCGGTGAGCGCGACGACGTCGAGCCCGGCCGCGGCGGCCTTGCGCACCAGCTCGGCGGGGGTGTCGGTGCCGTCGGAGGCCGTGGAGTGGGTGTGCAGGTCGATGCGCACGACGCGGTTCTCCAGGGGCTCGGCACGGACGAGTGACGCTTCAGCATAACGGGCGATCCACACACGGTTGTACGGAGCCGATGCCGGGGGCGCCCATTACGCACCCGATGGCGGCGGACGTGTCAGCCGAGCAGGCGCGGGGTGAGCGCCCCGCAGGGCAGCAGCTCGACCTCGGCGCCCGCGTCCCGGAGGTCGGTGAGGACGAGCTCGTCGTACATCAGCAGCCCGGACTGCTCGGGCCAGACGATCGCCCAGAGCCAGAGTCCACGGGCCTCCCCGGCGAAGACGGCCCGGTCGTGGGGGGCGTCGGTGACGTGCCAGAGCGGGGTGGGGCGGCCGGCGGCGAGGACCTTGGCCTGCGGCGGCTTGTCGATGGCCATGCCGGAGCCGGGGTCGGGGCCGTCGATGCCGGCGTACCGGGCGCCGAGGCCGACGCCCAGCTCCTCGGCGACGAGCAGCAGCTCGCCGATGCCGCCGAGCGGACCGGGACCGGAGCAGGCGACGGCGGTGGCGCGCCCGCCGCTGCGGTCGTCACCGGCGTAGGCGACCCCGGTGAAGAGCCAGCCGACGGGGAGCGGCCAGGGCATCCAGACAGGCACGTGGGACCGGTGCACCACGACACCGAGGGCTTCGACGCTCGGCGGGATCACGGGCTGCAGCGGGTACACGGCTCCGTGCACGTCACACTGCCACGAGTCGGCGAAGAGACCGGGCGCCCTGACGCGACCACCACACTTCGGACAACTGGGTTCGCCCCTCATAGGGCTCAACGGTCCTACCGCGCACGCCTCCCGTCAAGGACGGCCGCGCCCCGTCACCCGTCCGGCCCGCGCCCCGTCACCCGGACGCCCGGCCGCGGCGGCGGTCCCTCAGTCCAGGGCCACGGACCCCCGCAGCGGATCGCGCAGGTCCGTCCCCTTCGCGAGCCAGCGCTCCTCCAGGGCCTGCGCGCCGTGGACGCGCTTCCAGGCGGCCTCGTTCGGGGTCATCGGCAGCAGCGGCAGGAAGCGGACCGGGTCCATCGGCTCGTCCAGCTCCAGGTCCTCCACCAGCCCGCCGGACCCGGCGACCAGGACCGAGCTGAAGCCGGCCCCCGGCCAGAGCGGCCCGCCGATGTCCAGCGAGGCGCCGGGGGCCACGACGACCCCTTCCACCTGCGGGGTCGCGGCGAGCACCGCGAGCGGGCGCAGCACCTTGTCGGTGTCGGCGCGGCCGAGGCGGACGGTGAGGACCAGCTCGGCGCGCGGACCCTTCACCGGGTCGGCGAGGGCGGCGGTCGGGTCGGCCATCGGGGCGGCCGACATCCCGAGCGTGGCGTAGCGCACGAGGCCCGCCTCCGGGTCGACGAAGCGGAGCACCTCGATGCGGTCGGTGCCGAGGAACGTCACCGCGGCGCGCGCGTCCGGTTCGCCCAGGGCCGTACGGAGCCGGGCCTCGACCAGTGCAAGAACTTCTCCCATGTCGCGAGCATAGATCGCGTATGGAACGGGCAAAGTAAGGGATTGACCCTCGGTCGGCTGATAGTGTTGGCCACTGGTCGGGTTTCCCGACTGTGCGTCACACGTCGTCCCTCACGGGGGACCGGCCGGAGGAGGTGGGACTGCGATGGACCGAAGTCGATCGGGCAGTACCAGCCGCTCTTCCGCCGCACCGCACCCGAGCCCGGTGCGTTCCTGCCTGCGGTGATCCCGGGTCCCTGAACCGCGGACCCCCTTTCTCCGGCATCGCGTCCGACGGAAGAGCATCCCCTCTTTGCCTGTCCGTGTTGCGAACGCCGTCGCAGCGATCCGCCGGTGCCGCCCGCTTTGTGGACGAAGTCCTCTTCCCGTCCTCATTCCGGGTTGTGCCACGCTCGCCGACGGCCTGTCCGTGAAGGAGCACGCCCATGTCGATGATCCGTGACCTGCGCGCCGCCGTTCGGCCGAGCCTGCGTCAGAGCCTGCGCAAGACCCCGACCACGTACACGAACTACGACCCGACGCGCGACCACTCGGCCTCCAGCGCCATCGTCGACTGCGCCGTCTACCGCGACGGGCGGCGGATCGACGACCGCGCCTGCCTCACCCCGCGCGGCGCCATGTCGCAGGTGCGGGAATCCGGCGGCTTCGCGTGGATCGGCCTGCACGAGCCGACCGAGGCCGAATTCGCCGGTATCGCCGCCGAGTTCGGGCTCCACCCGCTCGCCGTCGAGGACGCCGTCCACGCCCACCAGCGACCCAAGCTGGAGCGGTACGACGACACCCTCTTCACCGTCTTCAAGACGATCCACTACGTCGAGCACGCCGAACTCACCGCCACCAGCGAGGTGGTGGAGACCGGCGAGGTGATGTGCTTCACCGGACCCGACTTCGTCATCACCGTCCGGCACGGCGGCCAGGGCTCGCTGCGCAATCTCCGCCACCGCCTCCAGGGCGAGCCGGAGCTCCTCGCCAAAGGCCCCTCCGCCGTCCTCCACGCCCTCGCCGACCACGTCGTCGACGGCTACATCGCGGTCGCCGACGCCGTCGAACTCGACATCGACCAGCTGGAGATCGACGTCTTCTCGCCGGCCGCGAAGGGCTCCACCCGCGGCACCGACACCGGCCGGATCTACCAGCTCAAGCGCGAGGTGCTGGAGTTCAAGCGGGCCGTCACCCCGCTGCTGCGCCCCATGCAGCTGCTGAGCGAGCGGCCCATGCGGCTGGTCGACCCCGACATCCAGAAGTACTTCCGGGACGTCGCCGACCATCTCGCCCGCGTCCAGGAGCAGGTCGTCGGCTTCGACGAACTGCTGAACTCGATCCTCCAGGCCAACCTGGCGCAGGCGACCGTCGCGCAGAACGAGGACATGCGCAAGATCACCTCGTGGGCGGCGATCGTCGCCGTCCCCACGGCGGTCTGCGGCGTCTACGGCATGAACTTCGACCACATGCCGGAGCTCCACTGGAAGTACGGCTACCCGATGGTGCTCGGCGGCATCGCCGTCATCTGCTTCGCCATCCACCGGACCCTGAAGCGGAACGGCTGGCTGTAGGGGCCTGCCGCTAGGCTTCGGGCCATGACAGAAGAGCTGTTCCTCGTCGAGGAGGCCACCAAGAAGTCCGGCCTCGTGTGGGTCCGGGGCACCGGGCCCGCCCGGGCGCTCTGGCACGTCTGGCACGACGGCGCCGCCCACGTGGTGGGCGACGGACCCGGCGAGCAGCCGCTGCCCGGCCTCGCCGACGGCGCCACCGCCGAGGTCACCGTCCGCAGCAAGGACAAGGGCGGCCGGATCGTCTCCTGGACGGCCGCCGTGCGCCAGCTCGTCCCCGGCACCGAGGAGTGGGACGCGGCCGTCGCCGAGCTGAAGGGCAAGCGGCTCAACGCGCCCGACGGCGAGGCCGTGCCCGGACGCTGGGCGCGCGAGTGCCGGGTGCTGCGGCTCGACCCGCGGGCCGCCACCACCGACCTGCCGGACGGCTCCCTCGCCGCCGTCCCCCTGCCGTCCCCGGCGACCACCCGCCGCCCGGTCCCGGCCGCCCTCCCGAAGCTCCTCTTCGGCAGGAAGCGCAAGCGCTAGGACGAGCCCGGCGGCATCCGGCGGACCCGCGTCAGGCGGGCAGTCCGCCGGGGCGGAGGCCGAAGGGGTTGTCGACGGCGTACCGCCACCGGCCGTCCGCGCCCCGCCGCGCCACGTCGGTGGCGGTGCCCTCGACCCGGACGGGCCGCCCGTCGCGGTCGGCGCCCTCGATGATCCAGTCCACCAGGAGCAGCGCCAGGTCGCCGGTGGCGTACACCTGCCGGGGCCGGACCGCGATCGGCACGCCCAGGGCCTGGAGCCGGGCGTTGGCCGCGTGGAGCGCGGCGCCGGAGAGCGCGGCGCCCTCCGGCCCGGCGGCCAGGACGGCGGTCTCCTCGTAGACCTCGGCGAGGGCCGCCGGGTCGCCGCTGTTGAAGCGCGCCGCGAAGACCGCGGGGACGTCCTCGGGCCGGGTCGCCAGTTCACAGGGGGTTGCGGGCATGGCGGACGGTCGTCCTTCCGTACGGGGAGAATCGGACGCCCGACACGTTAGGAGACGGCCTCGTGACTCACCGAACGGTTGGCCACCCGCCGGGGCTCCCGGACGGCGACCCCCGCGCCCGCGTCGACGCGCCCGCCCCCGACTGCCCGGTGGAGATCGCGCTGGCGGCCCTGCGCGGCCGCTGGACGACGCTGGTCGTGCGCGAACTGCTGGGCGGCGACCGCTCCTACAGCGAGCTGCGCGAGGCGCTGCCGAGGCTCTCGGAGAAGGTCCTGTCCGAGCGGCTGGCGCAGCTCGCCGGGGCGGGCGTGGTGACCCGGGAGCGGCGGGCCGGCTGGCCGGCGACGGTGCGGTACGGGCTCACGCCGCGCGGGCGGCGGCTCGGGCCGGTGCTCCAGGCCCTGTGGGACTGGGGCGCGGAGGAAGGCTGAGCGCCCGTTCAGGTCCGGGGCAGCTGGCGGCCGTAGTCGAGGGTCTCCTCGCGGCCCGGCTCGGTCAGCGGGAAGTCCTTGTCCCACTCCGAGAGCACCACCAGGCCCGCTCCCCCGCCCCGGGCGAACTGGAGCGGGTACGGGGAGCCCTCCAGGGCCACGTCGAGGGTGCCGCCCTCGCCGTCCGCGCCGCCCTTCACCTTCACCGTGCGGACGCCGCCGATCTGGTCCCGGTCGCCCTTGACGACGTCCCCGTGCAGCCCGATGAGGCCGCGCAGCAGCTGGTCCATGTCGGTGAAGCCGCGCAGCTGCTTGTACGAGGGGTCGTCGCGCGGCACCTTCACGTACATGTCGTCCAGCTTGTCCGCGGCCTCCGTGTCGGCCTCGGAGGGCTCGTCGTCGCCCTTCTCCTCGTGCGTCCAGAAGCCGGCGTCGGCCTTGAGGTAGAGCGCGTCGCCGACCCGCAGCAGCTCGAAGGTGCTGTTCTTCGTGGTGACCGAGCCGGCGCCGCCGTTCTGCTTCAGCCGCATGTTCAGCTTGAAGGTGCCGCCCTTGCTGACCAGGGTGCCGGAGAGCCGGACCGCCTTGGCCGTGTCCGCCGCCGTGCGGGCCTCGCGCTCGATCTCGGGCGCCGACAGCCTCCCGACCCCGTTCGTCCCCTCGTCCGGGTCGGCCCCGCAGGCCGTCAGACCCACCGTCAGCCCCGCGCACAGCACCAGCGGCACGGCCGCCCTGCGGAAGCGGGCGGAGGCCGCGGCGCGGGCGGGCGCCTGCGGTGCGGACGGGATACGCGATGACGGGGTGCGGACGGTCACCTGCGCTGCCTCTCGTTCTTCGGTGGGGGGAACGGCCCGTGGCCGTACAGACACGGCGGAAGGGGCCGCCGGGGTCGGCCGGTCGGGCCGGAGGGTGCCGGTGGGGGACGGCAGACCGCAGCGTACCCGGGCGCGCCCGGCGTCCCCGCAGGCAGCCGGACGGCGGCGCTGCCGGAGCGGGGTGGAACACCACGGGCTAGCCTGAACCATGCGAAGCCCGGCAAGGGCCCAGCAAAGGCCGCGAAGCCCCGCAGAGGCGGCGCGGCGACCCCGGATCGTGCGGCACCGAGGAGGCGCGAGGCATGGCGGCAGGCGCCCCCCGGATCTTCGTCTCCCACCTCGCCGGCGTGGCCGTCTTCGACCCGGTCGGCGACCAGGTGGGCCGGGTCAGCGACCTGGTCGCGATGCTCCGCGTCGGCCGCCGCCCGCCCCGCCTCCTCGGCATGGTCGTGGAGGTGCTCAGCCGGCGCCGGGTCTTCGTGCCGATGACCCGGATCACCGGCGTCGAGTCCGGCCAGGTCATCACCACCGGCGTGGTCAACATGCGCCGCTTCGAGCAGCGGCCGACCGAGCGGCTCGTCCTCGGCGAGCTCCTCGACCGGCGGGTGACCCTCGCCCAGACCGGCGAGGAGGTCACCGTCCTCGACGTCGCCATCCAGCAGCTGCCGGCCCGGCGCGACTGGGAGATCGACCGGGTCTTCGTCCGCCGCGGCAAGGGCGGGGCGCTGCGCCGCAAGGGGGAGACGCTGACCGTGGAGTGGTCGGCGGTCACCGGCTTCTCCCTGGAGGAGCACGGGCAGGGCGCCGAGAACCTGGTCGCCACCTTCGAGAAGCTCCGCCCCGCCGACCTCGCCAACGCGCTCCACCATCTCTCCCCCAAGCGGCGCGCCGAGGTCGCCGCCGCCCTCGACGACGACCGGCTCGCCGACGTCCTGGAGGAGCTTCCCGAGGACGACCAGGTGGAGATCCTCGGCAAGCTGAAGGAGGAGCGGGCCGCCGACGTCCTGGAGGCGATGGACCCGGACGACGCGGCCGACCTCCTCAACGAGCTGCCCGAGGACGAGAAGGAGCGGCTGCTCACCCTGATGCGGCCGGACGACGCCGCCGACGTGCGCCGGCTGATGTCGTACGAGGAGCGGACGGCGGGCGGTCTGATGACCACCGAGCCGATCGTGCTGCGCCCCGACGCCACCGTCGCCGACGCCCTGGCCCGGGTGCGCCAGCAGGACCTGTCGCCGGCGCTGGCGGCGCAGGTGTACGTGTGCCGGCCGCCGGACGAGACGCCGACCGGGAAGTACCTGGGCACGGTCCACTTCCAGCGGCTGCTGCGCGATCCGCCGTTCACCCTGGTCAGCTCGCTGGTCGACAGCGATCTGCCGCCGCTCGGCCCGGACACCCCGCTGCCGGCCGTGACCAGCTATTTCGCCGCGTACAACCTGGTGGCGGCGCCGGTGGTGGACGAGAGCGGTTCGCTGCTCGGCGCGGTCACCGTCGACGACGTGCTCGACCACCTGCTTCCGGACGACTGGCGGGAGACGGAGTTCCACGAGGAGGGGGTGCGCGGTGGCTGAGCGGTCGCAGGAACGGGAGCGGGACCGGGAGCGCGACCGGCCGCTCCCCCGCATCCGGCTGGACCAGCCCCGGATCCGCCGCTCCCGGCTGCTGCCGGAGTACGACCCCGAGGCGTTCGGCCGCATGTCGGAGCGGATCGCCCGGTTCCTCGGCACGGGCAGGTTCATCGTCTGGATGACGGTGATCATCATCGCCTGGGTGGTGTGGAACGTCTCCGCGCCGCAGAGCCTGCGCTTCGACACGTACCCCTTCATCTTCCTGACCCTGATGCTCTCCCTCCAGGCTTCGTACGCGGCGCCCCTGATCCTGCTCGCGCAGAACCGGCAGGACGACCGGGACCGGGTCAACCTGGAGCAGGACCGCAAGCAGAACGAGCGCTCGATCGCCGACACGGAGTACCTGACCAGGGAGATCGCGGCGCTGCGGATGGGTCTGGGCGAGGTCGCCACCCGGGACTGGATCCGCTCCGAACTCCAGGATCTGGTGAGGGAACTGGAGGAGCGCGGACAGGAACGCGATCTATTCCCGCCGGACGGCGAGCGGCGGAGTGACGTACCCGACCGTTGACGGCCCTTTCATAGCGACGTGGTCGTCGCCGTACCATCAGACCTATGGCTACGGAAGACGCGGTGCTCGAGGCACTGGCGACGGTGAACGACCCCGAGATCAATCGTCCGATCACTGAGCTCGGCATGGTCAAGTCGGTGGAGATCGGACCGGACGGCAAGGTCGCGGTGACGGTCTACCTGACGGTCTCCGGCTGCCCGATGCGCGACACCATCACGCAACGCGTCACCGAGGCCGTCTCCCGCGTCGAGGGCGTCACCGGCGTCGACGTGACGCTGGACGTGATGAGCGACGAGCAGCGCAAGGAGCTGGCGGCGGCGCTGCGCGGCACCACCGCCGAGCGCGAGGTGCCGTTCGCGAAGCCGGGCTCGCTGACCCGGGTGTACGCGGTCGCCTCCGGCAAGGGCGGCGTCGGCAAGTCCTCGGTGACGGTGAACCTGGCCGCGGCGATGGCCGCCGACGGTCTGAAGGTCGGCGTCGTCGACGCGGACATCTACGGCCACAGCGTGCCCCGCATGCTGGGCGCGGACGGGCGTCCGACCCAGGTCGAGAACATGATCATGCCGCCGTCGGCGAACGGTGTGAAGGTCATCTCGATCGGCATGTTCACCCCGGGCAACGCGCCGGTGGTGTGGCGCGGCCCGATGCTCCACCGCGCGCTCCAGCAGTTCCTGGCGGACGTGTACTGGGGCGACCTGGACGTCCTGCTCCTCGACCTGCCCCCGGGCACCGGCGACATCGCGATCTCCGTCGCGCAGCTGGTGCCGAACGCCGAGATCCTGGTCGTGACGACCCCCCAGCAGGCGGCGGCCGAGGTGGCCGAGCGGGCCGGTTCGATCGCGGTGCAGACCCACCAGAAGATCGTCGGCGTGGTCGAGAACATGGCGGGCCTGCCGTGCCCGCACTGCGACGAGATGGTCGACGTCTTCGGCACGGGCGGCGGCCAGCTGGTCGCGGACGGCCTGTCCCGCACCACGGGCACAACGGTCCCCGTCCTGGGCTCCATCCCGATCGACGTGCGGCTGCGCGAGGGCGGCGACGACGGCCGCCCGGTCGTGCTGTCGAACCCCGAGTCCCCGGCGGGCGCGGCGCTGCGCGCCATCGCCGGCAAGCTGGGCGGCCGCCAGCGCGGCCTCTCCGGCCTGAGCCTGGGCATCACCCCGCGCAACAAGTTCTGAGGTCCGGCCCGTACGGCGAAGGGCACCCCTGAGCGGGGTGCCCTTCGTCGTGTCCGGGTCCGGGCCGGCCAGGCAGTACGCCTGACCCAGGTCCGGGTCAGGCATACTGCCCGAGGTCCTTGATCTGCGCGAAGCCGAGCCCGTACGCGCTCATCCCGCGCCCGTACGCGCCGATGTGGGCGTCCCCGGCGGAGCCGGCCAGCACCCAGCCGAACTCGGACTCGCGGTAGTGGAAGGGCACGGGCACCCCGTCGACCGGCAGCGACAGCGAGGTCCACGGGGGGCCGTCGAGGTCGTCGGCGAGCTCGAAGGCCGTCTCGGTCTGCTGGTCGAGCCAGTGGTCCCGCAGCCCGTGGTCGAGGGAGGCGGGCCAGGTGTGGGCGAGCAGCCCGGAGCCGGCCAGCCAGGCGGCGGAGGAGACGGTGGTGGCGTCGAGGACGCCGGTGCCGTCGCCGGTGCGCCGTACGGGGTTCGCGGCGACCGTCACGACGACGGCGAACCGCTCCTTCTCCGCGCCGGCGGCCTCGGACTTTATCGACGGCTCGTCACCGTGGGCCACCGAGCCGTGCTGGACGGTGCCGTCCGCCGCCGTGCCGATCTGCATCAGCCGGCGGGGCCCGGTGAACGCCTCGTCGAGCCCGTACCAGGCGAAGGGTGCGCGCAGAAAGCCCTCGGCTTCCACCCGACTCGTCGTCTTCATCTCGGCCGCCTCCTCGTTCCGTCAACTCAAGGAGGATAGCGACCGGTCGGTGACCGCCCGTGTCAGGTCGCGTCGGAGTCGTACGGCGGCCGCTCGGGCTCGGCCGGCTTGTCCTGCTTCTTCAGCAGGTCGGGGGCGGAGCCGTTGACCGCCGCCGGGGCGGCCGCGGGGGCGCTCTCGCGGCCGTTCACGGCGTCGGCCACGTCGTTCATCTCCTTGCGGAGGTCGAACGTGGAGCGCAGATCCTTGAGCTCGCTGAGGTCCTCGTTGCCGTCCAGCTGCTTGCGGATGAAGGTCTTCGGGTTGAGGTCCTCGAACTCGAAGTCCTTGAAGTCCGGGCCGAGCTCGGTGCGGATGTCCTCCTTGGCGCTGTCGGAGAACTCCCTGATCTTCCGGATGAAGCGCGAGACGTCCTGGACGACCTTCGGCAGCTTGTCCGGCCCGAAAACGAGCACGGCGAGGACGATGAGCGTCACCAGCTCGAGTGCGCCTATGTCGCTGAACACCTAATAGCTCCTTCACGCCGGACCAGGGCGGCTCGGACCAAGGTACCCGCCCGGACTGCCGGACGGGTACCTTGCGATGTCCGCCACATGTACCTCAGGTGCCCTGTGCCGCGCCGAGCGTGACGGTCCTGGTCAGTTCCTTGCCGTCGCGGGTCAGGGTGAGGGCGAGTTCGTCGCCGGGGCGGTGGGCGCGGATCTTCACGATCAGCTCCTCGCCGTTGTGGACGCGCTGGCCGTCGACCTTGGTGATGACGTCGCCGGGGCGCAGGCCGGCCTTGGCGGCGGGGCCGTCGGGGGTGACGGAGGGCGTGCCGTCCTTGCCCTTGTCGCCGACGCGGGCGCCGTCGCCGTTGAACTGCATGTCGAGGCTGACGCCGATGACGGGGTGGGTGGCCTTGCCGGTGTTGATGAGCTCCTCGGCGACCCGCTTGCCCTGGTTGACCGGGATGGCGAAGCCGAGGCCGATGGAGCCGGCCTGGCCGCCGCTGCCGCCGTCCCCGTCGCCGGAGCCGCCGGCGGCGCGGATGGCGCTGTTGATGCCGATGACGCGGCCCCTGCCGTCGAGGAGGGGGCCGCCGGAGTTGCCCGGGTTGATGGGCGCGTCGGTCTGGAGGGCGTCGACGTAGGAGATGTCGCTGCCGTCGCCCTTCTCTCCGCCGGCGGTGATCGGGCGTTCCTTGGCGCTGATGATGCCGGAGGTGACCGTGTTGGAGAGGTCGAAGGGGGCGCCGATGGCGACGACGGGGTCGCCGACGCGGACGTCGTCGGAGTTGCCGAGCGGGAGCGGCTTGAGGCCGGTGACGCCGGTGACCTGGACGACGGCGAGGTCGTAGCCGGCGTCCTTGCCGATGAGCTTGGCGGAGGCGGTCTCGCCGCTGGAGAAGGTGACGGTGATGTCGCCGGAGGAGGCGGCGGCGTCGACGACGTGGTTGTTGGTGAGGATGTGGCCGCGGTTGTCGAGGACGAAGCCGGTGCCCGTGCCGGCGGAGCCGCCGCCGCTGACGTGCAGGGTGACGACGCCGGGCAGGGCGGCGGCCGCGATGCCGGCGACGCTCTCGGGGGCGCGGTCGGTGTTCCCGGCCTCGGCCTGCGGGAGCTCGACGGTGGTGAGGCCGCCGTTGCGCTCGACGTAGGCGCCGACGCCACCGCCGATGACACCGGTGAGCAGGGCGAAGGCGAGGGCGCCGGCGAGGGCGAGGCCACGCCGGGACTTCTTGCGGGCGGGCGGGGGCACGGCGGCGGCTCCGGCGCCCCAGGGGTCGTACTGGCCCCAGACGGGCGTCTGCGGCGGCACGGGCCCCTGCGGCGGCGGTACGGCCCCGTGCGGGGCCATGGCGGCCTGCGGGGGTACGGCGGGCTGCGGGGCCGGCACGGGCGCGGCGGGCCGCTGTACGGGCGGTGCGGGCGCCCAGGGACCGGGCTCGCCGTAGGGCGGCGTGCGGTACTCGTCGGGCTCGTGGAGCGGCTGCGGCGCGGCGGCGGCCGGGGCGGGCTCCGGAAGCTCCGGGGCGGCGGCCGGGACGGGAACCGGGTCGGGCTCCGGCGCCAGGGCGGGCTCCGGAAGCTCCGGCGCGGCGGCCGGGACGGGCTCCTTCGTCATGTCGACCTTCGGGGCGGCGGGCGCCTCCGCGGCCGGCTCCGGCGCGGCGGGCTCGCCCGGGTCAGGGGCCTGGAGGGGGAAGTCGTCCTCCTCCGCCGGGGGCGGCGTGGGTATCCGCGCCGCCTCCGGGGGCGTCGAAGGCCGGCTCCACCAGTTCGGCTTCCCGTCGTTCATGCTCTCCCCGCAACCGCTGACCCGTGAGCGTCCCAGTGCCGGACGCTCTGACCGAGGATTCAACCAGGTCGGGGGTCAGCGAGGGGAGCCCGGCGGGGTGCCGGGCGGGCTGGGGGCCGGGCTGGGCGCCGGCCCGAGGGCCAGCTGGAGCGCGGAGGCCGTCGGGCGGACGAAGGGCGAGAGGGCGAACAGGGACTGCGTCTGCGCGGCCCTGAGCCGTATCGCCGCGACCGGTCCGGCGCGGTCCACGTCCGCCGGGACGGCTCCCGAGGGGACGGTGCCGCCCGGGACCAGCGGGGCGCTGCCGATCGACTGGGCGCCGCCGGCGGAACGCTCGGAGCGGTCCGAACGGCCGGTCGCCGTGCCGACGGAGCCGGGTCCGGCGGAGGCGCCCGCGCGCAGCGGGGTGACCGCGCTGCCGGAGCCCTGGCCGCCGCGGGCGGTGGTGCTGACGGAGCTCTCGACGGGCAGGGTGCCGCCGAGGGCGATGGCCGCGAAGGAGACCGCGCCGGCGGCGGCGACGGCGAAGCGCCGGCCCCGTCCGGACGAGGTGACCGTGTGGACCCGGAAGCCGGTGCCGGTGTCGGGGGCGGCGGGCGGCGCCGTGGCGAAGCCGTCGCTCTTCACGCCGCCGGCTTCGAGGAGCTGCTCCAGCGGGGAGCGCCCGGGCTCCCCGGGACCGCCGGGAAGGCCCTGGAGGCGGGCGAGGAAGCCCTCGGAGGGCTGGGGGGCTCCGCTGGCCGCGAAGACGCTCTTCAGGGCGCGCTGCGCGTCGGCCTCGGCCTTGCAGCGGGCGCAGGTGGCGAGGTGGGCCAGGACCCGCTCGCGGGCGTCATGGCCGAGCTCGCCGTCGACGAGCGCGGCGAGCCGGTCCCCGAGGTGGTGCTCCGCGGGGCTCGGGGACGGAGGACGGGTGCCGCTCACGCTGTCCCGGCCTCCCATCCGACGGTGGCCAGGGCCCGCTCGGCGCGGGCCTCGGGCGACCGGTGCTTGAGCGCCTTGCGCAGGTGGGAGCGGCCGCGGTGGATGCGGCTGCGGACGGTGCCGAGCTTCACCCCGAGGGTCGCGGCGATCTCCTCGTACGACAGCCCCTCGATGTCGCAGAGGACGACGGCGGCGCGGAACTCGGGCGCCAGGGTGTCGAGGGCCTGCTGGACGTCGGCGTCGAAGTGGGTGTCGTTGAACACCTGCTGCGGGGAGGGCTCACGGCTGGGGAGCCGCTCGGCGGCGTCGTCGGCGAGCGCGTCGAAGCGGATGCGCTGCTTGCGGCGGACCATGTCGAGGAAGAGGTTGGTGGTGATGCGGTGCAGCCAGCCCTCGAAGGTGCCGGGGGTGTACGTCGACAGCGAGCGGAAGACGCGGACGAAGACCTCCTGGGTGAGGTCCTCGGCGTCGTGCTGGTTGCCGGTGAGGCGGTAGGCCAGGCGGTAGACGCGACCACTGTGCGTGCTGACGATCTCCTCCCAGGTGGGCGGAGTCCACGCCTGCGATTCCGCATCCGATGCGAAGGTCGCGGTGGTGGGTGCGGTGTCGGTGGTGTGGAGCTTGTCAGCGGTGTCGGTCACGGATTTCGGCTCACCCGCCGACCTGAGGAGGCGCCTGAACGCCCCTCTCCGATCCACAGGCGCAGCCGCACCTCCCCTATCGGCTCTGGTGGTGTCCAGTGGAGCCCCTACCATAGCCACCTCGCCCGTTAGCTCCGGATAAGAATCTTTACGCGCATTTGAATCGGGGTCGCCCGCCGGTCCGCGCGCGCGTCCTTCCCCTGGTGAACGCCCGGTCCCATCTGCGGGTTCCCGCTGACAGCGGATACAGTCACCGTTGCGCCAACTAAGGGGACAGGAGAGGGCCATTACCGCCAACCGGCAGACGAACTGGGCGTTCGCCGACGCCTTTGTCGCCGAGGACGAAGCGCTGCGCTGGGCCCGGGAGCGGGCCCGTGAGGCAGGGCTGCCCTCGGTGTCGCCGGGCACCGGTGCGGCGCTGCGTCTGCTGGCCGCGTCGGCGGACGCCAAGGCGGTGGCCGAGATCGGTACGGGCACGGGCGTGTCGGGCATCTACCTGCTGCTCGGGATGCGCCCGGACGGCACCCTGACCACGGTGGACGTGCAGCCGGAGCACCAGCAGTTCGCGAAGGCGGCGTTCCGGGCGGCGGGTTTCGCGGGCAACCGGGCGCGGTTCATCCCGGGGCGGGCGCTCGACGTGCTGCCGCGGCTCGCGGACGGCGGGTACGACCTCGTCTTCTGCGACGGCGACCGCGGGGAGTACCCGGACTATCTCGCTGAATCGTTGCGCCTGCTCCGACCTGGGGGTCTGGTCTGCTTCGAGGGCGTCTTCGCGGACGGCCGCACGGTCGACTCGGGCGCCCAGCCCGCCGAGGTGCAGCGGGTCCGCGAGCTGCTGCGCACGGTCCGGGAGAGCTCTCAGCTGCTCCCGACGCTGCTGCCGGTGGGCGACGGCCTGCTCTGCGCGGTCCGGCGCGGCTGACCCGCGGATCCGCCGGCCGCTCCCCCGCCGAACGCTCCCTCGCCCACTCGCCCGGACACACGGCTGCCCCGGACGGCGGGGCCGTACCGGGGCAGCGGTGAAGGAAAACGGGGAGGGTCAGCCGACGACCTTCTTCAGGGCATCACCGAGCGCCTCGGCCTCGTCCGGGGTCAGCTCGACCACGAGCCGACCGCCGCCTTCGAGCGGAACGCGCATGACGATGCCCCGCCCCTCCTTGGTCACCTCGAGCGGGCCGTCACCCGTCCGCGGCTTCATGGCCGCCATGCTCGTTCCCCTTCCTGAAACCAGCTCATCTCCAGCCGGGCAGCTCCGTACCGCGGAGCACGCGTCACCGGCTTCGAACACATTGCTTCCAGGTCATTATCCCGCATCGCAGGACCCGATGACCAACATCGATCGGCATCGCTTGCGCAACGCGCACCCGCAAAACCCCACATTTCGGCGTCGGGCCTGCGATACTTCGCCGCCGCGGGTCGCTCCGCGGGCCCCGATTCTTTGACGCAGCTCACATGGGCGGTACGGGTGATCTCCGTCATGCTGGGCGGATCAGCCGACGCACGAGACGAAGGGGTCCCGATGGCCGACACGGTCCTGTACGAAGTGAGCGACGGGCTCGCCACCATCACGCTCAACCGGCCGGAGGCCATGAACGCGCTGAACGTCGCCGCGAAGGTGGCGCTGCGGGACGCGGCCGAGGCGGCGGCCGCCGACCCGGCCGTCCGGGCGGTGCTGCTGACGGCGGCGGGCGACCGGGCGTTCTGCGTCGGGCAGGACCTGAAGGAGCACGTCGGGCTGCTCCTCCAGGACCAGGAGTCGGGCACGCGCGCGACGATGAACACGGTCCGGGACCACTACAACCCGATCGTCCGGGCGCTCGCCGGCATGAAGAAGCCCGTGATCGCCGCGGTCAACGGCGTCGCCGCCGGCGCCGGCTTCGGCTTCGCGCTCGCCGCGGACTACCGGATCGCCGCCGACACCGCCACGTTCAACACCTCGTTCGCGGGCGTGGCGCTCACCGCCGACTCGGGCATGTCGTGGACCCTGCCGCGGCTGATCGGCCCGAGCCGCGCCTCCGACCTGCTGCTCTTCCCGCGCTCGATCGGCGCCCAGGAGGCGTACGACCTGGGCATCGTGAACCGTCTCGTCCCGGCCGGCGAACTGGTCGCCGAGGCCGGGAAGCTGGCCCGCCGGCTCGCCGAGGGCCCCACGGTCGCCTACGCGGCCCTCAAGGCGTCCGTGGCGTACGGCGCCGACCACTCCCTCGACGAGGCGCTGGACAAGGAGGACGAGCTCCAGACCCTGGCCGGCGCCTCCGAGGACCACTCGATCGCGGTCCGCGCCTTCCTGGCGAAGGAGAAGCCGAAGTACCTCGGGAAGTAGCGCGGGACGGGGCGGTCGCCAGGTCCCGTCCGGGAAGGAGCGCCGCGCGCCGGGCGGGACCTTCCGGACGGGCCCTCAGCGGCCGCCCCGGGCCACGCACTCCTCCAGGTGGTCGTCGACCAGGCCGCACGCCTGCATCAGGGCGTAGGCCGTGGTCGGGCCGACGAAGCGGACGCCCCGCTTCTTCAGGGCCTTGGCCAGGGCCGTCGACTCGTCGGTGACGGCGGGGACGTCCGCGAGGGTGCGGGGGGCGGCGCGGCCGGGGCCGGGGGCGTGGGACCAGATCAGGGCGTCCAGCTCGCCGGGGGCCCAGCCGGCGAGCAGCTTCGCGTTGGCGAGCGTCGCGTCGATCTTGGCCCGGTTGCGGATGATGCCCTCGTCGGCGAGGAGCCGCTCGCGGTCGGCGTCACCGAAGCCGGCGACCGTCCCGATCCGGAAGTCCGCGAAGGCGCGGCGGAAGCCCTCCCGGCGGCGCAGGATCGTGAGCCAGGACAGGCCGGACTGGAACGCCTCCAGGCAGAGCCGTTCGAAGAGGGCGTCGTCGCCGTGGACCGGGCGGCCCCACTCCTCGTCGTGGTACGCGGTGTAGTCCTCGGTCGACAGGCCCCAGGGGCAGCGCGGCAGCCCGTCGGGGCCCGGGGCCGTACCGCCGCTCATCGCTCGTCGCCCTCCGCCGTCCCGCGGGCCGGCGCGCCCGCGAGGGCCGCCTCCAGCTCGGCGATCCGGGCGTCGCGCTCGGCGAGTTCCGCGGCGAGCCGGTCCAGGACGTCGTCGACGTCCTCCATCCGGTAGCCGCGGGCGGTGACCGGGAGACGCAGCGCCTCGACGTCCGAGCGGTCCACGGGGCGGCTCAGCGGCAGCGGGTCCACCAGCTGCTCGGGGGCCGCGTCGGGCAGCACCTCGCTGTCGCCGCCGCCGACCACGGCAAGGGTCACGGCCGCGACGACCACGACCATCGTGATGAGCAGAAACCAGAACACCAGCGCGCCTCTCCCGGAGTGGAAAACGTCCCGTGCCGATCGTGCCATGCGCCACCGGCGGTTAGGGTCACAGACGGCGCAGAGGACGCCGCCGAAGGGTCGCGAGGGAGGACATAAGGGATGCTGCGCTTGGGACGGCGTGAGTTCGGGCCGCACGAGCCGGTGATCATGGCGATCGTGAACCGGACCCCGGACTCCTTCTACGACCAGGGCGCGACCTTCCGCGACGAGCCGGCGCTCGCCCGCGTCGAGCGGGCGGTGGCGGAGGGCGCGGCGATCATCGACATCGGCGGGGTCAAGGCCGGCCCCGGCGAGGAGGTCACCGCCGAGGAGGAGGCCCGCCGCACGGTGGGCTTCGTCGCGGAGGTCCGGCGCCGCCACCCCGACGTGGTGATCAGCGTGGACACCTGGCGGGCGGACGTCGGCGAGGCGGTCTGCGAGGCCGGCGCGGACGTGCTCAACGACGCGTGGGGCGGGGTGGACCCGAAGCTCGCGGAGGTCGCCGCGAGGTACGGGGCGGGGCTGGTCTGCACCCACGCGGGCGGCGCCGAGCCGCGCACCCGGCCGCACCGCGTGGAGTACGACGACGTGATGGCCGACATCCTGCGGGTGACCGTGGGGCTGGCCGAGCGGGCCGTCTCGCTGGGCGTGCGGCGGGACGGGATCATGATCGACCCCGGTCACGACTTCGGGAAGAACACCCGGCACAGCCTGGAGGCGACCCGCCGCCTCGGCGAGATGGCCGACACCGGCTGGCCGGTGCTGGTGTCGCTCTCCAACAAGGACTTCGTCGGCGAGACCCTGGACCGGCCGGTGAAGGAACGCGTCCTCGGGACGCTGGCGACGACCGCCGTGTCGGCGTGGCTCGGCGCCCAGGTCTACCGGGTCCACGAGGTCGCCGAGACCCGGCAGGTGCTCGACATGGTGGCGTCGATCGCGGGCCACCGTGAGCCGGCGGTGGCCCGGCGCGGCCTGGCCTGACCCCTCCGCCGCCCCCGCCTTCCCGCCTGCCCCCGGCACCCCGCCTCCCCGCCTTCCCGCCTTCCCCCCCGCCTTCTCTCCGGAACGCCGCCCCCGGTCCCGTACGCCACGGGACCGGGGGCGGCTTTTCGTCGTGCCCCGCCGCGCCGTGCCAGGTCGGGCCGGGTCCGGGGCGGGGTGCCGGGGTGCCGGGGCGGGGCGGGGTGCCGGGGTGGTGGCGGGCGGGTGACGCGGCGGTGACGCGACGGGTTCTGTCACACCTCTTCCCGTGACCATGTGACGTGTGAAATTGTACGGTCGCTCCGGGAGCCCTTGACGGAGCGCTGTCAACCAATCCCCCACTGCGCCGGCCGTCGCACGGCCGCGCAAGGCCAGGAGGCCCAGGTGAAATCCGCCCGGATATCGGGACTGCCGTACCGCGTACGGCTTCTGACCGCCGCTCTGTCGTCCTGTCTCGCGCTCGGGGTGCTCGCCCCGGCCGGCCAGGCGGCCGCCGCACCCGCCCCCACGCCCGCCCCCGTCTCCGCGCCGTCCGCCGCGCCCGCCGCGCCGCAGGCCGCGAGCGACCCCGCCCCCGAGGACCAGGAGGCCGACCGCGCCGCCGGGCGGGTGCCGGCCGCCGGGCGGCCCCCGGTCCTCGCCGCCCAGGACCCGGCCGCCGCCGCGAAGCCCGCCGCCGCCTCCCGCTCCGCGGCCGCCGCCTGCAACGTCGCCGACTTCACCACCCGCACCGGCGGCGCCCTGGTCGAGCTGGTCAAGGCGTCCGACCCGAACTGCATCAACGACCTCTTCCTGCTCACCGGCGGCGACGCCCGCGGCGCCTTCCGCGAGGCGCAGATGGTGACCGTCGCCGACGCGCTGCGCGCGAACTCCGCCGCGTACCCCGGCGACAACAGCACCTCCACCTACCAGCTGGTGTACTTCCTCCGCGCCGGCTACTACGTCCAGTGGTACAACTCCTCGGACGTCGGCACCTACGGCCCCGCCCTCACCACCGCGATCCGGGGCGCCCTCGACGGCTTCTTCGGCAGCGCGCGCTCGCGGGACGTCACCACCGCCAACGCGGGCATCCTCGGCGAGTCGGTCACCCTGATCGACAGCGCCCAGGAGAACGTCCGGTACCTCCCGGTCGTCAAGCGGCTCCTGACCGACTACGACGCCGGCACGTACAACGCCGTCGCCGGCATGACCGCGGCCGTCAACAACGTCAACACCGTGCTCTTCCGCGGCCACCAGACCGACGGCTTCCTCGCCGCCGTCCAGGCCGACCCGAGCGTGCTCGACACCCTGGCCGCCTTCGCCGCCCGCAACAAGGCGCTCCTCGGCGGCACCCACGGCTACCTGCCGTACAACACCGCCCGTGAGCTCGGCCGCTTCCTCCAGCACCCGGCGCTGCGGACCAAGCTCCAGCCGCTGCTGCGCGGCCTCGCCGACCAGAGCGCCCCGAGCGGGAACACCGCCTACCTGTTCGCGGCGATCGCCGAGATGGTCGAGGCGTACGACGCCGGCCGCGCCGCCGACTACGGCACCCTCGACGCGGCGGCCCGGCTGCGCGCCGGCATCCTCGTCACCAGCCACGCGTGCAGCCCGTCCATCCGGGTGCTGGCCCAGCAGGTGACCCCGGCCAACCTGGCCGCCGCCTGCGACAGCCTGCTCAAGCAGGACGCGTTCTTCCACGCGGTGGCCCGCGACTCCGGCCCCGTCGCCGACGACCACAACACCACCATCGAGGTCGTCGTCTTCGACACGCGCTACGACTACCAGGTGTTCGCCGCCGCCATCTACGGCATCAACACCGACAACGGCGGCATGTACCTGGAGGGCGACCCGTCCGTCCCGGGCAACCTGCCCCGCTTCCTCGCCTACGAGGACACCCGCGTGCTGCCCGACTTCCAGGTGTGGAACCTGAACCACGAGTACACGCACTACCTCGACGGCCGCTTCAACATGTACGGCGGCTTCACCACCGGCGTCTCCACCCCCACCATCTGGTGGATCGAGGGCTTCGCCGAGTACGTCTCCTACTCCTACCGGAAGCTGCCCTACGACGCGGCGGCCGCGGCGGCCGGCCAGCACACCTACAGGCTGAGCACCCTCTTCGACACCACCTACGAGAACACGAACTCCGAGCGCACCTACCGCTGGGGCTACCTGGCCGTGCGGTACATGCTGGAGAAGCACCGCCCCGACGTGGACGCCGTGCTCGCGAAGTACCGGGCCGGCGACTGGAACGGCGCCCGCACCCTGCTGAAGACCACCATCGGCACCCGCTACGACGCCGACTTCGACGCCTGGCTCACGGCCTGCGCCGCCGGCGCCTGCGCCACCGTCCCGGACCCCGGCCCGGGCCCGTCCCTGCCCGAGTGCACCGACGCCGACGCCCGCAGGCTGGACCAGAACTGCGCCCGCAGCAACGTCTCCGCGACCACCGGCAACTACGGCTACCACTACCTGTACGTCCCGGCCGGCACCCCGCGGCTGACCATCACCACGACCGGCTCGAACGGCGACGCCGACCTGTACTACAACGCCCCCTCCTGGGCCACCACGAGCGCCTGGAGCGCCCGGTCCACGCAGGCCGGCAGCGCCGAGACCCTCACGGTGGACAACCCGCCCGCCGGGTACGTCTACATCAGCCTGCACGCCAAGCAGGGCTTCACCGGAGCGAGCGTCTCCGTCCGCTACTGACACCGGTGGCCGCCTCTCCCCCCAGGGGCGAGGCGGCCACCGCCGTGAACAGGACCTAGCGGCCGACCTCCTTGGTGACGAGCGCGACCGCCTCGTCCACGTCGTCCGTGACGTGGAAGAGGAGCAGGTCGCGCTCGGACGCCTTGCCGCCCGCGACGACCGTGTCCTTCAGCCAGTCGACGAGCCCCTTCCAGTACGCGCTGCCGAACAGCACGATCGGGAAGCGGGTCACCTTGCGCGTCTGCACCAGGGTCAGCGCCTCGAAGAGCTCGTCGAGGGTGCCGAGACCGCCGGGCAGGACGACGAAGCCCTGCGCGTACTTCACGAACATCGTCTTGCGGACGAAGAAGTACCGGAAGTTCACCCCGATGTCGACGTGCTGGTTGAGCCCCTGCTCGAAGGGGAGCTCGATGCCGAGGCCGACCGAGACGCCCTTCGCCTCACGGGCGCCCTTGTTGGCCGCCTCCATGGCGCCCGGACCGCCGCCCGTGATCACCGCGAAGCCCGCCTCGACGAGCGCCCGGCCGATCCGCACCCCCGCCTCGTACTCGGGCGAGTCCGGCTTCGTCCGGGCCGAGCCGAAGACGCTGATGGCGCTCGGCAGTTCGGCGAGCGCGCCGAACCCCTCGACGAACTCGGACTGGATCCGCATGACCCGCCAGGGGTCGGTGTGCACCCACTCCGAGTCGCCCTCGGTGTCGAGCAGCCGCTGGTCCGTGGTGCCCGGCTGGACCTGGTCCCTGCGCCTCAGCACCGGCCCCAGCCGCTGCTCCTCCGGCTTCGCCACTCCCTCGGGAATGCCCATGGCCTGCTCCCTCCGACGATCCACGATCTTTGCTGTCGGGTCAGCGTAGGACCAGAGAGGTGACGAAACGCGAAATTACGGGAGACGGGCGGTCAGCCAGTCGTGGAGCCGTGCCTCGCAGTGGTGGATCCGGTCCACGTGCACGTGCTCGTCCCGCTTGTGCGCGTAGATCGGGTCGCCGGGACCGTAGTTGACCGCGGGCACGCCCAGGGAGCTGAATCGGGACACGTCCGTCCAGCCGAACTTGGGCATCGCGGTGCCGCCGACGGCCTTCATGAACGCCTCGGCCGCCGGGTGGGAGAGGCCGGGCAGCGCGCCGGGGCTCTCGTCGTCGACGACGAACTCGGCGATGTCGCAGTCCGCGAAGACCTCGCGGACGTGCGCCAGCGCCTCGGCCGGGGAGCGGTCGGGGGCGTACCGGTAGTTGACCGTCACCGAGCAGGCGTCGGGGATCACGTTGGTGGCGACACCGCCCTGGACCGCGACCGCGTTGAGGCCCTCGTGGTACTCCAGGCCGTCGATGACCGGCTTGCGCGGCTCGTACGCGGCGAGGCGGGCCAGGATCGGCGCGGCGGTGTGGATGGCGTTGGACCCCATCCAGGAACGGGCGGAGTGGGCGCGCTCGCCGGCGGTGTGCAGGATGACCCGGAGGGTGCCCTGGCAGCCGCCCTCGACCTGCCCGTCGGAGGGCTCCAGGAGGACCGCGAAGTCTCCCTCCAGCCACTCCGGGTGGGCGGCGGCGATCTTCCCGAGGCCGTTGAGGTCGGCGGCGACCTCCTCGTTGTCGTAGAAGACGAAGGTGAGATCGCGGTTGGGCTCCGGGACGGTCGCGGCGATCCGCAGCTGGACGGCGACACCGGACTTCATGTCGGAGGTGCCGCAGCCCCACAGGACGCCGTCCTCGTCGAGCCGGGACGGCACGTTGTCGGCGATCGGCACGGTGTCGATGTGGCCGGCGAGGACGACCCGCTCGGCGCGGCCGAGGTTCGTCCGGGCGACGACGTTGTTGCCGTAGCGGTCGACGCTCAGGTGCGGCAGGGCGCGCAGGGCGCGCTCGATCGCGTCGGCGAGCGGCTTCTCGGTCCCGCTGACGGAGGCGAAATCGACGAGGGCGGCGGTGAGCGCGGCCCCGTCCCGGGTGAGGTCGAGCGGGGTCTCCTGAGCAGTCTCCTGCGGGGTGATGTCAGCCATATGCCGACCCTAACCCGGCCTCCAGTACGGTGGGCCCCGTGTCCGACTCCCCCCGCCCCGCCCGCCGCGGTCGTCTCGCCCGTTCGGCCGCCGCTCTCGCCGTCCTGTGCGGCCTCGCGTCGTACATCGCCGTCCACCAGGTGACCGGCAGCAAGGGCGCGCCCCGGTGCGCCGTGGGCAGCGGGGACAACCGGTACGAGTTCACCCCCGAGCAGGCGTCGAACGCGGCGACGATCGCGGCGGTCGGCACCTCGCGGGGGCTGCCCGAGCGGGCCGTCACCATCGCGCTCGCGACCGCGCTCCAGGAGTCGGCGCTGCGGAACATCGAGCACGGCGACCGGGACTCGCTCGGCCTCTTCCAGCAGCGGCCGTCCATGGGCTGGGGCACCCCGGAGCAGATCATGGACCCGGTGTACTCGGCCTCGAAGTTCTACGAGGGGCTGGAGAAGGTCCCCGGCTACTCGCGGATGCCGCTGACGGTCGCGGCGCAGAAGGTCCAGAAGAGCGGCTTCCCACAGGCGTACGCCAAGCACGAGCCGGACGCGACGCTGCTGTCCGCGGCGCTCACCGGGCGGTCCCCCGCGGCGCTCTCCTGCACCGCCGACCTCAAGGAGGGCCGGCCCGGGGACCCCGCCTTCGTCCGTACGGAGCTGGTCCGGGCCTTCGGCGAGTCCGCGGCGCCCACCTCCGTCTCCGGCGGGGCGAGCGCGGGGCGTTCCGCGGCGGAACCGGCCGTCCTCGTCGTCCCCGTCCCGGGCGGCACGGAGCGGCGCGGCTGGGAGCTGGCGCAGTGGGCGGTGGCGCGCGCGGAGTCCCTGCGGGTCGCGGAGGTCTCGTACGGCGGCAAGGTCTGGCGCGCGGACGACTCCGGCGGCGGCTGGGACACCGCCACGTCCCCCCGCACCCCCACCGTCCACCTCCGCCTCACCCGCTGACCCGCGGCCCCGGGAGGCGCGGCCCGCGGGGCGACCGTCCGCGACGGAACGGCGGCGCGGGCGCGTGGACTCGTGTGCGAGGGGTCGCTCGGGGCGGGGATCCGGAGGGACGCCGCGGGAGGGGTGGGGCGCAGGGGGCGCGGGAGGCGCGGGAGGCTTGGGGCGTCAAGGGAGAGACGGTTCAGCAGGGGGCGGGGCGGGGCCGCGTTCGTCCGCTTTCCTCCCCACCCGACAATACGACCCGTTGCCCAGCCTTTACCTTCGGCGCCCGCAACCTCCCCCGCCCCCGCCTCGGTTGTGCAGCCCGCAGACGCACACGTCCCCACCGTCTCTCCGCCGAAGGAGCACCATGTCCCTCCCCCTGACCCGTCGGATCGCCCGCGCAGCCCTGATCGTCGCGGCCGGCGCGGCCCCCGTGATCGGAGCGGCCGGCTCCGCCAGCGCCCTGGACCACGGCCTCGCGCCGGCCGGCGCGCTCGGCGGCCTGACCGCCCTCGACGCGGCCGACGCGGGCACGGCCGTCGACGGTGCCGCGCAGACCACCACCGGCGTCGCCGGCGCCGCCGGCGGCGAGGCCGTCGGCACGGCCGTCCCGGCGGCCGGCAAGGCGGTGGGCGCGGCGGGCAGGACGGCCACCCCCGCCGCCCAGAAGATCGCGGGCGACACCGCCGGCAGCGCGGGCCAGGCCGTGGGCCAGACCGCCGGCGCCGCCGCCGACAGCGCCGGCAACACCCCCGCGGGCGGCGCGCTGGGCGGCGCCCCGGCCGGCCAGATGCTGGGCGGCCTGCCCCTCGGCTGAGCCGCCGGCGGACACGCGGAAGGGCCCGGGCGCATGTGCGACCCGGGCCCTTCCGCGTACCGCCGCCAGGTCGTCAGCCGAGGCGCTTGACCGCCGCCGCGACGCGCTCGTCCGTCGCCGTGAAGGCCACCCGGACGAAGCGGGCGCCCGCCTCGCCGTAGAAGTCGCCCGGGGCGACCAGGACGCCCTTCTCGGCCAGGTGGGCGACCGTGTCCCAGCACGGCTCGTCGCGGGTCGCCCACAGGTAGAGGCTGGCCTCGGAGTGCTCGACGCGGAAGCCGTGGGCCTCCAGGGCGGCCTTCAGGGCGGCGCGCCGGGCCGCGTAGCGCTCGCGCTGCTCGGCGACGTGCGTGTCGTCGCCGAGGGCGGCGACGGTGGCGGCCTGGACGGGCGCCGCGGTCATCATGCCGCCGTGCTTGCGGATCTGGAGCAGCTCGCCGAGGACGGCCGCGTCGCCGGCGATGAACGCCGCCCGGTAGCCGGCCAGGTTGGAGCGCTTGGAGAGCGAGTGGACGGCGACGATCCCCTCGTACGAACCGCCGGAGACGTCCGGGTGCAGGACCGACACCGGGTCGGCCCCCCAGCCCAGTTCGAGGTAGCACTCGTCGGAGAAGACGAGGACCCCGTGCTCGCGGGCCCAGGCCACGATCCGGGTGAGCTCCTCCTGGGCGAGGACCTTGCCCGTCGGGTTGGACGGGGAGTTGAGCCAGAGCAGCTTCAGGCCGGCCGGGTCGAGCTCGGTGGGGTCGTCGTAGACGACGGGCTCCGCGCCGCAGAGCCGGGCGCCGACCTCGTACGTCGGGTAGGCGAGCCTCGGGTAGGCGACCTTGTCGCCGGGGCCGAGGCCCAGCTGGGTCGGCAGCCAGGCGACGAGCTCCTTGGAGCCGACGACCGGGAGCACGTTCTCGTGGGCGAACCCGGTCGCGCCGAGGCGCCGCTCGCACCAGCCGGTGAGCGCGTCCCGCAGCGCCGGCGTGCCCCAGACCGTGGGATAGCCCGGCGAGTCCGCCGCGGCCACCAATGCCTCCTGGATCAGCGCGGGGACCGGGTCGACCGGCGTGCCGACCGACAGGTCCACGATCCCGTCCGGGTGCGCCAGGGCCGTCTTCTTGTACGGCTCCAGCTTGTCCCACGGGAAGACGGGCAGGCGCGAAGAGACTGCGCTCACGGGTTGGCTCACTTCCTCAGTGCGTACGCGATACGCGTCGGTCCCGTACGGCGGCGGAGCCGTACGGGACCGAGAGCGGGTGCAACGAAAGATCAGCCGTTCTGCGGCGGCAGGGCGGCGATGAAGGGGTGGTCGCGCTCGATCTCGCCGAGCTTGGAGGCGCCACCGGGCGAACCCAGGTCGTCGAAGAACTCGACGTTCGCCTTGTAGTAGTCCTTCCACTCCTCCGGGGTGTCGTCCTCGTAGAAGATCGCCTCGACCGGGCAGACCGGCTCACAGGCTCCACAGTCGACGCACTCGTCCGGGTGGATGTAGAGAGATCGCTTGCCCTCGTAGATGCAGTCGACGGGGCACTCCTCGATGCAAGCCTTGTCCTTGACGTCGACACAAGGCTGCGCGATGACGTAGGTCACGCTGTCGTTCCTCCTCGGTAGGGCTGGTCTGCGCGGGAGCGCGGTGTCGTCGATGCCCGCACCTAGTATCTCCGTTCTTGGGGGCGATCCGAACAGGAGGGGCGGAGAAGCTGTGGAAATCACCGGCGGAGGGCGACTTGAGGTCCGTCTCACCAGCGCTGACGTGGGGAAACGTGTCTCCGTTCGGTACGTGACGGACTCCGCCGAGGCGGGTGGGCGGTTCACCGACGCGGTCGGGGTGCTCACATCCTGGGACGGCGGTGTGCTCACGATCACACGAAAGAGCGGCGAGACCGTCCGGATCGCGGAACTCCGCCTGGTCGCGGGCAAGATCGTGCCTCCCGCGCCGGCCCGCCGGCGGGGCCCCGCCGCCACCTTCGCCGAGCTCTCCCGGGCCTGCGCGCGCGCGTGGCGGCCGGTCGAGAGCGAGGCGCTCGGGGAGTGGACGCTCCGGGCCTCCGACGGCTTCACCCGGCGCGCCAACTCGGCGCTGCCCTCGGGCGATCCCGGACGGCCCGTCGCCGAGGCCCTGGACGCCGTCCGCGCCTGGTACGCGGACCGGAAGCTGCCCGCCTACGTGCAGACCGCGACCGGCGCCGAGGGCACCCAGGAGCTGCTCTGCGCCGAGCTGGAGCGGCTCGGCTGGCACCGCGAGGTCACCGCCGAACTCCGGATCGCCGCCCTCGCGCCGCTCGCCGACCGGGAGACCGGCCCCGCCGTCGTACGCCTCTCGCGGACGCTCGACGAGCCCTGGCTGCGCCGCTACCAGCGCTTCACCGGGGCGGGCCCGGCGGTGCGGCACGTGCTCGCCTCGGGCCCGAGTGTGTGGTTCGCGTCCGTGGCGGGCACGGGAGAGGTGCCGGCCGCCATCGGCCGCTGTGTCGTCGACGGGCGCTGGGCGGGCTTCATGGCCGTCGAGGTCGATCCGGCGCACCGGCGCCAGGGGCTGGCCACCGCGGTCATGGCCGCGCTCGCCCGGCAGGCCCTCGACGAGGGCGCTTCGGCGGCCTGGCTCCAGGTCGAGAGCGACAACGACGGCGCGCGGGCGCTGTACGAGGGGATGGGCTTCGCGGTGCACCACCACTACCACCACTACCGGCAGTCGGAGGCGTGAGCGCGGCGTGAGCGCGGAGGACCCCCTGGAGCCACAGGCCGACCGGCCTCCCGACCGGCGGCGGGAGTTCGCGGAGGAGGCCCGGGCCGAGCGGCCCGACCTCGCCCGGCTCTGCCTGCTGATCTGCGCCGTGGCCGACCCCACCGTGACCGAGCACGACCTGGTCGAGGCCGACGTCGAACTCGACCGGCTCGCCGGGCTCGTCCCGTACGGCACCCGCTTCACGGGCGCCTGGAAGGCGGAGCTGGCGGCGCTCCTCGGCGGCCGCGAGGGCTTCGAGGGCGTCCCCGCCGACTACCAGCGTCTGGAGTCCTCGCTCCTCCACGAGGTGCTGCGGAGGCGGCGCGGCCTGCCGATCCTGCTGTCCGTGGTGTGGATGGAGGTCGCCCGGCGGGCCGGTGCGCCCGTGTACGGGCTGGGGCTGCCGGGCCACTTCGTCGTCGGCTTCGGCGACCCGGCCGACCTCGACCTGGCCGACCCCTTCGCGGGCGGCCGTCCGATGACCGCCGAGGACGCCGAGCTGCTGGTGGCGAGCGCGACCGGCGAGGCCCTGGACCGCTCCATGCTGCGGCCGGCCGAACCGGGCGCCGTCGTGCTCCGGATCCTCGGCAACATCCGGGCCTGGGCGACCCCCCGGCCGGAGCACTCCGACGTGGCCCTGTGGGCGGTGGAGCTGGCGCTGCTGCTCCCCTCCCACCCGGCCCGCCTCCGCTACGAACGGGCGGAACTCCTCGTCCAGCGCGGCGACTTCCTCACCGGGGCGGCGGAGATGGAGGCGTACGCGCAGATCATGGACGCGGTCGACCCGGAATCCGCCGCCGCGATCCGCCACCGGGCGCAGGCGGCCCGGGCACGGCTCAACTGAACCGTTTCCTCCGGACCGCCGGCCCGTCAGGGCGCCTGGACCTGGGCCCTCCGCGCGCCGATCATCGCCATGAGGCGGGCGTGGGTGGCGGCGTCGGCGGCCGCGACGAGTCCGCGCGCGGGGCCCTCCCCCACGGGGACGCCGTCGATGCCGGTGACGACGCAGCCGGCCGCCCGGCAGAGGGCGATGCCGGCGGCGAAGTGGACGCTGCCGGAGAGGTCGCCGCCGTCCGTGACGTACGCGGCCCGCCTCCCGGCCGCGACCCAGGCGAGCGCGAGCGTCGTGGAGACCACGCGGGGGCGGAATCCGGCGACGAAGTCGGGGTGCGCGAGGAGGTCGACGGCGCGGAATCCGGGGGCGCCGGGGAACGGCGGGTCCAGGTTCACGTCGACGAGGCCGGTGGCGGCGGTGGGGGCGAGGGGCTTCCCGTCCGGTCCCCACGCACGCGTGCCGTCGGTGGTGAACACCTCGCCGTCCTCGCCGCCGAAGGGGTCCGCGACGGCCGCCGCCCCGCCGGGCAGGGCCACGTTGACGGCGACGAGCTTGTTCCCGACGGCGTAGTTGAGGGTGCCGCAGAGGGGGTCCACGAGCCACTGGCGGCGGGCGCCCGTCGCGCCCTGCCGGCCGCCCTCCTCGCCGAGGACGGCGTCGTCGGGCCGGGCGGCGCG
The DNA here is from genome assembly GCF_042885515.1 of Streptomyces sp. NPDC058052. Classification (NCBI taxonomy): domain Bacteria; kingdom Bacillati; phylum Actinomycetota; class Actinomycetes; order Kitasatosporales; family Streptomycetaceae; genus Streptomyces; species Streptomyces sp. NPDC058052. Next base: position 266,109 of record NZ_JBHVRX010000007.1, on the reverse strand, counting down.
CAGCACGCCGAGGACGGCCCGCTCGGCCTCCAGGTCGGCGGTGGTGGCGAAGTCGCCCGCCCCCTTGTCGATCCGGTCGAGTTCCCGGCCGTGGAGGCCGCGTACGACCTCGGCGCCGGCCCGGGCCGCCGTCGCGGCGACCTCGGCGTCGGTGAGCTCCTGGATGATCATGGGGCGAGGGTATGCGGGAAGCCCGGTGCGGGGCGGGTCCTCCCGGAGATCCGGTCGGTCACAGCGGGGTGGTCGCGTCGGGCACGAAGGGCGCGCCGTGTCCCGGGACGACGAGGTCCGCCGCGGCGAGCACCCGGAGCCGGGAGGCCCGCAGGCGCGCGCGGTCGGGGGCGACCGGGTCGTCGGCGGGGCCGGCCGCGTGCCACCACAGGTCGCCGGCGAAGGCGACGACGCCCTCGTCCGTCCCGGCCAGGAGGGTGATGTCCTCGGCGCTGTGCCCGGGGGTGCGGATCAGGCGCAGGGACGGGGTCAGCTCATGGCCCTCGGCGTCCCGGTTCGTCCACCCGTCGCCGGCGTACTCCACGCCGTGGTCGTGGACCCGGGCCCGGCGGAAGAGGCCGGCGTTGAGGGTGTTGTCGGGGTGGTGGTGGCTGAGCACGACGTCCGTGATGTCGTCGGGGCCGAGGCCGAGCGCGGCGAGCGGGTCCAGGATCGCGGCCACACCGGGCACCATGCCCGGGTCGAAGATCACGTGCCGGCCGCCGTCCGTGACGTACGAGACGGTGGCGGCGACGCCGGGGCCGGTGGAGCCCACGTAACCGGTGGTCAGGACGGTGAAGCGGGCGCTGCGGCCCAGCGGGGCGTCCGGGGTGACCGGCGTGACCGGCGCGGCTTCTGTGGTGACCGGCGCGGCTTCGGTGGCGGTGGTGGCCGGCGTGGCCGTGGCGTCCGTCGTGGCGGTGGTGTCCGTCGTCCTTGTCGTCATGCCGTCGATCCTTCCGGGCCCGCGCGGGGGCGACGAGTGGCACGGATGCCACTGATCGCGGGATTCGTGCCACCGCCCCTCCAGGCGCGGGGAACCGCGTGGCAGACTGCCCGCGTGCCCGCCTTCACGACCGTCGCCGCCTACGCGCCGCCCGGTGTCGGCATGCTCGCCGTCGGGGTCGTCGCGGAGGTGTTCGGGCCGCACGGCGAGGGGGTGCCGGGCTTCGACCTCGCCCTGTGCGCCGACCGGCCGGGCGCGGTCCGCTCGGACTGCGGGGTGCCGCTCTCCGTCCCGCACGGGCTCGACCGGCTCGCCTCGGCGGACCTGGTGATCGCCCTGCCGGGGGCGGGTTTCCGCACTCCGCCCGGGCCGGACGTGCTCGACGCCTTCCGGGCCGCCCACGCGCGGGGCGCGCTGGTCGCGGCGCACTGCGTCGGCGCGTTCGCGCTCGCCGCCGCCGGGCTGCTCGACGGGCGCCGGGCCACGACGCACTGGCGGTTCGCGGACCTCCTCGCCCGCCGCCACCCGGAGGTCACGGTCGACGCCGGCGCGCTGTACGTGGACGAGGGCCGGATCGCCACCGGCGCGGGCGCGGCGGCGGGCTTCGACCTCTGCCTCCACCTGCTGCGCCGGGAGCACGGCGCGGCCCTCGCCAACGCGGTCGCCCGGGACATGGTGCTGCCCTCGCACCGCGACGGGGGCCAGGCCCAGTACCTCGCCGCTCCCGCCCCCGGGGACGGCCGGGACGAGCACCTCGCCGAGGTCCTCGCCTGGGCGCGCGCGAACCTGCACGAGCCGCTGACCGTGACGGAGCTGGCCCGCAGGGCCATGATGAGCCGGCGCACCTTCGCCCGCCGCTTCACCGCGGCCACGGGCACCACCCCGCACGCCTGGCTGCGCGGCCTGCGGCTGAGCGGTGCGGAGGAGCTTCTGGAGACGACGGACCTGCCCGTCGAGGAGATCGCCCGCCGCGTCGGCTACGGCAGCGCGGCCGTGCTCCGGGAGCAGTTCGTGCGCCGCCGGGGGGTGCCGCCCCGGACCTACCGGCGGACGTTCACGACGTCGCCGTAGCGGGGGGGGGAAGAGGAGGGAGCGGGGCGACCGGATTCGAACCGGCGTCCTCCGAGATGCCATCGCGGCGCATTACCTCTGTGCTACGACCCCGCTCCCAGGCCGCCGAGTCTAGGCAGGGCGCGCCGAACGGGTCAAACGGGTTCCTCGGGACCGGTGATGACCTGCCGTCAGGGCGGGTTCAGCCGGCGACGAGCACGGCGGAGAGGGCGAGCGCGCCGGGGAGGGCCTGGGCGTAGAGGATGCGCCGGTTGGCGGTGGCGGCGCCGTAGAGGCCCGCGACGACGACGAACGACAGGAAGAAGACCTGCACCCGGAAGCCGGTGGGGTCGTCGGCGACGAGGCCCCAGACGAGACCCGCGGCGACGAAGCCGTTGTAGAGGCCCTGGTTGGCGGCCATGGCGGCGGTCTCGCGGGCGGTGCGGGCGTCGAATCCGGAGAAGCGGCGGCCGGTCTCCTTCTCCCACAGGAACATCTCCATCACGAGGATGTAGACGTGCAGGAGCGCGATGAGGGCGACGAGGATGTCGGCGGTCAGCGGCATGCGCCCATTGTGGGCGGGAGGGCGTCGCCGGGGCCGGTACGACGCGGGGGCACCCGCCGTCCCCCACCCCTCGCGCCCGAGCACCGCCCCCGCGTCGCGCCCGAGCACCGCCCCCGCCCCCGTCTCCTCGCTCCCGCGCGGTCGCCGGCCGGTTCCCGCCCCCCGAAGCGCGACACCCCCCGCCGGTCGGTGCCGGCGGGGGGTGTCGGGTCGGGCGGTGCGCCCGGCGGCGGGGGTCAGCCCTTGCCGGTGAGGTCGATCGTCGCGGTGCGCTCGGCCTTGCTCTTGCCGCGGAGGGCGTCGCGCATCACGAAGGCGACGTCGTCGGCGGAGACCTCGTGCTTCGAGCCGTCGCCCTTGGTGATCATGACGCCGTCGAAGGTGCCTTCGAGGAGGCGGGTGATCGCCTTCTTGTCGTACACCTCCACCAGGTGCCCGTCGACGGCCTTCATGGAGAGGATCTGCGGCAGCGAACGGGCCGGGCCGAAGTCGATCTCCTTGCCGCCGGCCCGGATGGTGATCCGGCCGGACATGGCGGGCCGGGCGAACTCCTTCATCGCCCGGTCCAGTTCGGCCTGGGTGACCGTGGGCTTGCGGACGCTGACCGGGAGCTCGACGACATTGCCCCGCCCGGTCTCGACCTGGGCGCGGAAGGCGTCCTTGACGGAGATCATCGAGCGCTGGACGTCGATGCCCTGACCGGGCTTGCCCTCGACGGCGGTGACCTTGTTCGGGGCGAAGAGGATCGTCGCCTCGGTCGCCGACGAGGAGGAGCCCGCGAGGTCCTGGAGGGCGACGGCGAGCTTCTCGTCGTCGACCGGGAAGACCGGCTTGGCGACGCGCTCGCCGCCGAAGAGGGAGCCGATCACCGAGACGGGGTTGTAGTCGCTGCCGGCCGCGTTGCGGACGGTCTCCTGGCTGTCCAGGGAGAGGCCGGCCTTGTCCGGGGCGAGCTGGACCTTCTTGCCGCCGACGGTGAGCTGGAGCGGGGCCGCGGCGCGCTTGCCGAGCGTCGTCTCCAGCTTGTCGACGGCCTCCTCCTTCGTCCCGCCGCCGATGTCCACGCCGAGCACCGTGGTGCCCTTGGGGACGTCGGAGTGGTTGAGGAGCAGTCCGGCGCCGTAGGCGACGCCGGCGACGGCCACGACCCCGACGGCGAGCAGGACCAGCTTGGAGCGGCCCTTCTTCGCCGGGGCGGGGGCGGGCTTCGGCGCGGGCCTGGGGGCCGGCGCGGGCTGCTGGGCCTCCTCCTGGCGGCCGGGCCGGGGCGCGGGCGCCGGGCGCCCGTCTCCGCCGGGGGCCGCGCCGGGCCGGCCGGCGGCCGGGGGCACCACGGGGATGCCGCTCGTCAGGGTGTCACCGGACACCTGGCCGCCGCCGGGACCGCCGGGGCCCGGACGCCCGGCGCCCGGCGTGGGCGCGGGCTGCTGCGGCGTCAGGATCGCGGTGTCGTCGGACATGCGCGGCGGGCCGCCGGCGCCGTACGGGCCGGGGCCGCCGGGCACCGGGCCGCCGGGCGCCGGAGGGCCGCCCATCGGGCCGCCGGCCGCGGGGGCACCCGGGCGGCGGGGCATGGCGGGACGGCGGGGCGCGCCGCCGCCGAGGTCGGCGATGCCGCTGGCCGGGCCCGTGGTCGGGCCGGTCGGCTGGCCGTCGTAGCGGGGCGTGCCGGCCGCCGGGGTGCCGTCGTACCGCGGCGTGCCGCCGGCCGGGGTCCCGTCGTACCGCGGCGTGCCGCCGGCCGGGGTCCCGTCGGGGGACGGCGTGCCGGGCTGGGGGCCGTCGTAGAGGGGGACGCCGGCGGCGGGGGTGCCGTCGTAGCCGGGAAGGGTGCCCGTGTCGTACAGCGGGTTGCTGACGGGGCGGCTGGAGGGCGCGCTGCCGACCGTGGGGACGCCGGCGGTCGCGGAGCCCGCGAAGCCGGTGCCGGAGGTCTGCGGGCCGCCGAGCGCCTTCGGCGCGGGGGCCGGCGCGGGCGTGGGCGCCGCCGCGGGGGCGCCCGCGGGGGCCGGGCCCGCGTTCTTGCGCGGCGCGAACCAGTCGCTGGTCTCCTTGGCCTTGGCGGCGTCGGGACCGGCCTGCGGCGGCTCCGGCGCGACCGGGGCGGGAGCCGGTTCCGGCTCGGGCTCCGGGGCCGGCGCGGGAGCGGGCCGCTCCGGCTCGGCCGCCGCGGCGACGTCGTCGGCGGAGGCGCCGGCGACGGGCTTGCGGACCACGACGGGCGGGATCGGCCGCGAACCCGGAATGTTGATGCGGATCCGGGTGGTCAGGGTGGTCTCGGTCTTCGGCTCCTCCGGCGGCGCCGCGGGCGCGGCGGAGGTCTCCTCCTGCGCGTCCTGCGTCGGATGGAGCGACGGATACTGGCGGGATCCGTACGGCTGGGTTCCCGACGGATAGGCGGCCCCGCCGCGCCCCTGGGCGCCGGAGGACGAACTGTCGGTCTCTCGACCAGTTTCACGACTCAAAGCAGGATCTCCCGGTTGGCTCCGCCGCCCGCTCTTGCTGATGCTCGTACTGTCCCGGGCGGTTCGGCGGCGCGCACCACCATACTGTCCGGCGCCGCCGGTTATCCGCTCGGTGCGCAGTCCGGCCGCTCACAGGTGGTCTACAGGATGGACTACGGGGTGCCCTGCGGCAGCCTGCTGACGGTGGCGCAGATCACAGCGGCTCCCATGCCGCCGAAGAGGAAGAGCAGCTCGCCGACGCCGCCGCCGAAGAGCCCGTCGCCCTCGGGACGGCCGAGACTGAGCACGATGACGGCGAGGAGCCAGCCGCCGCCGGCGGCGGCGAGTCCGACCTGGTTGCCGGTGGCCCGCATGCCGCCGTAGAAGAGGGCGGCGGTGGCGAGGAGGGCGAGGAGCAGGCCGAGGGGGAACCAGGCGGCCTGGACGAGGGCCCCGGCGATGCCGACGAGGGCACCGAGGAGGAGAAGTGCCAGGTAGGCGGCGTACCGGAGGGCGGGGGTGGTCATCGGGCCGCCACCTCCGCGGCGCCGTCGCCGGCGGGGAGCCCCGCGAAGAGGTCGGTCTCGCGCTCTCCGGCCGGGGCGCCGGAGGTGCCGCGGACGAGTTCGTAGTACTCGGTGGTGAAGAGCGGCTGGCCGAGGTCGTTGGAGAGGGCGAACCAGGGGCCGTCGACGGCGACCTGGGTGGCGTGGGCGGCCATGGCGGCGCTCTTGCGGGCCGCGTACGAGTCCCCGGCGGCGAGGTCGCCGCCGTCGATCTCGGCGGTGACGCGGTCCTCGGCGACGACGCCGGGGACGTCGTCGGGGGCGGCGTCCTTCGGGAAGGCGGAGCCCTCGGCGGCCAGGCGGGCGAAGCCGGCCTCGACGACGGAGCGGGGCACGCGGTTCCAGTAGATCTTGGCGATGGTGTGGGCCGGGCCCAGGTCGGCGCGGTGGCCGGGGTCCGCGGCGAGGTCCGCGGCGCGCATGGCGACCCGGTGGGCCTGGATGTGGTCGGGGTGGCCGTATCCGCCGTCGGGGTCGTAGGTGACGAGGACCTGGGGGCGGGTCTCGCGGATCACTCCGACGAGGGGGGCGGCGGCGGTGTCGACGTCCGTGTTCCAGAAGGCGTTCTCGCGCTCGTTCTGGGGGACGCCCATCATGCCGGAGTCGCGGAAGCGGCCCTCGCCGCCGAGGAAGCGGTGGTCGGTGACGCCGAGGGCGGCCATGGCGGCGGCGAGTTCGCCGACGCGGTGGGGGCCCAGCCGGTCCTCGCGGTCGGGGGCCAGATGGGCGAGCTCGGGCGGGATGACCTCGCCCTCCTCGCCCAGGGTGCAGGTGACCAGGGTGACAAGGGCGCCTTCGGCCGCGTACCGGGCCATGGTGGCGCCGTTGTTGATCGACTCGTCGTCGGGGTGCGCGTGCACGAGGAGCAGACGACGGGCGGGGAGATCGGTCATGGCCCCACCCTACGAGGCGGGGCCGCGGGCGGCCGCCCGGGTCAGAACTTGAGGCCGGCGATCATGCTCGCCACGTTGGTGGTGAGCGTGGTGATGGAGTCGGAGAGGGAGGAGCTGGCGAGGTAGAAGCCCAGGAGCGCGCAGACCACCGCATGACCGGCTTTGAGTCCGGATTTCCGGATCAGCAGGAAGACGACGATCGCCAGCAGCACCACCACGGAGATCGAGAGCGAGAGTGCCACGGCGGTTCACCTCCACCTTCGGTCGGGAATTCGAGCGGTTCGTGCGAGCGGTTCGTGCAAGTGGTGCGTGCGGGTGGTGCGGTCCCCGGGCATGTGCCCCGGGTCCCCCGCGTGTGCATACCCACGGAGGGCCACCCACCAAGCGCTACGGATCATAACTATCCGTACCCGCGCATTGATCGGCGTACAGGCGCGCGAGGGGGCGTACAGCGCTACTTTCAGCCGTATGACCTTGCCTCAGCAGTACTCGTCCGCCCCATCCGTGGGGCTCTCCTTCCCGCGTCTGCACGCCCGGACCCAGCGGTTCGGTCTGGGGGTGCCGCGCGGGTTCGCGGTCTCCCCGGACGGGCAGCGGGTCGCGTTCGTCCGCTCCGGTTCGGGCACGGACCGGGCGCACGCGCTGTGGGTGCTCGACCTGCCGGCGGGCGGCGGGGAGCCGGTGGAGCGGGTCGTCGCGGAGCCGTCGGCGCTGCTCGCCGGGGCCGAGGAGGAGCTGTCGGCGCAGGAGCGGGCGCGGCGGGAGCGGAGCCGCGAGGGATCGGCGGGGATCGTCGGGTACGCGGTGGACGCGGCGGTGGAGCTCGCGGCGTTCGCCCTGTCCGGACGGCTGTTCACGGCCGGGCTGCGGGCCGGGACGGCGCGGGAGCTGCCGGTGCCGGGGCCGGTGCTCGACCCGCGGCCCTCGCCGGACGGGCGGCGGGTGGCGTACGTGTCGGGGGGTGCGCTGCGGGTGGTCGGAGCGGACGGTTCCGGCGACACGGAACTGGCGGTTCCGGAGGACGCGCACACCACCTACGGATTGGCCGAATTCATCGCCTCGGAGGAGATGGGCCGGGACCGCGGATTCTGGTGGTCGCCGGCCTCGGACCGGCTCCTGGTGGCCCGGGCCGACGACCGGGAGGTGCGCCGCTGGTTCATCGCGGACCCGGCGCACCCGGAGCGCGAGCCGCAGCGGGTGGGGTACCCGGCGGCGGGCACGCCCAACGCGGAGGTGCGGCTCTTCCTGTACGGCCTCGACGGCTCCCGCACCGAAGTGGTGTGGGACCGGGAGCGGTTCCCCTACCTCGCGCGCGTGCACTGGTCCTCCGCGGGCGCCCCGCTGCTGCTGGTGCACGCGCGGGACCAGCGGAGCGGGCGGGTCCTCGCGGTGGACACGGCGGCGGGCACGACGGCGACCGTGCGGGAGGAGGAGGATCCGGCCTGGCTGGAGCTGCTGCCGGGGGTGCCGTGCTGGTCGGCGGACGGGCGGCTCGTACGGGTCGGCGACGAGGGCGGGGTGCGGGCGCTGGCCCTCGGCGAGGAGCGGCTGACGGACGCGTCGCTGCACGTGCGGGCGGTGCTCGACGTGGGCGCGGACGACGTGCTGGTGTCGGCGTCGGCGGGCGCGGCGGCGGCGGAGCCGGAGACCGGCGAGACGCATGTGTACCGGGTGTCGGAGCGGGGCGTGGAGCGGGTCTCCGAGGGCGTGGGCTGGCACGGGGCGGTGCGCTGCGGCGCGGTGACCGTGCTGGTGTCCTCGCGGCCGGACGCGCCGGGTCCGGTGGCGCGGGTGCTGCGCGACGGGAAGCGGGTGGCGGTGGTGGGCTCGTGCGCGGCCGAGCCGCCGCTGCGGGCCCGGCCGGTGTTCACCGAGGCGGGCGAGCGGCGGATCCCCTGCGCGGTGCTGCTGCCGTCCTGGTACGAGGAGGGGCACGGGCGGCTGCCGGTGCTGATGGATCCGTACGGCGGCCCGCACGGGCCCCGGGTGGTGGCCGCGCACAACGCGCACCTGACCTCGCAGTGGTTCGCCGAGCAGGGCTTCGCGGTGGTGGTGGCGGACGGCCGGGGGACGCCCTGGCGGTCGCCGGCCTGGGAGAAGGCGGTGCTGCGGGACCTCGCGGTGACGCTGGAGGACCAGGTGACGGCGGTGCGGGCGCTGGCGGAGCGCTTCCCTCTGGACCTGGACCGGGTGGCGGTGCGGGGCTGGTCGTTCGGCGGGTATCTGGCGGGGCTCGCCGTGCTGCGGCGCCCCGACGTCTTCCACGCGGCGGTGGTGGGGGCGCCGGTGACCGACTGGCGGCTGTACGACACCCACTACACCGAGCGGTACCTGGGCACCCCGGAGTCCGCTCCGGAGGTGTACGCGGCGCAGTCGCTGCTCACCGACGACGGTCTGTCGGCGCCGCGGGAGCCGGCCCGGCCGATGATGATCGTGCACGGTCTGGCGGACGACAACGTGGTGGTGGCGCACGCGCTGCGGCTGTCGTCGGCGCTGCTCGCGGCGGGCCGGCCGCACGAGGTGCTGCCGCTGTCGGGGGTGACGCACATGACCCCGCAGGAGCAGGTGGCCGAGAACCTGCTGCTGCTCCAGGTCGACTTCCTGAAGCGGTCGCTGGGCGGTTTCCCGGATCACCAGCCGGGCGGGCGCGGGTAGGGCGGCGGCGGGGTCGCCGCCGGGGGCCGGGGCGCGGGCGCGGCGTCGGGGGCGCCGCGCCCGGCGAGGAGGGCGAGGACGGCGGCGCCGGCCAGGGCCCCGCAGGCGGAGGCGGCGAGGGCGGGGAGGTCCGCGTCGGGCGCCACGACGTACCGGACGTCGTGGTCGAGGTGGAGGCGGACGGCCCGGGCGAGTTCGGCGAGACCGTTCGCGAGGAGGAAGCCGCCGGCGAGGAGGCCGAGGGGGCGGGTGTGCCGTGCGGCGGAGAAGGCGGAGACGGCGGCCGTCAGGTACAGGGCGACGAGGACGGCGGCGAGCCAGCCGGGCGGCACGCCGAGGGCGGCGCCGAGGACGGACCGGCCGCCGGTGAAGCGGTCGACGACGAGCCGGGGGTCGATCCGCGCGGCGTGGTGGACCTCCCGGCCGAGGAGCAGCAGTCCGCCGGCGGTGAGCAGGAGGCCGGCGGCGACGGCGGGTCCGGGGCGCGGGCGGGTGGGGGCCGGCTCGTCCGGGCCGCCGGCCGGGCGGCGGCCCGCGAGGGCGGTGACGAGGAGGCCGGCGGCGAGGGCGAGTTCGGTGAGGGCGGTGACGAGGGGGCCCGTGCCGTGGGTCCAGAGGCCGGGGAGGCGCAGGGCGAAGGTGACGGCTCCGGTGGAGGCGAGCGCGGCGGCGGCGTGCCGGGAGCGGAGGGCCGCGAGGGCGGTGCCGGCGGCGGCGAGGCAGAGGACCGGGTCGAGCAGGGTGGTGGCCGACCGGGCGCGGGAGAGCCGGAACACGTCGCCCGCCCAGTACCGGAACAGGTCCTCGGGCGAGCCGAGGGCGGCGAGGTCGCGCAGGATCCAGACGAAGGGGACGAGGGCGAGTCCGGCGGCGAGCGCCGCTCCGGTGAGACGTGCCGGTCGTGTCACAGTCACGCGGCCGATACTCACGGTCAGGGGCGGCCGAAACAAGCGGTTCCGGGGAACGGCCGGCGCGGAGGTGACGGAGTAACGGCCGGCGGAGGCCCTGGGGCCCCCGCCGGCCGACGGCACCCGCACGGCCGCACGTTCAGCAGGATCCGGTATCCGTATATCGGAGCCGATTCCCGCGCGTTGCCGAGGCGTTACAGCGTCTTCGGCCCTCCCGGCTCCTCCGGCGGCTCCTCGGTCCTCCCCTCGTCCCGCTCCTCCGCGTCCGCCTCGGACTCCGCCCGCGCCACCGCCGCTTCGTCGGCCTCCGCCACCGCCACCGCCTCGGCCTCCGCCGCCGCCTCGGACTCCGCCTCCAGGGCCGCCTCCACCGGGGCGGGGCCCTCCTCCAGCGGCACCGGGTGGGGCAGCGAGTCCTCCGGCGGGACGACCTGCTTCTCCTCCGCGAAGTGGCAGGCGGAGTCGTGCTTGGCGGGGCTGTCGGTGAGGCGGAAGACGGCCGGGACGGCGAGCAGCGGGACCTCCAGCTCGCACCGCTCCTGCGCCTTCCAGCAGCGCGTGCGGAAGCGGCAGCCGGAGGGCACGTTGGCCGGGGAGGGCACGTCGCCGGTGAGGATGATCCGCTCGCGGTGGGCGCGGGCCTCGGGGTCCGGCACGGGCACGGCGGAGAGCAGCGCCTGGGTGTAGGGGTGGGTGGGGTGGTCGTAGATCTGGGCGTCGGTGCCGATCTCCACGATCCGGCCGAGGTACATGACGCCGACCCGGTCCGAGATGTGCCGCACGATCGAGAGGTCGTGGGCGATGAAGACGTACGAGAGGGAGAACTCGGACTGGAGGCGGTCGAGCAGGTTGACGACCTGGGCCTGGACGGAGACGTCGAGGGCGGAGACCGGTTCGTCGGCGACGATGATCTCGGGCTGGAGCGCGAGGCCGCGGGCGATGCCGATGCGCTGGCGCTGACCGCCGGAGAACTGGTGGGGGTACCGGTTGATGTACTCCGGGTTCAGGCCGACGACGTCGAGGAGGTCCTGCACCTTGCGGCGGCGGTCGCCCTTGGGCGCGACCTCGGGGTGGATCTCGTACGGCTCGCCGATGATGTCGCCGACCGTCATGCGCGGGTTGAGCGAGGTGTACGGGTCCTGGAAGACCATCTGGATGTTCCGGCGGACCGCCTTGAGAGCGCGTGGGGACAGCCTGGTGAGGTCCTCGCCCTTGTACTTGATCGAGCCGGAGGTGGGCTTCTCCAGGTTGACCAGCATCTTCGCCACGGTCGACTTGCCGCAGCCGGACTCGCCGACGATGCCGAGGGTCTCGCCGGCGGCGAGGTCGAAGTCGACGCCGTCGACCGCCTTGACCGCGCCGACCTGCTTCTTGAAGAGGATGCCCTGGGTCAGGGGGTAGTGCTTGTGCAGGTCCCGGACCTCGAGAATCGCCTCAGCCATGGAGGCACTCCTTCCAGAAGTGGCAGGCGCTCGTGCGCGGGACGGGCGACTCGGTGACCTCGTACAGCGGGGGCACGTCGGTGCGGCAGACGTCCTGGGCCATCGGGCAGCGCGGGTTGAAGGAGCAGCCGGGCGGGATGGCGAGCAGGTTGGGCGGGAGGCCCTTGATCGCGTAGAGCTCCTGGCCCTTCTGGTCCAGGCGCGGGATCGAGTCGAGCAGGCCGCGGGTGTAGGGGTGGGCGGGCGCCTTGTAGATCTCGTGGACGGGGGCGTGCTCGACGATCCGGCCGGCGTACATGACGGCGATCTTGTCGGCGACGTCGGCGACGACGCCGAGGTCGTGGGTGATGAGGATCAGGCCCATGTTGTACTCGCGCTGGAGCTCGGCGAGCAGATCCATGACCTGGGCCTGGACGGTGACGTCGAGGGCGGTGGTGGGCTCGTCGGCGATGATCAGCTCGGGTTCGAGGGCGAGCGCCATGGCGATCATGATGCGCTGGCGCATGCCGCCGGAGAACTGGTGCGGGTACTGGCCGACGCGCTCCTTGGCGGCGGGGATGCGGACCCGGTCCATCAGCTCGACCGCCTGGGCGCGGGCGTCCTTCTTGCTCATCCCCTTGTGGACGACGAACATCTCGCCGAGCTGTTCGCCGACGCTGAGGACGGGGTTGAGGGAGGACAGGGCGTCCTGGAAGATCATCGCCATCTTGGCGCCGCGGACCTTCCTGCGCTCCTCCTCCTTGAGCGTGAGCAGGTCCTGCCCCTGGAAGAGGATCTCCCCCTGCGGGATCCTGCCCGGGGGCATGTCGAGGATGCCCATGACGGCCTGGGCGGTGACGGACTTGCCGGAGCCGGACTCGCCGAGGACGGCGAGGGTCTCGCCGGCGTCCACCGAGTAGTTGACGCCGTTGACCGCCTTCGCCACCCCCTCGCGGGTGTGGAACTCCACGTGCAGGTCGCGCACTTCGAGCAGCATGGGTCCCTACCTCAGCTTCGGGTCGAGGGCGTCGCGGACGGCGTCGCCGAGCATGATGAAGGCCAGCACGGTGATCGCCAGCGCGCCGGAGGGCCAGAGCAGCATGTGCGGGGCGTTGCGGACGTACGGCGAGGCCGAGGAGATGTCGATGCCCCAGGAGACGGTGGGCGGCTTCAGGCCGACGCCGAGGAAGGAGAGCGTCGCCTCCAGGGCGATGTAGGTGCCGAGCGCGATGGTGGCGACGACGATGACCGGCGCGACGGCGTTGGGCGTGATGTGCCGGAGCAGCATCCGGGAGTTGGAGGCGCCGAGCGCGCGGGCGGCCTGCACGTAGTCGTTCTGTTTCGCCGTGATCACCGAGCCGCGGGCGATGCGGGAGATCTGCGGCCAGCCGAGCAGCACCATGAAGCCGATGACGGGCCAGACGGTGTTGTTGCTGACGACGGAGAGGAGGACGAGGCCGCCGAGGATGACGGGGATGGCGAAGAAGATGTCGGTGACGCGGGAGAGGAGGCCGTCCCAGGCGCCGCCGAAGAAGCCGGCGAGGCCGCCGAGGACGGAGCCGAGGAGCGTCACGCCGAGGGTGGCGAAGAGGCCGACCTGGATGGAGGCCCTGGCGCCGTAGACGGTGCGGGTGTAGACGTCGCAGCCCTGTCCGTTGAAGCCGAAGGGGTGGCCCGGCTGGGAGCCCTCCTGCGCCTTGGAGAGGTCGCAGTCGAGGGGGTCGCCGGAGGCGATCAGGGACGGCCAGATGGCGATGACCACCAGGAAGAGGATGACCAGGCCCGAGATGATGAAGACCGGGTTGCGGCGCAGGTCGTGCCAGGCGTCGGACCAGAGGGAGCGGGGCTTCTTCTCGGGTCCCGTGCCCCGGGGGCCGCCCGGGGTCTTCTCCAGGCTCTCGCCCTCCTCCATGGCGAGGTCGGTCGCTCCCCCGGCACCGGTCGCGGCGATGGCGCGGCCCTCTTCGAACGGCTCGGTCGGCTCAGGCATAGCGAATCCTCGGGTCAAGGACGGCGTACAGGAGGTCCACCAGGAGGTTGGCCAGCAGGAAGATCAGGACGAGAATCGTCACGAAACCGACCACGGTCTGGGTGTTCTGCCGGACGATGCCCTGGTAGAGCTGGTAGCCCACCCCGTGGATGTTGAAGATCCGTTCGGTCACGATGGCGCCGCCCATGAGCGCTCCGATGTCGGCGCCGATGAAGGTGACCACCGGGATGAGGCTGTTGCGCAGCAGGTGGCGGCTGATGACCCGGCGGCGCGGGAGTCCCTTGGCGACGGCGGTGCGGACGTAGTCGGCGCGCTTGTTCTCGGCGATCGAGGTGCGGGTGAGCCGGGTGACGTAGGCGAGAGAGACCGAGGCGAGGACGAGGCCGGGGACGATCAGCTCGTCGAAGGTGGCCTCGGGCGAGACGGCCGGCTCGATCCAGCCCCACTTCACGCCGAGCAGCAGCTGGGCGAGGAGGGCGGTGACGAAGGTGGGGATGGAGAGGACGACCAGGGTCAGCAGCAGGACGCCGGTGTCGACGGGGCGGCCGCGCTTGAGGCCGGTGAGGACGCCGAGGCTGATGCCGATGACGATCTCGAAGAGGATGGCGACGATGGTGAGCCGGATGGTGACCGGGAAGGCGCTGGCCATCAGTTCGGTGACGGGCTGGCCGTTGAAGGCGGTGCCGAAGTCTCCGGTGAAGACGTTGCCCATGTAGGTCAGGTATTGCTGCCAGACGGGCTTGTCGAGGCCGAACTCCTTCCTCAGCTGGGCGGCGGTCGCCGGGTCGCAGGCGCGGTCGCCGCACAGTCCGGCGATGGGATCGCCCATCACGTTCACCATCAGGAAGATCAACAGCGTGGCGCCGAAGAAGACCGGGATCATCTGCAGCAGCCGCCGGATCACGTATCGACCCATGGGAGGCTCCGGGGGTTGGCTCCGGGAAAGAGCGGGGGAAGGCGTACGGCCCGGCGCGGGAGGTCCGCGGGCCGGGCCGTACGGCGCCGATCTGCTACGGCCTGCTAGGCGGTCACTTGACCGTGATCTGGTGGTAGACCGGGACGCTGAAGGGGTTCAGGGTGACGTTCTCGACCCGCTCGGAGTAGCCGGCGCTGCCGTTCTGGTACCAGAGCGGGATGGCGCCCATGTCGTCGCGGAGGACCTCCTCCGCCTGCTGGAAGAGGCCGACGGCCTTCGGGATGTCGGACTCGGCGTTGGCCTGGTCCACCAGCTTGTCGAACTCCTCGCTGCTGTACTTGCCGTCGTTGGAGGAGGCGTTGGTGTAGTACAGCGGCTGGAGGAAGTTCTGGATCAGCGGGTAGTCCATCTGCCAGCCGGCCCGGAACGGTCCGTCGAACTTCTGGGTGGTGACCTGGTTGCGGAAGTCGGCGAAGGTGCCGACGGGGTTGCCGACGCAGGCCGTGTTGTTGCCGAGCGCCCGGTTGATGGAGTTGCAGACGGCGTCCACCCACTCCTTGTGGGAGCCGGTGTCGGCGTTGTACGAGATCTTCATCGTGCCGCCGGGGATGCCGCCGCCCTCGGCGACGAGCTTCTTCGCCTCGGCGGCGTCGTACGTGCAGAAGTCGCCGCAGATGTCCTTGAAGCCGCCCTCCTCGCCCAGGACCGGGGAGGTCCAGTCGACGGCCGGGGTGCGGGTCTTCTGGAAGATCGTCTCGGTGATCTGGTTCCGGTCGATCGCCATCGACAGGCCCTGGCGGAGCTTCTCCTGGCCGGGCTTGTTCCACGCGGGGTCGTAGAACGGGAAGGAGAGGGTCTGGATGATGCCGGCCGGGGTGTTGATGTAGCGGTCGCCGAGGTCGGCGGAGACGTTCTTGAGCTGGGCGGCCGGGACGTCGTCGACGAGGTCGAGGTTGCCGGCGATCAGGTCGGTGTACGCGGTGTTGTTGTCCGTGTAGACCTTGAGGGTGATGCCGCCGTTCTGGGCCTTGTCGTCGCCGGGGTAGTCGTCCCAGCGCGTGAGCTGCATCTGGGAGCCCTTGGAGTACGAGTCGATGGTGTACGGGCCGTTGCCGACGGGCTTCGCCAGCCAGGCGTCGTGGTCGTCGAAGAACGACTGCGGGAGCGGGGCGTAGGCCGCGTAGCCGAGGGTGTCGGGAAAGGTCGAGAACTTCTGGGTGAGCTTGACCGTGAAGGTCTGCGGCCCGGTGACCTTGAGGCCGGACATGGTGTCGGCGGTGGCCTCGCCCTCCTCGGGGTGGACCTTGTCGTAGCCCTCGATGTAGCTGAAGAAGTAGGCGTTCTTCTGGTTGTTCTTCAGGCTGGCGCCGTAGTTCCAGGCGTCGACGAAGGACTCGGCGGTGACCTTCTCGCCGTTGGAGAAGGTCCAGCCGTCCTTGACGGTGACGGTGAAGTTGATCGAGTCCGTCGTCTCGATCTTCTCGGCGAGCATGTCCTTGGCCTCGCCGGTCTTCGGGTCGTACTCCTTGAGGCCGCGGAAGATCATCGACAGGACCTTGCCGCCCTGGACCTCGTTGGTGTTCGCCGGCTCCAGCGGGTTCTGGGGGTCTCCCCAGGAGGAGCTCACCACACCGTCGGCCCCTCCGCCGCCGCTGTCGTCACCGCCGCCGCAGGCGGTCGCCGCGAGGGCGACGGCGGTGGCCAGTGCGGCCCACTTGGCGTGCGTGGCTCCGCGCATGGAGTGCCTCCCGATTGTCCTAAGCGTGACTTAGGGCCCAATATCACCCGATATTGACGGTGGTGCACTTTTACGGCGTCCGAGGGAGTACGCGGGCGGACGGGCGCGGAGCGGGCGGGCGCGGGGGGTACGCGGGCGGGCGCGGGGACGCGGAAAGGGCCCCCCGCACCCGGCGGGGGTGCGAGGGGCCCTGGTCCTTCAGGCTGTCACGGTCGGTCAGCCCGCGTGGATGACGTCCCGCTCCTCGGCGAAGTGGCACGCCGACTCGTGGGCCGCGAGGGTGTCCTGGCCGCGGAAGCGCTCCGGGATCGCGAGCACCGGCTGCTCCGTGGAGCACTTCTCCTGGGCCTTCCAGCACCGGGTGCGGAAGCGGCAGCCCGACGGCGGGTTCGCCGGCGAGGGCACGTCGCCCGTCAGGATGATGCGGTCGCGGTGGGCACGGGCCTGCGGGTCCGGCACCGGCACGGCGGAGAGCAGCGCCTGGGTGTACGGGTGCGTGGGGTGGTCGTAGATCTCCGCGTCCGTACCGATCTCGGCGAGCTTGCCGAGGTACATGACGCCCACGCGGTCCGAGATGTGCCGGACGATCGACAGGTCGTGCGCGATGAAGATGTAGGACAGGTTGAACTCGTCCTGCAGCTTCTCCATCAGGTTGATCACCTGCGCCTGGACGGAGACGTCCAGGGCCGAGACGGGCTCGTCGCAGATGATGATCTCCGGGTTGAGCGCGAGGCCGCGGGCGATGCCGATGCGCTGGCGCTGACCGCCGGAGAACTGGTGGGGGTACCGGTTGATGTACTCCGGGTTCAGACCGACGACGTCGAGGAGCTCCTGCACCTTGCGGCGCCGGTCGCTCTTCGGGGCCACCTCGGGGTGGATGTCGAAGGTCTCCCCGATGATGTCGCCGACCGTCATGCGCGGGTTCAGCGAGGTGTACGGGTCCTGGAACACCATCTGGATGTTGCGGCGGACGGCCTTCAGCGCGCGGCCGGACAGCTTGGTGATGTCCTGGCCCTTGTAGAAGACCTCGCCCGCGGTGGCCCGCTCCAGGTTCATGAGGAGCTTGGCGACCGTGGACTTGCCACAGCCGGACTCGCCCACGATGCCGAGGGTCTCGCCCTGGTAGAGGTCGAAGGAGACCCCGTCCACGGCCTTGACCGCGCCGACCTGCTTCTTGAAGAGGACGCCCTGCGTCAGCGGGAAGTGCTTCTGCAGGTTGCGCACCTGGAGGATCGGCTCCCCCCGCTGGACGGGAACGTCCAGGGCGGCGGCCACGGCCTCGTCGTTCTTGCTGAGGTCAGCCATGGATCGTCTCCTTCCAGAAGTGGCAGGCGCTCTTGCGGCCCGGCAGATCGGCGCCGTCCTGCTCGGTGACCGGCGCCAGGGCCGGGATCTCCGTACGGCAGAGGTCGGTGGCCTTGGGGCAGCGCGGGTTGAAGGCGCAGCCCGTCGGGACCTTGAGCAGGTTGGGCGGGAGGCCCTTGATCGCGTAGAGCTCCTGGCCCTTCTGGTCCAGGCGCGGGATCGAGTCGAGCAGACCGCGGGTGTACGGGTGCGCCGGGCGGGCGTACAGCTCGTGCACGGGCGCCTGCTCGACGATCCGGCCGGCGTACATGACGGCGATCTTGTCCGCGACGTCGGCGACGACGCCGAGGTCGTGGGTGATCAGGATCAGGCCCATGTTGTACTCGCGCTGGAGCTCCGCGAGGAGGTCCATGACCTGGGCCTGGACCGTCACGTCGAGAGCCGTGGTCGGCTCGTCGGCGATGATCAGGTCGGGCTCCAGGGCGAGCGCCATGGCGATCATGATGCGCTGGCGCATACCGCCCGAGAACATGTGGGGGTAGTCGCCGACCCGCGCCTTGGCGGCGGGGATCTTGACCTTGTCCATCAGCTCGATGGCCCGGAGCTTGGCGTCCTTCTTGGACAGGCCCTGGTGGACGCGGAACATCTCGCCGAGCTGGTAGCCGACGGAGAGGACCGGGTTCAGCGAGGAGAGCGCGTCCTGGAAGATCATCGCGATCTTGCGGCCGCGGACCTTCCGGCGCTCCTCGTCGGACATCTTGAGCATGTCCTCGCCGCGGAACAGGATCTCGCCCTGCGGGATCTTGCCGGGCGGCATGTCGAGGATGCCCATGATGGCCTGGGCGGTGACGGACTTGCCGGAGCCGGACTCGCCGAGGACGGCGAGGGTCTCGCCGGCGTCCACCGAGTAGTTGACGCCGTTGACCGCCTTGGCCACACCGTCACGGGTGTGGAACTCGACGTGCAGGTTCTTGACTTCGAGCAGCGGTCCGTTGTGGGTGCCGCTCTCGCGCGGCGCCGGGACGGTCGCGTTCTTGTTGATGGTGCTCACGTTTTACGCCCTCCTCAGCGCAGCTTGGGGTCGAGGGCGTTGCGAACGGCTTCGCCGAGCATGATGAACGCCAGGACGGTGATGCTCAGCATGATCGACGGCCAGAGCAGCACATGCGGGGCAACGCGGATCTGGTCGACCGCGGTGGAGATGTCGACACCCCACGAGACGGTCGGGGAGGCGAGACCCAGGCCCAGGTAGGACAGGGTGGCCTCGGCCGAGATGTAGCCGCCGAGCGCGATGGTCGCGACGACGATCACCGGGGCCATGGCGTTCGGCAGGATGTGCCGGAACAGGATCCGGCTGGTGCCGGCGCCGAGCGCCTTCGCGGCGTGCACGTAGTCCGCCTGCTTGATGGTGATCACGGCACCGCGCATGACGCGGGCCATCTGGGTCCAGCCGAGGAAGGCCAGGGCGCCGACGACGACCCAGACCGTGCGCTCGGTGAAGGACTGCAGGACGACCATGGCACCGAGCAGGAACGGGATGCCGAAGAAGATGTCGGTGATCCGGGAGAGGACCGCGTCCCAGGCGCCGCCGAAGTAACCGGCGATCATGCCCATCAGGCCGCCGACGACCGTGACGATCGCGGTGACCGCGATGCCGACGATGACCGAGGCACGGGTGCCGTGGATCAGTCGGGCGTAGACGGAGCGTCCCTGGCCGTCGTAGCCGAACCAGCCCTCGGAACCGATCTTGCCGAGCTCCGGCTTGCCGAGGAAGTGGTTCACCAGGTCACCGCGGGTGGGCGAGGCGCTGGAGAAGAGGGTCGGCCAGGCGGAGATCAGCAGCAGGAAGGCGATCAGCACCATGGACACGAGGAAGTACGGGTTGCGGCGAAGGTCGGCCCAGGCGTCGCCCCAGAGGGAGCGGGCCTTGTCCGGCTTGTGCGTGCCCTTCGGTTCCGTCGCCGAGGGGGGTGCGACGGTGTCTTCGACGGCGGTGGCGGTCTTGGTCACGTCAGGCATACCGGATCCTCGGGTCCAGGACCGCGTACAGCAGGTCGATGAGCAGGCTGGTGACGAGGTAGACGATCACCAGGATGGTGACGAGCCCGACCAGGGTCGCGCCCTCTCGCCGCGTGATCGACTCGGCGATGAGACCGCCGACGCCCTTCACGTTGAAGATGCGCTCGGTGACGATCGCGCCGCCCATGAGGGCGCCGATGTCGGTGCCGAGGAAGGTGACGACCGGGATCATCGAGTTGCGCATGAGGTGGACGCCGATGACGCGGCGCTTCGGCAGGCCCTTGGCGACCGCGGTGCGCATGTAGTCGGCGCGCAGGTTCTCCGCCATCGAGGTCCGGGTGAGCCGGGCCACATAGGCGAGCGAGAGACCACCGAGCACAATGGCGGGAGCGATCATCTCGGACCACAACTGGTCGTTGCTGACGACCGGTTCGATCCAGCCCAGGTTGAAGGCGAAGACCATCTTGACGAGGAAGCCGAGCACGAAGACCGGGATCGAGATGATCAGCAGCGTGAAGATGAGGATGGCGTTGTCGGCCAGGCGGCCGGCGCGGAGACCGGCGATGATGCCGAGCCCGATGCCGAAGATCAGCTCGAACACGAAGGCCAGTGCGGCCAGCTGGAGCGTGACGGGGAACGCTTCGCCCAGCACTTCGGTGATCGGGCGATCGTTGCGGATCTGCGTCCCGAAGTCGAAGTGAAGGATGATGCCGGTCATGTAGTCCCAGTACTGCTTCCACAGTGGCTGGTCGAGACCGAGCTTGTGCCTGATCGCCTCGATGGTCGCAGGGCTCGCGCCCTTGTCGCCGAACAGTCCGGCCACGGGGTCGCCGGGCAGGCTGTAGACCATGAGGAAGATCAGCAGGGTTGTCCCGAAGAAGACCGGGATCATCTGGAGCAGTCGTCGTGCGACATAGCGCCCCATCATGCCTCCGTTGAGATGTGACGGCCGCAGCCGACGGGCCCTCCCGCGACATGGCTGCCCGGATTCGGACAGCGTGATGCCGTGGAAGGGCCCCCCAGCCGCTGCGTAAGGCACCGTGACGGGACTGACGATCCGTCAGTCCCGTGACGGCATGCGGACTACGCTCGGGTGATTACTTCTGCTTGACCTCGACGCCGGTCAGGATCGGGTCGCCGTCCTGGCCGTACGCCACACCGGAGACGTTCTCCGAGTAGCCCGCGTTGACCTTGTAGTACCAGAGCGGGATGGACGGCATGTAGTTCACCAGGTCCTTCTCGATCGCCTGGTACTCCTTGACGGACTCCTCAAGGGTCTTGGCGGAGTCGGCCTTGGCGATCTTGGCGTCCAGCTCCTTGTTGGAGAAGTCGCCCTGGTTGCCGCCCGCACCCGTGCGGAACAGGTCCGAGATGAAGTTGGCGTTCACCGGGTAGTCGAGCACCCAGCCGGAGCGGTACAGGGACTTGACCTGCTTCGTCTTACGAGCGTTCAGGTCGGCCTGGAAGTCCGGCTTGCTGTCGCCGACGCACTCGACGGAGGTCGCCTGGGTGATGGAGTTGCAGACCGCCTCCACCCACTCCTTGTGACCACCATCGGCGTTGAACTGGATGGAGATCTTGTTGTTCGGGACGCCGCCGCCGGCCTTGATGAGCTCCTTGGCCTTGGCGGGGTCGAACTTGGTGACCTCGACCGCGTCCGGCTGGTAGCCGAGCACGCCCTTGGCGACCCAGCCGGTGGCGGGCTCGCGGGTGCCGTTGAGCACCGTCTTGGTGATGGTGGCGCGGTCGATCGCCATCGACAGACCCTGGACGACGCGCGGGTCGATCGCCTTCGGCTTCTTCCACTGGTCGGCGTAGAAGGCGACGGCGATGGTCTGGATCGCGGAGTACGCCTGGTCGACGGCGCGGTCGCCGAGGTCCTGGCGGTACAGCGGAAGGTCCTTCGGCGCGATCTGACGCAGGACGTCGACGTTGCCGGCCTTCAGGTCCTCGTAGGCGGTCTCGAGGGTGGTGTAGTTCTTGAAGACCACACCGCCGTTCTTCGCCTTGTTCGGACCCTTGTAGTCGTCGTAGCGGACGACCTCGATCTTCTTCTTGTGGTCCCAGCTCTTGAACTTGTAGGGACCGTTGCCGACCGGCTTCTGGCCGCCGGCCTCGGGGTCCTTGAAGAAGGACTCCGGGAGCGGGGCGAAGACGATGTAGGCGAGCTTGTGGGCGAAGTACGGAACCGGCTTCGCGAGCTCGATGGTGAGGGTGCTCTCGTCGACGACCTTCAGGCCGTCGAGGGTCTTCGAGGTGGGCTTGGCGCCCTCGGCCTCGGGGTGGACCTTCTCGAAGCCCTTGATGTCGGCGAACCAGGAGGCGAGGCCCTGGGCGTTCTCGACGTTGGCGTTCCAGTTCCACGCGTCCACGAAGGACTTGGCGGTCACCGGGGTGCCGTCGTGGAAGGTCCAGCCCTTCTTGAGCTTGACGGTCCACAGCTTCGAGTCCGTCGTGGTGACCGACTCGGCGTTGATCATCTCGAGCGAGCCGTCGGCCTTGTAGTCGACGAGGGTCGAGAACAGGCCGGCCATGACGGCGGAGCCGTTGGACTCCATCGTGTCACCGGTGAGCAGCGGCTTCTCCGGCTCGCCCAGCTCGACGGAGAAGATGCCGTTCGGGTCGACCTTGCCCTTGGCGTCGCTGCCGCCCTCGCTCTTGCCCCCGCCACAGGCGGTCGCAGCCAGGGCGACGATGATCGCGCCCGTTACCCACTTGGCGCTCTTGGCACCGCGCATGGGTTTCCTCCTCATGAGTCCACTTGTCATCAAGAAGGGCACTTCGAGACCTGCCGACACCCCTGACGGCGCTGATCCCCCGGTACCCCGAGTGTGCTCGTGAGTCGGCACTCCCCACAGTGCGTGACCCATTGACCCGAGCTCAATGGAGCCAACTATTAAGTACGCCCGGGCTGTAAACCACACTTAAGTGGTCTCGTTTTGACAACATCACCAAGGCCCCGGATACCGAAATCCGGACAAACTGAGCACAGACAGACACCCCCGAAACGGACCGTTAACACACGTACCGGAGAGCGATGACCGGAATCCGGACACCTGGCCGGGGCAATGCGTTTGACGAAAAGGGCCTGGCCACTCGCACATTGTGCGAGTGGCCAGGCCCTTCATGTGAGATGCGGCTCAGCCGTTCTGCCGGCGGTCGCCGGCCCCTCGTCAGGCGTTCTTGGCGCGCGAGGCGGAGCGGCTGCGCTCCTTCTGGTCCAGGACGACCTTGCGGATGCGGACGGCCTCCGGGGTCACCTCGACGCACTCGTCGTCGCGGCAGAACTCCAGGGACTGCTCCAGGGAGAGCTTGCGCGGCGGGACGATCGCCTCGAACGAGTCGGCCGACGAGGACCGCATGTTCGTGAGCTTCTTCTCCTTGGTGATGTTCACGTCCATGTCGTCGGAGCGCGAGTTCTCGCCGACGATCATGCCCTCGTACACCTCGGTGCCGGGGTCGGTGAACAGGACGCCGCGCTCCTGGAGGTTGGTCATCGCGAAGGCGGTGACGGCACCCGCGCGGTCGGCGACCAGCGAACCGTTGTTACGGGTCTGGAGCTGGCCGAACCACGGCTCGTGGCCCTCGTGGATGGAGTGGGCGATGCCGGTGCCGCGGGTGTTGGTGAGGAACTCCGTGCGGAAGCCGATCAGGCCGCGGGACGGGACGACGAACTCCATGCGGACCCAGCCGGAGCCGTGGTTCGACATGTTGTCCATGCGGCCCTTGCGGACGCCCATGAGCTGGGTGACGGCGCCCATGTGCTCCTCGGGCACGTCGACCGTGAGGCGCTCGACGGGCTCGTGGACCTTGCCGTCGACCTCCTTGGTGACGACCTGCGGCTTGCCGATGGTGAGCTCGAAGCCCTCGCGGCGCATCTGCTCGACCAGGATGGCGAGCGCGAGCTCACCACGGCCCTGGACCTCCCAGGCGTCGGGACGCTCGGTCTCCAGGACGCGGAGCGAGACGTTGCCGATGAGCTCGCGGTCGAGGCGGTCCTTCACCTGGCGGGCGGTGACCTTGCGGTCCTTGACCGCGGACTTGGCCTCGGCGCCCTTGCCGCTGCCGCCGCGGCCGACGAGCGGCGAGGTGTTGGTGCCGATGGTCATGGAGATGGCCGGCTGGTCGACCGTGATCAGCGGCAGCGCGATCGGGTTCTCCGGGTCGGCCAGGGTCTCGCCGATCATGATGTCGGGGATACCGGCGACGGCGCAGATGTCACCGGGGCCGGCGACCTCGGCCGGCTTGCGGGTGAGGGCCTCGGTCATCATCAGCTCGGTGATGCGGACGTTGGAGATCGTGCCGTCCCGCTTGATCCACGCGACCGTCTGGCCCTTGCGCAGCTCGCCCTGCTCGACGCGGAGCAGCGCGATGCGGCCGAGGAAGTTGTCGGCGTCCAGGTTGGTGACGTGGGCCTGGAGGGGGGCCTCCTCGTCGTACGACGGGGCCGGGACGTGCTCCAGGATCGTGGAGAAGAAGGGCTCCAGGTTCTCGGAGTCCTGCGGGACCGTGCCGTCCTCCGGCTTGGTCAGCGAGGCGATGCCGTCACGGCCGCAGGCGTAGACGATCGGGAACTCGATCTGGTCCTCGTCGGCGTCCAGGTCGAGGAAGAGGTCGTAGGTCTCGTTGACGACCTCGTCGATCCGGGAGTCCGGGCGGTCCGTCTTGTTGATGCAGAGGATGACGGGCTTGCGCTGCTGGAGGGCCTTGCGCAGCACGAAGCGGGTCTGCGGGAGCGGACCCTCGGAGGCGTCCACCAGGAGGACGACGGCGTCGACCATCGACAGACCGCGCTCGACCTCGCCGCCGAAGTCGGCGTGGCCGGGGGTGTCGATGATGTTGATCGTGATCGGGGCCCCGCCGTCCTTGGGGTGGTACTTCACCGCCGTGTTCTTGGCGAGGATCGTGATGCCCTTCTCACGCTCCAGGTCGTTCGAGTCCATCATGCGGTCGTCGAGCTGCTGGTGGGCGGCGAAGGCACCGGCCTGCTTGAGCATGGCGTCGACGATGGTCGTCTTGCCGTGGTCGACGTGGGCGACGATGGCGACGTTACGGATGTCGTGGCGCGTGGGCATGGGTGGCTTGCGCTTCTCTCGGATCGTGGGAATCGGCGTCAGTTCCTCTTACGCCCGCCGGGCGGACGCGCCACGGCTATGTCCTATGGTACGGGGCTGCCGTGCAAGGGGCTTCCCCGGATCGATCCGAGAGGGTCTACTGGGACGTTTCAGGGTGGGTCACAGGGTGTGGGGAAAGTCATGCGGTCCGGGTCAAGGGGCCGACGCGATCCTGCCCGCCGGGGTCACCGGCGGGCAAGGAACTTGAGCTGCTTCTGAGGTTGTGACCTGTGATTTCAGCGGTTCGACGGGCTACCCTTGGTCGTTTCGCTCTTCTTGAAACCGATGTCCTGGTACTGGGGGGCGGCGAAGCCCCAGGCGCCGGCGTTCACCACGTTCTCCCGGGCGGCCACCAGCTGGGGGCGCTGGTAGAGCGGAATGGAACCGGCCGCGGCCCAGATCCGGGCGTCGGCCTGGCGGATCAGATCGCCCGCCTCCTCCTCGTCGAGGGTGCCGGCCGCCTGGTCGAAGAGCTGGTCGATCCGGTCCGTGCCGACCCGTGAGTAGTTCTGCTCGACCAGCAGGGAGCCGTCCGAGGCGGGCTCGGGCTTGGCGAAGATCGGCCGGGCGTCGGTCGCCGGGAAGGCGGACGCCGGCCAGGAGTAGAGGGCCAGGTCGTAGTCGCCCGAGGCGATGTGGTCCTTGAAGAAGCTCTCGTCGGAGACCTTGGTGACCTCGGTGCGGATCCCGACCGCGTCGAGCATCCGGACGATCTTGTCGCCGACCGCCCGGAGCGTCTCCGAGCCGGGACCCGAGGGCAGGACGAAGCGGAGGCTGAGGGCCTTGCCGTCCTTGCCGAGGGCCTGGGAGGCGGCGGGGACGGCGGCCGGGGCGGCCGGGGCTGCGCTGCCCAGGGGGGCGTAGGCGCCGGCGACGCCCTGGTCCGGCTTGGTGTTGCCGGGCCGGCCGGCGGACCGGGCGCCGGTGTCGAGGGCCTCGGCGCGGGCGAGGAGGGCGGCGCTCTCCCGGGCGGCGGCCGGGGCGGGGGCGAGCACCTGGGTGCCGCTCTCGGGGCCGCCGGGTCCGATCCCGGGGGCGGCGCGGAGCTCGCCGGGCTTGTCGTCGCCGACGATGTACAGGCCCTCGTCGGACGCCTTGTCCTCGGTGGCCCCGGCCTTCTTCGCGGGGTCGGCCTTCTTCTCGGCCGCCGCCTCCCCGGGCTTCTCCGTCCCGGCCTCGGAACCGGCCTTCTTCTTCTCGGCCTCGGAACCGGCCTCGGTGCCGGCCGGCTTCTTCTGGGCGCCGCCGGGGACCCAGCCGGCGTCGGCGAGGAGGGCGCGGGCCTCCTTGGTGTCCTGGTCGCCGAGGGCGTCGCTGCTGTCGGCGTAGGCGGCCTGGCCGGCCAGGGCGAGGTGGCTGCCGGGCGGTTCGGCCGGGAGCCCGAGCGGCTTGAGCACGGATTCGGCCAGTTCCCTGCGGTCGATGGCGCGGGCGACCGCGCGCCGGACCCGCTCGTCGGCGAGCGGCCCGGACTCGCCGTTGAGGGAGAGCTGGGTGTAGGCGGGCTCCAGGGACTTGCGGACGACGTATCCGGCGAGGGTGTCCTGGGCCCGGGCGTAGCGGTCGACGGCGGCCTTGTTCTCGGCGCGGGCGGCCGTGACCTCCGCGGCCACCTCCTCGTCCTCGCCGTGGGCGAGCGCCCAGGACCTGAGGGCCTTGCCGGGGGTGATCGAGGAGCCGGGGCCGTGCAGCCGGGCGGCCTGGGCGCCGCTGCGGCCGGCGCCGGCGTCCTTGAGGGCGAGGGCGATCCGCTCGGCGGTGGAGCGGTCGATCTCGGCCAGGTCGAGCTTCCCTCCGGCCAGGGCGGCCTCGCGTCCGGCCCGGGGGACGGCCCGCAGGACGAGGCTGTCGAGCTTGGCGGGCCGTCCCCACCAGCGGGGGTTGCGGGTGAGGGTGAGGTCGCCGGTCTTCCGGTCCGCCTTGCCGAGGAGGAACGGTCCCGCGGTGGCCTTGAGGGTGGTGCGCGCCCCGTCGTTGAAGGAGTTCGGGGAGCCCATCACCTGCTTCGGGTACAGCGGGGTGAAGAGCGACCGCCAGTCGGCGTAGGGCTTGGCGAAGGTGACCCGGACCTCCAGGTCGTTCTTGCCCTTCTCGATCTTCTCGATCCGCTCGTACCCGGCGTTCCTGGCCGTCCAGTAGGCGGTGTCGCGGCCGCTGAGGGCCCGCCACTGGGCGACGAAGTCGGCGGCGCCGATCTCGCGCCCGTCGCTCCACACGGCCTGCTGGTTGAGCTTGTAGAGGACGACCTGCCGGGGCTCGGTCTCGACGACCTCGGCGGTCTCCAGGTAGTCGGGGTTGAGCCGGGGACGGCCGCGCTCGTCCACGGTGTGCAGGGCGGGCAGGACGGCGCCCGCGACGCGGTGGGTGGTGGCGTCGGCGTCGGCCTGGAAGGCGTTGAAGGTGGACGGCAGGGCGTCCACCGCCCAGCGCAGGGTGCCGCCGTCGTCGACCATGGCGCGCGCGGTGGGCGCGTTGTCCTGGGCGGCGGCCGGGCCGGCGTCGGCCTCGTCGTCGGAACTGCATCCGGCGAGGACGGTGACGGCGAGGACCACGCTGGTGAGGGTGGCGACGGAGCGGAGTGTCCGGGAGCGGGGACTCCCGGACGGACCGGCCCATGTCCTCCCCCGGGGGGCGCCGACCTGGGACATGACTTTTACCCCTTCGTCCGGTTTCATGCCATTTGGAGATGATCAGACCTATTGCTCATCCCACTGAACGGCACCCCGCGGACCCGGCCCCGCCGACACGGCGACGGGACCGGCAAACCCACTCGTGCGGCCCAACAGACCCGCGCCGGAACGGTCTTGCGCGGCCCGGCCCGCCCAGGCCGGGGCGGGTCGGGCGGGCCGGGGCGCGGGCCGTCCGCGGAAGCTCCGGGCCGCGCCGCCGGGCGTCAGCCGGCGCGGGACCAGCCGGCGCGGTAGGCGGCCCAGTCGCCCGGCTCCTCCGCGAAGTCCACGTAGAGGGCGACGCCGAAGCGCTCGCGGCCCGGGTCGGTGCGCCCGAGGCCGAGGCGGACGCCCCGGACGCCGGCGGCGACGGTCTCGGCGTTCTCGTGGTGGCCCAGGTCGTCCTCGTGGAAGAAGGGCAGCCCCATGAGCAGGTCGGTGGAGGCCGGGGTGGCCTCCAGGGCGAGCGCGGTCTGCTGGGCGACGTAGCCGCCGTACAGGCTCTCCAGCGGCATCCAGGTGTCGTACGACATCACCGCGATCTGGTCGACCCGGCGGGCCACCTCGCCGAAGTACTCCTGCGACCACCACTTGCCGTTGTCCCCGAAGAGACCGAGCGCGGAGTGGGCGCCCGGCAGCGGGTCGATCTGGTGGGCGGCGACGGAGAGCAGCGCCTCGCGGGCCTTCGTCGTCCTCCCCAGGTCGTCGAGGAGCGTCAGGTAGTCGGCGTCGCCGGACTGGAGCGGCTCCAGGTCGAAGTGGACCCCGTCGAAGCCCGCGTCGAGGACCTGGCGGGCGGAGGCCGTGACCGCCGCGCGCGAGGCGGCGTCGGAGAGCCGCAGGCCCACCGGGCCGTCGTTGGCGAGCACGTCGCCGAGCCACGCCTGGACCCGTATCCCGGGCAGCGCCTCGTGGATGCCGTCCGTCAGCCACCGCGCGCGCGGGTGCCGGGCGGCGGGCAGCGTGCCGTCGTGTTCGAGCGGACCCGCGTGCACGTACAGGTCCTTGATCCCGGTGCCCTTCAGCCGCTCGGCGAGGGCCGTCAGGTCGGCGTCCTTCTTCCTGCCGTCCACCCAGGCGTGCCCGATCCAGTACGCGTCCCGGCCGCGCGTGCGGGCGTCGTCGCGGAGGTCGCCCGCGTAGCTGACGCGCAGGGCGAGCGCGCCGAAGAGCGGCGGCACCACGAGCAGCAGCACCAGCCCCAGGACCCACCAGCGCCCCTTGCGCCACACCCGCTTCAGCCGTCCGTCCACCCGTACCCCCGAGAGTCGCGGGTCCCCGCGCCCGCCGGAGACCACCGTAGAGATGTGCACCGACAGGGACGCCCGGCCGGTGCGGTCGGTTTCCGGCGGCTGTCCGTCCGGTCGCGGGCCCGCATGACCGTACATAACCTCCCTTTTGTGACCCGAACAGCCATCCGGACCCTGCTCGCGACACTGGTGGCGGCGTGGTGGCTGGTCGCGCCCGCCGCGGCCGGCGCCCGCGCCGACGACCCCGTCGTCCTCCCCTCCGACGGGCAGATCCTCGACCGGGTGGGCGCCCTGCGCGACCGGCGCCCCGAGGTCGTGGAGGCCCTCGACCGGCTCTACGACGACCGGCGCGTGCAGCTCTTCGTGGTCTACGTACGGGACTTCTCCGGCCGCTCCGGCCAGGACTGGGCGGACGCGACCGCCGAGCGCAACGGCCTCGGCACCGACGACGTGCTGCTCGCCGTCGCCACCCACGACCGGCGGTACGGCTACTCCGCCGCCCCCGACGCGCGTCTCACCCAGGACCAGCTCGACGACGTGGCCAGGACCGCGATCGAGCCGGCGCTCCGGCAGAACGACTGGGCGGGCGCGGCGATCGGCGCGGCCGACGGGTACGCCGCCGTCCTCGCCGGCCGGCCCGTCCCCGTCCCGTCGATCACCCCGGGCCCGGCCGACCCCGGTGGCTCCGGCGCCGCCTCCGGAACCGATCTGATCCTCCCGCTGGCACTCGCCGGCGGCGCCGGGGCGGTGGCGGTGTACGCGTACGCCCGCCGGCGCCGGCGGGCCACGACCCGCACCACGCCCGGCGGCGGCCAGGGCTGGGGCGGGCCCGCGCAGGCCCCGGGTCCGTCCCTGGAGGAGCTGGACGGCGAGGCGCGGCGGACACTGGTCGCCACCGACGACGCCGTCCGCACCAGCCAGGAGGAACTGGGCTTCGCCACCGCCCAGTTCGGCGAGGAGGCCACCCGCCCCTTCGAGGAGGCGGTGGCCTTCGCCGAGGAGCAGCTGACCGCCTCGTTCCGGCTGCGGCAGAAGCTCGACGACGCCTTCCCCGAGGACGACGCCGCCCGGCGTGCGATGCTCGACGAGATCCTGCGCCGCTGCGCCGAGGCCGACGCCCGGCTCGACGCGGAGACCGAGGACTTCGACCGGCTGCGGGCCCTGGAGCGGACCGCGCCCGCGGCGCTGGCCGCGGTGGAGACCGCCTTCCGCGAGCAGACCGGCCGGGTCTCCGGGGCGGAGGCGGCGCTGGCGGCGATGCGCGAGCGGTACCCCGGGTCGGCGGCCTCGCCGGTCGCCGGCGACGTCGAACAGGCCAAGGACCGGCTGGTCTTCGCCACCACCCACATCAACCAGGCCCGCCAGTCCGTCGACGACGGGGACACCGGCTCGGCGGCCGTGCACGTGCGGGCCGCCGAGGGCGCGGTGGACCAGGCGGCCCGGCTGATCGAGGCGGTGGACCGGCGGGCCCAGGAGCTGGCCGAGGCGGAGGGCCGGCTGCCGGGCGTGCTCACCGAGACCGACGCCGATCTGGCCGAGGCCCGCGGCCTCCTCGAAGGGGCCGCCGAGGGCGCCTCGACCGGGGAGCTGCGCGGCCGGATCGCCCGCGCGGAGGCGGTGGCGGCGGAGGTCCGCCGGGCCGTGGAGGCGGGGCGGTACGACCCCCTGGACGCGCTGCGCCGGATCGAGGAGGCGGACACGGCGCTCGACGCGGCGCTGGCGGGCGCCCAGGAGCGCGAGTCCGGCGACCGGCGCGCCCGGACGCTCCTCGACCAGGCGCTGCTGACGGCCCGTTCGGAGCTGGGGGCGGCCTCGGACTACGTCCAGACCCACCGGGGCGCGGTGGGCAGCGAGGCCAGGACCCGGCTGGCGGAGGCCCAGCGGCGGCTGGAGAAGGCGCGGGCGCTGGCCGCGGACGATCCGCAGGCGGCGCTCGCCGAGGCGCGGCGGGCCGACGCGCTCGCCCGGCGGGCGCAGGAGCTCGCGGAGCAGGACGTGCGCCACTACGGGAACCCGAACGGGCTGGGCGGCGCGACGGGCGTGGGCGGGAGCGGGGGCGGTGGCCTCGGCGGCGCGGTGCTCGGCGGCATCGTCCTCGGCGGGCTGTTCGGCGGGGGTCCCGGACGTGGCGGAGGCGGGCGCGGGGGCGGCTTCGGGGGCGGCTTCGGGGGCGGAGGTTTCGGCGGCGGGCCGGGCAGCTTCGGCGGCAGCGGCACGCGCGGCCGGCGGGGCGGCGGCGGCCGTTTCTGAGTTCCACGTCCACGACACCCTTCAAGGAGCAGTGCCATGAGCAAGCAGACCGTCCTCGGCCGGGTCACCCAGCTGGCGAAGGCGAACATCAACGCCCTCCTCGACCAGGCGGAGGATCCGCAGAAGATGCTGGACCAGCTGATCCGCGACTACTCGGGCAACATCGCGGAGGCCGAGGAGGCGGTGGCGGCGACCATCGGCCATCTGCGGCTGATGGAGCGGGACCACGCGGAGGACGTGGCGGCGGCGGCCGAGTGGGGCGGGAAGGCGCTGGCGGCCAGCCGGAAGGCGGACGAGCTGCGGACCGGCGGGCAGCCGGCGGAGGCGGACCGCTTCGACAACCTCGCCAAGGTCGCGCTGGGCCGCCAGCTCCAGTCGGAGAAGGAGGCGAGGACCGCCGAGCCGGCGATCGCCGCGCAGACCGGGGTGGTGGCCGAGCTGACCTCGGGCCTGGACCGGATGAGGGCGAAGCTGGTCGAGCTCCAGGCCAAGCGGGACGAACTGCTCGCCCGCTCCCGGTCGGCGCAGGCGCAGAACACGATGATGGACGCGGTGAAGAACATCGACGTGCTGGACCCGACGAGCGAGCTGAGCCGCTTCGAGGACAAGGTGCGCCGGGAGGAGGCGCGGGCGCTGGGCAAGCAGGAGCTGGCCGCGTCCTCGCTGGACGCCCAGTTCGAGCAGCTCGACGCGCTCGGGGACGAGGCGGAGATCGCGGCCCGGCTGGCCGCCCTCAAGGCGGCCTGAGGCGCCGCCCGGCCCCCGGACCCGCGCCCGGCCCGGCCCGGCCCGGCTAGAACATGCTGAGCAGCTGGTCCACGGTGGGTTCCGCCGTGGGCCCGCCGTCGGGCAGGGCCAGTTCGAACCAGACGGTCTTGCCGCGCGGGGTGCGGCGCGAGCCCCAGGACGCGGAGAGCAGCCCGACGAGCTGGAGGCCGCGGCCGCCCTCGTCGGTGTCCTTGGCGCGGCGGCGGCGCGGCTGGACCAGGCCCGCGTCCCAGACCTCGCAGACGAGGGTCCGGTCGCGGAGCAGCCGGAGCCGTATCTCGCCCTCGCCGTACCGCAGCGCGTTGGTGACGAGTTCGCTGACGAGGAGTTCGACGGTGTCGACGAGGGCCTCCAGGCCCCAGGCGGTGAGCTGGGTGCGGGCGAGCTCGCGGGCCCGGCCGACGGAGCGGGGCTCGCGGGGCAGCCGCCAGTCCCCCACCGCCTCGGCGGGCAGTCCCTGGATACGGGCCATCAGGAGGGCGATGTCGTCCTCGCCGTGACCGGTGTCGAGGGTGGTGAGGACCCGGTCGCAGACGTCCTCCAGGGGTCGGGCCCGGTCGGCGAGGGCCCGCTTGAAGGCGCTGAGCCCCTCGTCGAGGGGGTGGTCGCGGGACTCGACGAGTCCGTCGGTGTACAGGGCGAGGAGGGAGCCCTCGGGGAGTTCGACCTCGACCTCCTCGAAGGGTTCGCCGCCCACGCCGAGCGGCATCCCGGGGGGCACGTCGAGGAGCAGGGCGTCCTCGCCCGGTTCGACGAGGACCGGCGGGAGGTGGCCGGCGTTGGCGAAGGTGCAGCGCCGGGTCACCGGGTCGTAGACGGCGTAGACGCAGGTGGCGAGGTAGACCTCGGAGAGTTCGGGGCCGCGGCTCTTGTGCGCGCGGGACTGCTGGGCGCCGATGGGCGCGCCGAGGCCGCGGGCGATCTCGTCGAGGTGGGAGAGGACCTCGGCGGGTTCGAGGTCGAGCTGGGCGAGGGTGCGGACGGCGGTGCGCAGTTCGCCCATGGCGACGGCGGCGCGCAGCCCGCGGCCCATGACGTCGCCGATGACGAGGGCGGTGCGGTGGCCGGGGAGCTCGATGACGTCGAACCAGTCGCCGCCGACCTCGGTGGCGTCCGTGCCGGGGAGGTAGCGGCAGGCGATGTCGAGTCCGGCGGCCTCGGGGTCGCCGGGCGGCAGCAGGCTGCGCTGGAGGATGAGGGCCCGCTCGTGCTCGCGCCGGTAGAGGCGGGCGTTGTCGATGCAGACGGCGGCGCGGGCGGCGAGTTCCACGGCGAGGGCCCGGTCGCGGTCGCCGAAGGGCTCGCTGCCCTTGGTGCGGGAGAACTGGGCGAGGCCGACGACGGTGTCGTGGGCGACCATCGGGACGACCAGGGTGGAGTGGACGAGGTCGCCCTCGCCGCCGGGCACGGTCCGGACGCGGCCGGTGCGCAGCGCCCCGGCGCAGGGCGAGTTGAAGGGGTAGCGGTGGACGGCGCCGACCTCGATGGGGACGGGTCCGCCGTCGTCCCCGGCGGGTCCGTGGCCCTCGTCGGTCCGGTGGGGGGTGTCGGAGACGGCGCTGGCGAAGGCGACCCGGCGCAGTTCGGCGCTGCCCGCGCCGTAGCCGACGTCGTGGGAGCTGCCCCAGCGGCCGGGCGGGGCCTCGTCGCCGGTGAGGAGTCCCTGGTAGAGGTCGACGGAGGCGAGGTCGCAGAAGCCGGGGACGGCGACGTCGAGGAGTTCGCGGGCGGTGGCCTCCAGGTCGAGGGAGTTCCCTATGCGGGCTCCGGCCTCGTTGAGGAGGGCGAGGTTGCGGCGGGCGCTGGCGGCCTCGCGCGCCGCGTTCTCCCGGCGGGTGACGTCGATGCCGAGGCCGGCGACGCCGACCGGGCGGCCGGAGCCGCTGTGCACCCGGTAGAGGTTGATGGACCAGTGGCGGCGGATCCGGGTGCCGGGGGCGGCGCCGGTGATCCGCAGGTCGGTGACGGACTCGCCGGTCTCCAGGACGCGGCGGAGGGCGGCGGTCATCCGGTCGGCCTCGGGCTTGGCGAGGTAGTCGTGGACGTTCCGGCCGCGGTGGTCGTCGGCCTCGCCGCCGAAGACGGCGGCGAAGCGCTGGTTGGCGCGCTTGACGGTGAGGTCGGTGCCGAAGAGGAGGAAGCCGAAGGGTGATTGGCCGAAAATGGCCTGGGAAGCGGCGAGGTCGGTCTCGATCCGGCGCAGCGCGCGGACGTCCACCACGATGCACAGCGCGGACCGCTCGCCGGTGTCGGTCTCGCTCGGCATCACGTACATCTCGGCGATGCCGTACGGCCGGCCCGGCCCGGGCGCGCCGGCGGGGCCGGGGACGCCGGGGATACGGAAGGGGACGAGGCCGGTCCATTCGCGTCCGTCGAGGATCTCCTTGACCCGCTGGTGGCCACGATCGCGCAGCTCGGCGGGCATGAACGCCTCGACGGGGTCCTTGCCGCGGGCCTCCTGGGCGGGCACTCCGAAGAGCTCCTCCGCCCTGCGGCTCCACTGGTCGACGCGTCCGTCGGGCCCGAGGGAGAAGGAGGCGACCCGGATGTAGTCGTAGATCGAACCGGGCGGGCTGCTCTGCCACACGACGCCGCCCGTCGTCTCTGATATCTCGCTCACGCGACCGTCCCCTCCAGCTCACCGCACCGGACCGGCCATGCCCGCAGTATTCAGCACGGCGGGCACCGGCGGCACGACGTCCACGATCACAGGGTGGTCTCGGTCGGCTCGTGACCCGCTCCGGTGATCGTCGTCCCTCTCTCTTTACTCACCCGGGAGAGCCAGCTCGAACCATACGGTTTTCCCGGTGCTGCCCTGCCGGGTCCCCCAGCGGCGTGCGGAACAGGCCACGAGACCGAGCCCGCGGCCCCCCTCGTCGTCGGGTCCCGCGGGCCGCTCGGTGGGCGGATCCGGAAGCGGATCGGAGACCTCCACGAGGAGCGCGGAGCGCCGGGGAGGGTCGGTGGCGGCGCCCTCGGCCCGCAGGATCCGCACGCCGATGGGCCCGGAGGCGTACCGGAGCGAGTTGGTGACCAGCTCGCTGACCAGCAGGACGGCCACGTCCCCCACGGCCGCGTCGACCTCCCAGGAGCGGAGCGTCTCGCGGACGGCGTGGCGGGCGGTGCGCACGGCGTCGGCCTCCGCCGGGAAGTTCCACTCGGCGCGGACGCCGTCGGTGTCGATCACACGCGATCACTTCCCCAACCGTGGTGCAGCAGGAAGAGGATCACCCTCTCCCGAGGGACCAATGGGGACATACCCGGAATTCGGTACGAAATATCCCTCTGGGAGCGGCTGCGGGCGCACGGTGGCACGAACGGCGTAGGCACCGGGCCGCGCGCCCGGATCAGGGGCGCGCGCCGGGGAGTCTGAGCGCCGCCTCCGCCACCGCGGGGCGGTCCTGGTCGAGCCAGTCCACGGTGTCGAGTTCGTGGCGCGCGAGCCACCGGAGCTCGTCGTGGTCCTCCAGCGGCCGGGGGTCGCCGGCGAGGAGGCGGGCGGTCCACACCCAAAGGACGTAACCGGGCTTGAGGGGCCATTCGCCGGGGATCCGCTCGCCGGGCTCGGCCTCGACGCCGAGTTCCTCGCGCAGTTCGCGGACGAGGGCGTCCTCCGGGCGCTCGCCGGGCTCGACCTTGCCGCCGGGCAGTTCCCAGCGGCCGGCGAGGTCGGCGGGGGCGCTGCGGCGGGCGGCGAGCAGCCGGCCGCGGTCGAGCAGGGCGGCCGCGACGACGACCACGGCACCGGTCCCGTGCTCGGGTCCGGTGCCGTGGTGCGGGGTGCTGTCGGTCATGCCCGCGAGCGTAGCCGGGGCGTCAGGGGGTGGGCGCGACGCGCTCGACCCAGTAGATCTGCTTGTGGCCGCGGGAGTCGAGCGAGTCCGCGATCTTCTGGGCTTCGTCCTGGGTGGCGTACCGCCCCACCCGGTAGCGGTTGCCGTTGTCGTCCTGCCGTATGACGAGCCACGGTTGGACGGCGCCGCTGTCGGTCATCAGGCTTCTCCCTCCGCCGGGCCAGGCGTCACCAAGGATCGCCGGGAAACCTCGATCCGCATATGCCTGAGCTTACGCCTGACCTTCACACAGCGGATACGGGTTTTCACCAAGAGGCACGGATCGGCCGGGAACCGATGGAAGGAGGCCGAAGGTCACATGCCGGGCGCCGCCCCGGGGACGGTGGGCACCGGCATGAGGACGGGCCCGGCGGAGAGGGCGGGTTCCTTGCGGCAGGCGTCGCCGCAGTCGGCGTCGAGCGAGCAGCACAGGGAGCAGACGGGGCCGGAGCGGACCGGGCAGTCGGCGATGTCGGGCAGCTCGTACGCCGTCTCGCACTCGGCGCAGGTGTGGGTGGCCCGCTCGTCGGCGACGTCGGCCCCGGGGCCGTTCACCGTGTTCGGGCGGGCCAGGTAGTAACGGCCCCGGGTGGCCCAGGCGATCAGCGGGCAGAGGACCAGGGCGAGGCCGGCGGCGATGAAGGTGGAGAACGCCTCCGCGTAGCGCCCGAAGAGGCCGAAGAAGGCGAGGATCGAGACGACGGAGGCGACGACCATGGCGCCGAAGCCGGCCGGGTTCACCGCGTACAGGTAGGCCCGCTTGAACTCGATGTACGGCGGGGACCAGCCGGCCCGCTTGTTGATGACGAGGTCGGCGGCGACGGCGGTGATCCAGGCGATGCCGACGTTGGAGTAGAAGCCGAGGAGCTTGCCCAGCGCCGCGAACATGTTCATCTCCATCAGCGTCAGCGCGATGACGAGGTTGAGGAAGATGTACCAAACGCGGCCGGGGTGGCGGTGGGTCACGCGGGAGAAGAAGTTCGACCAGGACAGCGAGCCGCTGTAGGCGTTGGTGACGTTGATCTTGATCTGGGAGACGATCACGAAGAGCGCCGCGGCGGGCAGCGCGAGACCGCCGAGCCAGGGCTTCAACGCCTCGATCTGCGGGGCGATCGGCTCCAGCGCGTGGGTCTTCCCCACCGCCTCCAGGGCGACGAAGGCGAGGAAGGCGCCGCCGAGCTGCTTGGCCGCGCCGATGATCACCCAGCCGGGTCCGGCGGCGAGCACGGCGAGGTTCCAGCGGCGCCGGTTCGCCACGGTCTTCTCCGGCATGAAGCGCAGGTAGTCGGCCTGTTCGCCGATCTGGGCGATGAGGGAGAGCGCCACGCCGGTGCCGAGCCCGAAGCCGATCCAGGAGAAGCCGGAGCCGGCGCCCTCGGTGCCCCCGAAGGAGGCGAAGGCGCCCCAGGCGTCCGGGGCCTCGAAGGCGAGGACGACGAAGGGCAGCACCATGCCCACGATCCAGACCGGCTGCGTCCACGCCTGCACCTTGGCGAGCGCGCCCATCCCGCGGAAGACGATCGGGATGACGATCAGGGTGGTGACGAGGTAGCCGATCTCCAGCGGCAGCCCGACGGCCTGGTGCATGGCCTGGGCCATGATCGACCCTTCGAGCGCGAAGAAGATGAAGGTGAAGGAGGCGTAGATGAGCGAGGTGAGGGTGGAGCCGAAGTAGCCGAAGCCCGCGCCCCGGGTGACGAGGTCCATGTCGAGGCCGAAGCGCGCGCAGGCCCGGGCGATGGGGATGCCGGTGAGGAAGATGACCGCGGCGGCGGTGAGGATCGAGGCGAGACCGCTGGTGAAGCCGTAGGCGAAGACGATCGAGGCGCCGATGGCGAAGTCGGCGAGGTAGGCGATGCCGCCGAGCGCGGTGCCGGCGACGGTCCCGGGCGACCAGCGCCGGAAGGAGTGCGGGGCGTAGCGGAGCGAGTAGTCCTCGCGGCTCTCGTCGGCGGCGAGCTTCGCGTAGCTGCGGCGGGGGCCGGAGGGCGGGGGCGGCGCGCCCGCCTCCGCCGGGACCGCCGGCTCCGGTTCCGAGGTGGGCGTGGTGACGGTCTCCGTCATGGAGGGCTCCTGTCGTCCGGCCGGGTCGCGGGTACGGAGCAGGAAGCTAGGAGCCGCTCGTGACGACCCCTCACCGCCCGGCGTTGCCGGGCGGTAACACCGTCCGACGTGCCGTTAACTCCCGGTCACGAGCCCCGGACGCCCGTCCCCGGTCCGCGGACGGCCGGGAGCACCGGCAGGACCTACCGGACGGGAAGGTGGTACGAGAGGCGGTAGCGGTCGGCGGGGACGACGACGTCGGCCGTCTCGACGGCGAGGCCCGAGGCGTAGAAGGTGCGCTCGACGACCATCACCACGTGGCCGGGCACGCCGCCGAGGACGAGCAGCTCCTCGGCGAGGCCGGGGCGGGCGCCGACCTCCTCCACCACGTTGTCCACGACGACGTCGATCGCGGCCATCCGCTCGACCACGCCGCAGCCGCCGAGCGGTCCCTCCTCGGGGAGCATGACGGGGGTGCGGCCGGTGACGGCGAGCGGCTCCCAGGAGGTGACGACCATCATGGCCTCGCCGCCGTCCCGGTAGACGTACCGCGTGCGCATGACCCGGTCCCCGGGCTCGATGCCCAGCCGGGCCGCGGTCTCCCGGCCCGCCTCCTCCTGCTCGCTCCTCGCGTCCCAGGTGCCGCGCGCGCCGTCGGCGGCCTGCTCCTGCCGGAAGGGGGTGGCTCCGGAGGCGGGGCGGTAGCCGGAGCGGGCGACGCGGCGGGGCACCGGCCGTGCCCGCACGTACGTCCCCGAGCCGGAGCGGCCCTCGACGAGCCCCTCGGCCATGAGCACCTTGCGGGCCTCCAGCGCGACGGTGTCCGACACCCCGTACTCCTCGCGGATGCGTGCCTGCGAGGGGAGGCGGGTATGCGGGGGGAGCGAGCCGTTCGCGATCTTCTCCCGCAGATCGCTCGCCACGCGCAGATAGGCGGGCTGCTCACCGAACGTCACTGGACACTCCCCTCAGGTTGACGGACAGCTACAGCCTGACAACCGAATGTGGCCATCCGCAAGCATGGGCCAGAGTTTCACTCGATGTGATGAAGAACGAAGGGACCCGAGTCCGTCCCGCACGACCCCTTGACCCGCATTGGTCTGGACCAATAGCTTCCTGCTGCGCACCGCCTCACGGCGCCCCGAGCACTCCCCTCGCACGCTCCATCCCGCCTCGCACAGGAACGAGCCCATGCGTCCCAGAGTCCTGACCAAGCTGACCCTCGGCACGGCCGCGGCCGCCGCCCTCGGCCTCCTCGCCACCCTGGCCCCCGCCGCCGACGCCCACCCCCGCCCCACACCCCGGCCGCCCGCCGCCGAGCACTCCCTCAAGCGCGTCGGCTACTTCACCCAATGGGGCATCTACGGGCGGAACTTCCAGGTCAAGGACCTGGACACGAGCGGCTCCGCGGCCAAGCTCAGCCACATCAACTACGCCTTCGGCATCGTCGACAAGGCCGGCAAGTGCGTCATCGGCCCCGTCCCCGGCTCCGACCCCTGGGCCGACTACGTGCGCCCGGTGGACGCGGCCACCTCGGTGGACGGCACGGCCGACACCGCCGAGCAGCCGCTCGCCGGCAACTTCAACCAGCTGCGCGAGCTGAAGGCGAAGCACCCGAACCTCAAGGTCATGATCTCGCTGGGCGGCTGGAGCGGATCGGCGTACTTCTCCGACGCCGTGCGCACCCCGGCCTCCCGCAAGGCCCTGGTCTCCTCCTGCATCGACCTCTACGTCAAGGGCAACCTGCCCCAGGACGGCGCCCGGGGCGGCGCCGGAGCGGCGGCCGGCCTCTTCGACGGCATCGACCTCGACTGGGAGTGGCCCGGCTCCGAGGGCAACCCCGGCAACATCATCCGACCCGAGGACAAGGTCAACTTCACCGCCCTCGTACGGGAGTTCCGCACCCAGCTGGACGCCTACGGGCGCTCGCTCCCGAAGCGGAAGCACTACGAGCTCAGCGCGTACGTGCCCACCGCCCCCGCCAAGATCGACGCCGGCTTCGAAGTCGCCAAGATCATGCGGGACTTCGACTTCGTGAACCTCCAGGGCTACGACTTCCACGTCTCCGGCGAGGCGACCGCCGGCCAGCAGTCCGCGCTCTTCGCGAAGAACGACTGGAGCGTCGAGGGGACCGTGAAGTCCTGGCTGCGGCGCGGCGCCCCGGCGCACAAGCTGGTGGTCGGCATGCCGTTCTACGGCCAGGGCTGGACCGGCGTGACCGGCGGCGGCGACGGCCTCGGCCAGCCCGCCGCGGGCCCCGCCCCGGCGACCTGGGCGCCCGGATCCGAGGACTACAAGAACCTCAAGAAGCTGGCGGAGTCGGGGACGTACACGCTCCACCGGGGCCACCGGAACGGGCACGCCTGGCTCTTCGACGGCACCACCCTGTGGACCTACGACGACCCCACCGTGCTGCGCACCAAGGCGAACTGGGTCCGCACCCACGGGCTCGCCGGCGCGATGATCTGGTCGCTGGACGGCGACACCGCCGACGGCGAGCTGATCGGCGCCATCGACCGCGGCCTCACCCGCCGCTGAACCACCCCCGCTCCCCCGGGACCGCCCCTCGGCGGCTCCCGCGGGGCCGCGGGCCGGACCGCGGCGACCGCGGGTCCGGGGCACGGGACGGCGGCTGGTCACGGGCCGCCGTCCCCGCCCCGGAGCCGCCTCCCGGCACCGGCACCGGTCCGCCCACGACGGGGCCGGGTCTCTCGCGCGGAGACCCGGCCCCGTCCGCGTGCGCCAGGCCCCCCGCGCACGCGCACGCGTGCACCCGGGCCCGTCCGCGTGCGCCAGGCCGCCCGCGCACGCGCGCGTGGCGGGCGCCGATCAGGCGGAGCCGTGGTCGCCCGGGGCCGCCGGGGGCGTGTCCGTCAGGCCCAGGGCCTCGCGGACCTCGGCGCTGCCGTTCTCCGGCAGCAGCTCCCAGGCGCGGTCGTACTGCTCCCAGAACGTGTCCGCGTCCTTCGCCCGGGCCAGCTTCTCCCACTGCTTCGAGGCCGAGTCCAGGCTCGCCAGGTAGGCACCCATGGGGGCCCGCACGGGCTGCGCCCAGGTCCGGGCCTTCAGCCCGGCGCGCGCCAGGTCGATCGCCCCGCGCACGTCGGCGGCCCAGGCGCGGTTCGTCTCGATCTCGTCCTCGGGGCCGGTCTCCGGCTCCTCGAAGACCGCGTCCTCGATCGGGTTCGTGTGGGTGAGGAAGGCGATCTGGTCGGAGGTGAGCGTGGTGCGGTCGGAGCGCAGGGAGCCCTTGGTCCGCTCCTCGCCGCCGAGGCCGCAGGCGATGCGGCGCTCGCCCTCGCGCCACGACTGGCGGTCGGGGAAGTAGTAGAGGCTCCACGCCTCCGCCCCCAGCGTCCAGGTGTCGAGGGCGTACGCGCTCGCCAGGGCGTCGCAGCGCTCCTCGCCGAGCTTCTCCAGCTCCTTCTCGCCGGGCCAGCGGTCGAAGCCGGTGACCTCGAAGCGGCCGGTGATCTCGCCGTCGTGGGGGACGGAGCAGTCGACGACCTTCACGCCGAGGGTGTACTCGCCCTGCTCGGCGTCGTCGAGGAAGCACTCCCCGGTGCGCAGGTCCATCGGCGAGCGGGCGGACGCGGCCTCCCGCACCCCCTCCCGGAACCCCTTGACGGCCTCCTGGAGCTGCCCGGTGAGCAGGCCGAGGACGACGAGCAGGGTGCTGAGCGAGGAGAGCGCGATGCCGGCGACCGCGAGCCCCTTGCCGCCCTGCTCCCGCTTCTTGATCTGCCGCAGCGCGAAGATCCCGAGGACGAGCCCGAGCGGCGGCAGGCAGCAGACGATGCCGCTGACCAGCGAGCCGATGGCGAGACCGTTGGTGGTCGCGGGCGGCCGCCCGTACGGCCCGTAGGGCCCGGGGAGACCCGCGTAGGGCATGCCCGGCGAGGTGTACGGGCCGGGGGCCGCGTACGGGCCGGTGGCGGGGTACGCGGCGGGAGCGGGCGGGCCGGCCGGCCCGGCGGGGGCGGCGGGCGTCACCGGCTCGGGCGGCTGGGACGGCGGGGTCGGCTCCACGGGCACGGGCTCCTGTTGGGGCGGGGCGAACAGACGATCGGGCGCGCGCATCGTACGTGGTCGGGGTGGAGGGGAGGCGACGCGGGGGCACGGCGAAGGGGCGGCCACCGGGTGGTGGCCGCCCCTCGGACGGTCAGGCGCGGGCTCGGGTCAGAACTGGAGCGCCCAGGAGTCGATCTTGCCGGTGTCGGCGTTGGCGTTGTCCGTCACGCGGAGCTTCCAGGTGCCGTTGGCGACCTCGGACGAGGCGTTCACGGTGTAGGTGGTGTTGATGTTGTCCGCGCTGCCGCCGGTGCCGAACGCCTTCAGCGTGTAGGCCGTGCCGTCGGGGGCGATCAGCTGGACCTGGAGGTCACCGATGTAGGTGTGGACGATGTTCACCGGGACCTGGAGGGCCGAGGGAGCGTTGCCGGCGACGCCGCTGACGGTGACCGGGGACTCGACGGTCGCGTTGTCGGCGATGGCGAAGTCGGCGGTGTTCTCGAACTTCGGCCCGGGCGGCGGGGTGGTGCCGCCGCCTCCGACGAAGAGGAGCTTGTTCGGGGAGCCGGTGCCGGGGCTGGTGACCACGTTCGGGGTCGCGGCCGTGGTGAGGGCCGTGGAGACCTGCGCCGGGGTCGCCGTCGGGTTGTCCGCGAGGTAGACGGCGGCGGCGCCGGCCACGTGCGGGGTGGCCATCGAGGTGCCGGAGATGGTGTTGGTGGCGGTGTCGTTGGTGTTCCAGGCCGACTTGATGGAGGAGCCCGGGGC
The DNA here is from genome assembly GCF_042885515.1 of Streptomyces sp. NPDC058052. Lineage (NCBI taxonomy): Bacteria > Bacillati > Actinomycetota > Actinomycetes > Kitasatosporales > Streptomycetaceae > Streptomyces > Streptomyces sp. NPDC058052. The sequence continues at coordinate 223,996 of NZ_JBHVRX010000007.1, read as the reverse complement.
GAAGATGTCCAGGACGGTGCCGTAGTTGGAGAAGCTGGAGCGGGCGTCGGTGCTGGTCGTGGAGCCGACCGTGATCGCCTCGGTGACGCGCGCCGGGGAGTAGTTGGAGGCGTTGGAGCTGTCGTTGCCGGCCGCGACCGCGTAGGTGATGCCGGCCGCGATGGAGTTGCGGACGGCCTGGTCGAGGACGGTGTCGACGCCGCCGCCGAGGCTCATGTTGGCGACGGCCGGCTTGACGGCGTTGCGCGTCACCCAGTCGATGCCGGCGACGACCTGGTCGGTGGTGCCGGAGCCGCTGTTGTCGAGGACGCGGACGCCGACGATCTTCGCCTTCTTGGCGACGCCGTGGGCCGTGCCCGCGACCGTGCCGGCGACGTGGGTGCCGTGGCCGTGCCCGTCCTGGGCGGTGTTGTCGTTGTCGATGGCGTCGTAGCCGTTGGAGGCGCGGCCGCCGAAGTCGCTGTGGCTGATGCGGACGCCGGTGTCGATGATGTACGCCGTGACGCCCTGGCCCGCGCTGTCCGGGTACGTGTAGCTCTGGTTCAGCGGCAGGGCCTTCTGGTCGATCCGGTCCAGGCCCCAGGACGGCGGGGAGGGCTGGGTGGCGTCGACGGTGAAGACGCGGTTCTGGACGACGGACTTCACGGCGGGGTCGGCGGCGAGCTTCTTCGCCTGCGCCTCGGAGAGCTCGATCGCGTAGCCGTTCACCGCGGAGGTGTACGTCCGCTTGATCGTGGCGCCGAACTTGCCGGGGATCGCCCGGCCCTTGGCGGTCTCGGCCTGGGCGGACTCGTCGAGGGTGACGATGTAGCTGCCCGGGATGGTGCCTTCGGCGCCGGCGTTCCCGATGACGCCCTCCGCGGCCGCCGGGGCGGCGGTGGCGGGAAGGGCGGAGAGGGTGCCGAGGGCGAGCGCCGTGACGGCTATGGCCGCGGCGGTGGAGATCCGGCGACGCGATGCGCGCATCACTGCCATGTGAGGTGTCCTCCTCGTGGGGGGGTGCTCCTGTGGGGGTGGAGCCCGAGTGACCGTCACTCACGACAGGGTCATGACAAGAATGCACGGGACCCGACACGGAACCCCGCGGCTTCCGGCCGCCCTGCCGTCGACCGAAAGATTGACCGATCCATAGGAATCACACAAGGGCATCCGCACGACGGCAACACCGGAGCCACAGAGCGGACATGATTGATCGTCAGCTTCTGGAGGCGCGCCCCGCCGCGCTCACCTGCGGGGTTCCGCACCGGGCGCACCGCCCACGACTCCCGCCCGGTGCCCGCGAATTCACAGCGACGAAACGCGCCGGCGGGCCCGTCCCCGATCCCCCGGGAGACGGACCCGCCGGCGCGGCGGCGGCACCGCGAGGTGCCGCGTCGGCTCAGAACTCGTCCGCGCCGTTGCGGAGTTCGGGCGTCCAGTACCCCGTCTTCGCGGCGGCCTCGTCGACCGCGACGCCACCCGCCGGAGCGGAGACCACGACACTGCCCTCGGCCGGACCGTCGGCCGCGAAGAGGTTCACGTTGAACTCCTTCACGACCTTGTTGTCCTCGTGGACGCCGCCGAGCGAGACCCGCACGTTGGCGTACGCCGGGGCGCCCGGGTCCAGGACCACCGGCGCCGCCGGCTTGCTCTTGGCGACGGGCGGCACGTCCTTCGCCGTCTGGATCTCGCCGAAGGCGATCAGCGGGTGGCCGAGGAGACGGCAGGCGCGGCCGGAGGTGTTGGTGGCGGTGAGCACGATGTGCTCGGTGGGCACCTCGTCGGCCTTCGCCGCGGTGATCTTCACGTCGCCGTAGGCGCAGACCGGCGCCTTGGCGTCGGCGACGGTGCCGCCCGTGCCCTTCGCCGCGGCCGGGGCGGCGGACGCGGTCGTGTCCCCGGACCCGCCGGTGGTGCCGGACCCGCCGGTGGTGCCGGTCGTGCCGGTCGTGCCGGTGGCGCTCTCCCCGGAGCCGGCCGTGGCCGAGGCGGCGGGAGCGGCGGACGTGGTCTGCGGCGCCGCCGGCTGCGTGGTCTTCGCGCTGCCGGCGTCCTGCGCGCCCGCGTCCCCTCCCCCGCAGGCCGTCAGCGAGAGCGAGGCCGCCGCGAGGGCGGCGACGAGAAGGGTGGTCCTGGTCGAGCGGTGAATCGTACGCATGCGGTGTTTCCCCCGTGAAGCGCGAAGCGGTCGGTCGTTGCCGAGTACAGACTCCGCCCCGGCACTGCCGTCCCGCTTGCGTATCGCTAACGCCCCGCCGCCAGCCGCGCGAGCCGCTCCGCCGCCCGCGCCGAACCCTCCGTGAATCCGGCCGCCTCGGCGTCGGCGGCGGCCCGTTCCAGCTGGTGGGCCGCCTCCTCGACCCGCCCGATGCCGGCCAGCGCCTCACCCCGCACGATCCGCAGCTGGGCCTGGACGACGACGGCGTCGGGGGCGACGAGTTCCCCCGCGCGAAGGACGTGCGCCAGGGCCTGCTCGTACTCCCCCGCGCCCAGGCAGTGCGCGGCCAGGTGCTGGAGGGTCAGCACCTGCGTGGACGGGTGCCCGATCCGGTCCGCGAGCGCGACCGCCTCCCCCATCAGCGCCCGGGCCCGGGCGCACTCCCCGGTGGCGTCGAGGACGGCGGCGTGGTTGACGACGGCGATGGCCTCGCTGATCGGGTCCCCGGCCAGCGCGGCGAGCCCCGGCGCCAGCTCCAGGTGGACGAGCGCCTCCGCGTGCCGCCCCTCCTCGTGCAGGATCCAGCCGAGCAGCGCCCGCGTCCGGGACTGCGCGTCGGGGTCCCCGGCCGCCTCCGCCGAGGCCAGGCCCGCCTCCAGGAGCGGGGTCCAGCCGTCCTGGAGCCGCATCAGCATCAGCGGCCAGGCCATCAGGGCGATCCGCCAGGCCCGGTCGTGCAGCCCGAGGGCGGCGGAGGCGGCCACCGCCCCCTCCAGGGCGGGGCGTTCGGCCGCGTACCAGTCGAGCGCGGCCTGACGCCCCTCGAACTCCGGGATGGCGGCGGGCCGGCGGGCGTCGGCGGGCAGCCCGTAGCAGGGCTGCGAGCCGGGCTCGGCCGCCGCGTCGGCCGCGAGCCCGGTGTACAGGTAGTGGTCGAGGAGCCGGCGCAGCCCCTCCGGGTCGGCCTGCGGGGCGAGCCCGCGGGCGTAGAGGCGTACGAGGTCGTGCGGGGTCCAGCGGCCCGGCACCGCCTCCGTCAGCAGGTGCGCGGCGGCGAGGCGCTCCAGGTCCGCCGTGGCCCGCGCCGGAGTGGTGCCGGTGAGCGCGGCGGCGGCGAAGTGGTCCAGGTCGGAGCCGGTGTGCAGGCCGAGCGCGCGGAAGGCGCGGGCGGCGGACTCCGGCAGCTGCTGCACGGTGAGCCGCAGCGCGGCGGAGACGCCGACGTCCTCCACGTCGAGGAGGGCCAGCCTGCCCTGCTCGTCGGCGAGTTCGCCGACCATCGCGCCCAGCGACCGCCCCGGCCGCTCGGCGAGCCGGGCGGCCGTCACCCGCAGCGCGAGCGGCAGCCCGTCGCAGAGCCCCGCGAGCCGGGCCGCCGCGTCGGGCTCGGCGGCGACGCGCGCCTCCCCGAGCACGGTCGCCAGGAGCTCCGTCGCGGCGTCCGGCGGCAGCTGGCCGAGCGGCACCGGGCGGGCCGCGTCGGAGGCGATCAGCCCGCCGAGCCGGTCCCGGCTGGTCACCACGGTCACGCACTCCTCGCCGCCCGGCAGCAGCGGCCTGACCTGCTCCGAGGAGCGGGCGTTGTCGAGGACGACGAGCATCCGGCGGCCGGCGGTCAGGCTGCGGAAGAGCGCCCCGCGCCCCACGGCGCTCTCCGGCACCCGCTGCTGCGGCACACCCAGCGCGAGCAGGAACTCCCGCAGCACGACCCCCGTCTCGGGCGCCGGGGTGTCGCTGAAACCGCGCAGGTCGGCGAAGAGCCGCCCGTCAGGGAAGCCGGCCCGGCGCCGGTGCGCCCAGTGCACGGCGAACGCCGTCTTGCCCACGCCGGCCGGACCGGTCACCAGACAGACGGGCCCCTCGCCCCCGCCGGCCGCGCGGTCGAGCAGCCCGGCCTCGGCCTCCCGCCCGGTGAACCCGCGCGGCGCGCGCGGCAGCAGCTCGGGGACGACGGCGGGCTCGGGCACCGGCGCCTCGGGCGCGTCCGGCACCGGAGCCGGCGCCGGTACCGGGGCGAGGACCGCCCCCTGGTCCCGCAGCAGCCCCGCGTACGTCTCGCTCAGCGCCCCGCCCGGGTCCACGCCCAGCTCCTCGGCGAGCAGCCGGCGGGTGCGGTGGTACCAGTCGAGCGCGTCCGACCGGCGCCCGGCCCGGGCCAGCGCCGTCATGAGCGCGGCGGCCAGCGACTCGCGCAGCGGATGCGCGACGGCCTCGGTCCGCAGCACGGCGGCGGCCCGCCCGTGCTCGCCCAGCTTCCCGTACGCCTCCGCCAGCGCCTCCACCGAGGAGAGCCGCAGCTCCTCCAGGGCCGTGGCGGCCGCCTCCAGCGGCCCGCTCGGCACGGTGCCGGTGAGCGCGGGCCCCTGCCAGTACGACAGCGCCTCGCGCAGCATCCGTACGCTGTCGGCGGCGTGCCGCTGGGTGCCCGCGAGGCCCACCAGCTCCTCGAACCGGTGCGCGTCGACCAGCGATTCCGGCATCCGCAGCAGGTACGCCGAACCCTGCGTGGTGAGCTCGACCCCGTACGCCTCCGCCCCGTGCACGGCGAGCAGCGCCCGCAGCCGCGAGACGTGCCCCTGGAGCACCGTCTTGGCGTGCGTCGGGGGCTCGTCCTCCCACAGCGCGTCCATCAGCCCCGTCACGTGCACGGCCGTGTTGGGGCGCAGCAGCAGCGCGGCCAGCAGACTGGTCCGCTTCGCCGGCCCCGTGGCGACGTCGCCGCCCTCCGTCACGACCGCGACGGACCCGAGCAGCCGGAACTCCACCCGTACCTCCGCGTCTCTCCCCCGCCGCTCCCCCGGCAGCAGAGAATACGCGGCGCTCCCACCCCCACCTGCACCGATCCCGCCGCGCGCCCCCGATTAGGCCGAAACCGACGCTCGGACACGAACCCGGAACGCCCGCACCACCCCCCAGGGCGGTACGGGCGCCGGGCGCGGACGCGGGTCAGACGTTGAAGCGGAACTCCACCACGTCGCCGTCCTGCATGACGTACTCCTTGCCCTCCATGCGGGCCTTGCCGGCGGCGCGGGCGTCGGCGACGGAGCCGGTCTCGACGAGGTCGGCGAAGGAGATGACCTCGGCCTTGATGAAGCCCTTCTGGAAGTCGGTGTGGATGACACCGGCCGCCTCGGGGGCCGTGGCGCCCTTCTTGATCGTCCAGGCGCGGGACTCCTTCGGGCCTGCCGTGAGGTAGGTCTGGAGGCCGAGGGTGTCGAAGCCGACGCGGGCGAGGATGGCGAGGCCGGGCTCCTCGGCGCCGACGGACTGGAGGAGCTCCATGGCGTCCTCCTCGTCCAGTTCGGTGAGGTCCTGCTCCAGCTTGGCGTTGAGGAAGATCGCCTCGGCCGGGGCGACGAGGGCGCTCTGCTCGGCCTTGAAGGCGTCGTCGGTGAGCTCGTCCTCGTCGACGTTGAAGACGTAGAGGAAGGGCTTGGTGGTGAGGAGGTGGAGGTCGTGGAGGAGCTCCGCCTTCTCCGAGCCCTGGACGATGCCCTGGGAGAAGAGGGTGTCGCCCTTCTCCAGGATCGCCTGGGCGGCCTCGACGGCGGCGACCTTGGGCGCCGTGTCCTTCTTGATCCGCATCTCCTTCTGGAGGCGCGGGAGGACCTTCTCGATGGTCTGGAGGTCGGCGAGGATCAGCTCGGTGTTGATCGTCTCGATGTCGTCCTTCGGCGAGACCTTGCCGTCGACGTGGACGACGTTCTCGTCCTTGAAGGCACGGATGACCTGGCAGATCGCGTCGGACTCGCGGATGTTCGCCAGGAACTTGTTGCCCAGGCCCTCGCCCTCGCTCGCGCCGCGCACGATGCCGGCGATGTCGACGAAGTCGACGGTGGCCGGAAGGATGCGCTGCGAGCCGAAGATCTCGGCGAGCTTGGTCAGGCGGGCGTCGGGGACACCGACGACGCCGACGTTGGGCTCGATCGTGGCGAACGGGTAGTTGGCCGCCAGCACGTCGTTCTTGGTCAGGGCGTTGAACAGGGTCGACTTGCCGACATTCGGCAGACCGACGATTCCGATCGTGAGCGACACGGTGGCGACTTCCCTAGATACGGATGATGGGTCGATCCCCCAGTTTACGGGGGGCCCGGCGCGGCCCTCACCGGCCGTCGGCGGCGGCGGGCGGCGTCCTCCGGTCGAACTGCGGCCCGAGGTCACCCAAAGGGCGTGTCCCGGGCACGTCCCGCCGCCTCCCGACCTACGTTGGTGAGGTGGAGCAGCACAGGACAAGCCAGCCGCCAGGCCGCCGACGGCCGCAGACCCCTCTCACGCCGCCCGGCGCACTCGTCGAGGTGGAGGGGGGTGCGACCGGGGCGGCCACCGTCTACCGGGTCGGCACCCCGGCGGCCGCGCGGCGGCCCGCACCGGTCGTGCAGGCCCTGCGGCGGCTGCCCGCGCCCCGGCTGACCGGGCTCGGCGCGGGGCTGTTCGCCTCGGCCGCGATGCTCGTCGTCGGGTTCCTGGACCGGCTCGTCCTGGACGGTTCGCCGCTGGCGTTCGGGCTGCTGTTCCTGCCGGTGAGCGCGCTGACCGCGCTCTGGGTCCGGACCGCCGACCTGGTGACCGCGCCGATCGCCGTGCCGATCGCCTTCGCCGTCGGTGTCGTGCCGATCGCGGGCGGCACCGGGGGCTTCGGCGGCCAGGCCATGGCCGTGGTCACCGCCCTCGCCGTGCACGCCGGCTGGCTGTACGGAGGCACGCTGATCGCCGGGGTCATCGCGAGCGTGCGGAAGGCGCGGGACATGGGCCGGCGCCGCCGCCGCCCGCCGGCCGCCCCCTCGGGGGCGCCGCGCGGCCGGACCGGGGACGGTCCCGCGCGCCGCGACCGGCCCCCCGCGCGGAGCCGGCGGACCACCCCGTAGTCGCGGCCCCGTAGCCGTACGGGTCCCGGGGCCCCGTCCCGATCCGCCGGACGTTCCCCGGGCGTGCCCCCTCCGCAGTGCCCCCTACGAAGGGGGCGAGGTGCTCGCCTCGGCGCTCGCGGCCATCGCGGCGCCGACGATGCCCGCGTCGTTCCTCAGCTCCGCCGGGACGATCTCGGCGCGGATGCCGTCGAGGTAGGGCAGGAACTTGTCGGCCTTGCGGCTGACTCCCCCGCCGAGGATGAACAGCTCGGGCGAGAAGAGCATCTCGACGTGGGCGAGGTACTTGCGGAGGCGCTTGGTGGCCCAGTGCTCCCAGGTCAGCTCCTCGTCCTCGCGGGCCTTGGAGGAGGCGCGCTTCTCGGCGTCGTGGCCCTTGAGCTCCAGGTGGCCGAGCTCCGTGTTGGGGACCAGGCGGCCGCCGGTGAAGACGGCGGAGCCGATGCCGGTGCCGAGGGTCAGCAGGATCACCGTGCCGGTGCGGCCCCGGCCGGCGCCGAAGGTCATCTCGGCGACGCCGGCCGCGTCGGCGTCGTTGAGGACGGTGACCGGGAGCCCGCCGACGGCCTCGCCGATGAGGGCGCCGGCGTCGGTGCCGATCCAGGACGCGTCGACGTTGGCGGCGGTACGGACCGTGCTGCCGGTGACGACGCCGGGGAAGGTGACGCCAATGGGGCCGGTCCAGCCGAAGTGCGCCACGACCTCCGCGACGCGGCCCGCGACATCGCTCGGTGTCGCGGGCCGCGGGGTGAGGACCTTGTGCCGCTCCTCGGCGAGGGCGCCGCGCCCGAGGTCCACGGGGGCGCCCTTGATGCCCGAGCCGCCGATGTCCACTCCGAAGACGTTCATGGACTCACGTTACGGGCATCCGCCGGCGACTACTCCTTGACGAGCTCGGCGGCCTCGGCGCGCAGGTCGCGGCGGAGCTCCTTGGGGAGCGAGAAGGTGAGGGTCTCGTCGGCCGTCTTGACCAGCTCCACGTCGGCGTAGCCGCGCTGCGCCAGCCACTCCAGGACCTCCTGGACCAGCACGTCGGGGACGGAGGCGCCGGAGGAGAGGCCGACCGAGGTCACGCCCTCCAGCCACGCCTCGTCGATCTCGCTCGCGAAGTCGACCAGGTACGCGGCGGGGACGCCGGCCTGCTTGGCGACCTCGACCATGCGGATCGAGTTCGAGGAGTTCCTGGAGCCGACGACGATGACGAGCTCGGCCTGGCCGGCCAGCTCCTTGATCGCGATCTGGCGGTTCTGCGTGGCGTAGCAGATGTCGTCCGACGGCGGGGAGATCAGCTGCGGGAACTTGTCCTTGAGGGCGTCGACCGTCTCCATGGTCTCGTCGACCGAGAGGGTGGTCTGGGAGAGCCAGACGACCCGGGAGGGGTCGCGGACCTCGACCTTGGCGACGTCCTCGGGGCCGTCGACGAGCTGGATGTGGTCGGGGGCCTCGCCGGAGGTGCCGATGACCTCCTCATGGCCCTCGTGGCCGATGAGGAGGATGTCGAAGTCCTCCTTGGCGTAGCGGATGGCCTCCTTGTGGACCTTGGTGACCAGCGGGCAGGTCGCGTCGATCGTCGCGAGCCGGCCCTGGCGGGCCTCCTCGTGGACGGTCGGGGCGACGCCGTGCGCGGAGAACATCACGATGTTGCCCGGCGGGACCTCGGTGGCCTGGTCGACGAAGATCGCGCCCTTCCGCTCCAGCGTCTGGACCACGTACTTGTTGTGCACGATCTCGTGGCGGACGTAGACGGGGGCCCCGTACTGCTCCAGGGCCTTCTCCACGGCGATCACGGCACGGTCCACGCCCGCGCAGTAGCCGCGGGGAGCGGCGAGCAGGACACGCTTCGGGCGGTCGGTCGCGGGGGCGGACTCGGGCGTCGGCGCGGGCGTTGCAGTCATGCGCCCCATCGTAAGGCCGCGTCGGTCAGCGGTGGGAGCACGACCGTGGCCGAAACTGGCGCCATGGCTGAGAACGCGCAGGTGAACGGCGGGACGGCGGGGCAGCCGGACCATGAGGGGCTCCGCCGGACTCTCGGATTCCGGGACCTCGTGGTGTACGGACTGCTGTTCATCGCCCCCATGGCCCCGGTCGGCGTCTTCGGCACCCTCGACGCGAAGTCCGGCGGCGCGGTCGCACTGGTGTACGTCGTGGCGACGGTGGCCATGGCGTTCACGGCCTTCAGCTACGCGCAGATGGTCCGGGTCGCCCCGCTGGCCGGGTCGGTCTTCGCGTACGCCCGCAAGGGGCTCGGCGAGGGGCCCGGCTTCATCGCCGGCTGGATGGCGATGCTCGACTACCTGCTCATCCCCGCCGTCGCCTATCTCTTCGCGGGGATCGCGATGGAGGCACTGGTGCCCGAGGTGCACCGGTGGGTGTGGACGGGGCTCGCGGTGGTGCTGACCACCCTGCTCAACCTGTGGGGGGTGCGGGCCGCGGCCCGGGTCGGCTTCGCGGTGCTGGCGATGGAGATCGTGGTGCTGCTGGTCTTCGTGGTGTCGGCGGTGGTGGTGCTGGCGCGGGACGGGGCGCGGCGCGACTGGTGGTCGCCGCTCACCGGCGACGGGACCTTCTCGCTCGCGGCGGTGATCGGCGCGGTGTCGGTGGCGGTCCTGTCGTACCTCGGCTTCGACGCGATCGCCACCTTCGCGGAGGAGGTCACCGGGGGCTCGGCGAAGGTGGCGCGGGCGCTGCTCTTCTGCCTGGTCCTGGCCGGTGTCCTCTTCATCGCCCAGACCTGGCTGGTGGCGCTGCTGGAGCCGGTCTCGTCGGCGGAGCTCGCGGCCGACCCCGGGAAGCAGGGGTCCGCCTTCTACGACGCGGTGGACAGCTCGGTCGGCGGGTGGCTGCACGACCTGGTCGCCGTGTCGAAGGCGATCGGCGCGGCCTTCGCGGCGCTGGCCGGGCAGGCGGCGGGCGGGCGGCTGCTCTTCGCGATGGGCCGTGAGGGCCGGCTGCCGCACGCGCTGGCGCGGACCGACTCGGGCGTGCCCCGGGTGGCGCTGCTGGTGTCGGCGACGGTGACGATGGCCGCGGCGGTGTGGGCGGCCCGCCGCGACGACGGCCTGGACCACCTGGTGTCGGTGGTGGACGTCGGCGCGCTGACGGCCTTCGTCCTGCTGCACGCGAGCGTGGTCGGCTGGTTCGTGGTGCAGCGGGCGGAGGGCGAGCCGCACTGGCTGCGGCACGTGGTCCTGCCGATGGTGGGCACGGCGATCCTGGTCGCGGTGATCGTGGAGGCGTCCCCGGCGGCCCAGCTGGTGGGCGTGATCTGGCTGGGCGTGGGCCTGGTCGTGCTGGCGGTGCAGGGGGCGGGGCGGGGTCCGGCCGGGCGCTGAGCCCCCGCCGGGGATCCCCCTCCGCGGGCGCCGCCGGAGGCGGGGGCAGAGGCGCCGGAGGCGGGGGCAGAGACGCCGGAGGCCGCGGCTTCCGCCATCCCGCGCGGCGCCGGCGTCGCCGGAGGGCACGGCTCCCCCCTCCCGCGCGGCGCCGGCGTCGTCCGGGACCGCGCGTTCCCCTCCCGCGCGGCGCTGACGTTGTCGGAGGGCGCGGTTACGCTCGGTGCATGGGTCTGACTACGTCCGCCGAAGCGCCGCTGCCCGTGGGTGAGGTCTCCCGGATGATCGGGGGATGGATCGACCGCCTGGGGGCGATCTGGGTCGAGGGGCAGATCACGCAGCTCTCGCGCCGCCCCGGCGCCGGGGTCGTCTTCCTGACGCTGCGGGATCCCTCGTACGACATCTCCATCGGGGTGACCTGCTACCGGCAGGTCTTCGACGCGGTGGCCGACGTCGTCTCGGAGGGCGCCCGGGTCGTCGTGCACGCCAAGCCGGAGTGGTACGCGCCGCGCGGGCAGCTGTCGCTGCGGGCGGTGGAGATCAAGCCGGTCGGGATCGGCGAGCTGCTGGCCCGGCTGGAGCAGCTGAAGCGGGGGCTGGCGGCCGAGGGGCTGTTCGCGCTCGACCGGAAGAAGCCGCTGCCGTTCCTGCCGGGGCTGATCGGCCTGGTCTGCGGCCGGGCGTCGGCGGCCGAGCGGGACGTCCTGGAGAACGCCCGGCGCCGATGGCCCGCCGTCCGCTTCGAGGTGCGGAACGTGCCGGTGCAGGGCGTGAAGGCCGTGCCGCAGGTGATCCAGGCGGTCCGGGAGCTCGACGCGCACGAGGACGTGGACGTGATCGTGGTGGCCCGGGGCGGCGGCAGCGTCGAGGACCTGCTGCCCTTCTCGGACGAGCAGCTGATCCGCGCGGTGGCCGCGTGCCGGACGCCGGTGGTGTCCGCGATCGGGCACGAGCCGGACTCCCCGCTGCTCGACCTCGTGGCGGACCTGCGGGCCTCCACGCCGACCGACGCGGCCAAGAAGGTCGTGCCGGACGTGGGCGAGGAGCTGGAGCGGGTGCGCGGGCTCCGCGACCGGGCGCTGCGGACGGTCCGGGGGCTGCTGGACCGGGAGGAGCGGGGTCTCGCGCACGCGCTGGCCCGGCCGGTGATGGAGCACCCGCGGCGGATGGTGGAGGTCCGGGAGGACGAGCTGGACGCGCTCCTGGCGCGCAGCCGGCGGGTCCTGGGGCATCTGCTGGACCGGGCGGACTCGGAGCTGGCGCACACCCGGGCGCGGGTGCGGGCGCTCTCCCCGGCGGCGACGCTGGAGCGCGGGTACGCGGTGCTCCAGCGGACGGACGGGGCGGTGGTCCGCGCGGCGGAGGAGGTCGCGGAGGGCGAGGAGCTGCGGGCCCGGGTGGCCGACGGCGAGTTCACGGTGCGCCGCACGTAGCCGGGTCGGGGGCGGGCACGGGCGCGGGCCGGGCGCGGGCCGGGCGCGGGCGCGGGATACACGAGGGTCGAGTTGAGTCACGGAGACGGAGAAGACATGGCAGGCGGTACGGAGACGGCGGCGGCGCTCGGCTACGAGGAGGCCCGCGACGAGCTGATCGAGGTCGTCCGGCGACTGGAGGCGGGCGGCACGACGCTGGAGGAGTCGCTGGCGCTCTGGGAGCGCGGCGAGGAGCTGGCGAAGGTCTGCCGGCACTGGCTGGAGGGGGCCCGCGCCCGGCTCGACGCCTCGCTGGCCGCCGAGCGGGCGGAGGAGGAGTCCGGGGCCGGGGACGAGTGACGGACGGCGCGCAGGAGTCCGGGCATGAGTGACGGAAGTCCGGGGCACGAGTGACAGGCGACGCAGGGGTCCGGGGACGAGCGACGGGAGTGCGGGGACGAGCGACGGGCGGCGGAGGGATCGGCCCCGGTGCGGGGGCCGGCGGGGCGGGGATCCGGTGCCGTTAGACTGGCGCGAGTGAAGCGGATCACTATCCGGATCGGATAGTTGAATTTTCACCAATCCTGGGCGTACTGTCGAGACATCGCCCGGGATTCCCCGCCGGGCGGTCCCCTTGCAGTCCGGAAGGTACGCAGCATGTCCCTCGTTCTCGACCCCGCCGCCCAGGACCTCCTCTTCCGCGAGGCCCGCACCGCCAACACGTTCACCGACGAGCCGGTGACCGACGAGCAGGTCCAGGCGATCTACGACCTGGTGAAGTACGGCCCCACCGCCTTCAACCAGACCCCGCTGCGCATCACCCTGGTCCGCTCCCCCGAGGCCCGCGAGCGCCTGGTCGCGCACATGTCCGAGGGCAACCAGGCCAAGACCGCCGCCGCCCCGCTGGTCGCGATCCTCTCGGCCGACAACGAGTTCCACGAGGAGCTCCCGGCCCTGCTCCCGCACTTCCCGCAGGCCAAGGACATGTTCTTCGCCGAGCGCCCGGTCCGCGAGGGCTCCGCGCTGCTGAACGCCGCCCTCCAGGCCGCGTACTTCATCGTGGGCGTCCGCGCCGCCGGCCTGGCCGCCGGCCCGATGACCGGCCTGGACTTCGCCGGCCTCCAGAAGGAGTTCCTGGACGCCGACCACACCCCGCTGATGGTCGTCAACATAGGCAAGCCGGGCGAGGACGCCTGGTTCCCGCGCTCCCCGCGCCTGTCCTACGACGACGTCATCACGACCGTCTGAGCCCGACCGGCCCATGAGAGAGCCCCCCGGCGCCCTGCGCCGGGGGGCTCTCTCATGCCCTGGGGGACCGGACGCCCCCAGGGGCATCAGACCTGCTTCGACCGGAGCGCGCCCGCCATCTCCGCGAGCGTCTCGAAGGACGCCGTACCGGTCACGACCGTGGTCGCCCCGCCGTCGGTCCGCACCAGCGCGTCGTACTTGGGACCCTCCCAGCGCTGCCACACCTGACCGGCCACCGTCTGCGTCTTCCCGGTGTTCTTCGCCTCGTGCGTGACCTTCGGCACGTACTTCTTCGCCTCGGCGGTCGACTGGTTCACCGAGACGTACTGGGTGTCCGGCGAGAGGAAGCCGAGCTGCCAGGCGTTCGCCTGCTCGCGCTTGTACGAGACCACCGTCGCCTTCCATCCGTCGCCGAGGCCCTCGGGGGCCATGACCGGATAGGGCGCCGCACGCTGGGCCGTGATCAGCTCGACCCGGTAGTCCTTGGCCTTCACCGGCTCCGCGTCCTCGTCGTGCGGGATGAAGAGATACATGACCCCCGCGGCGACCATGATCACCCCGAGGGACTGGAACATCCCGCGTACCGTCTGCCTGCCTCGCTTAGCTGCCACGCCCCATATGGTCGCATCACGGTCCCGCGCTCATACGTGGACCCCTCTGCTCAATTTGTCGACCTGGCGATAGAGTCGCAGCACCCTCCTTTTTCCGGCCGTCGTCGTACAGAAAGGTGCGCTCCGATGACCGAGCACCACCTCCCCCCCGAGCTTGAGGTCTCTCCCGAGGCCCCCGACCGCAACCTCGCCCTCGAACTGGTCCGGGTCACCGAGGCCGCCGCGATGGCCGCCGGCCGCTGGGTCGGCCGCGGCGACAAGATCGGCGCGGACGGCGCCGCGGTCAACGCGATGCGGACCCTCATCTCGACCGTCTCGATGAACGGCGTCGTCGTCATCGGCGAGGGCGAGAAGGACGAGGCGCCGATGCTCTTCAACGGCGAGCGGGTCGGCGACGGCACCGGCGCCGAGGTCGACATCGCCGTGGACCCGATCGACGGCACCACCCTGAACGCCAAGGGCATGCCGAACGCCATCGCCGTGCTCGCCGCCGCCGACCGCGGCTCCATGTTCGACCCGTCCGCGGTCTTCTACATGGACAAGCTGGTCACCGGCCCCGAGGCCGCCGACTTCGTCGACATCAACGCGCCCGTCTCGGTCAACATCCGCCGGGTCGCCAAGGCCAAGGGCATGCAGGCCGAGGACGTCACCGTGGTCATCCTCGACCGCCCCCGCCACGAGGGCATCGTCAAGGAGATCCGCGAGACCGGCGCCCGGATCAAGTTCATCTCCGACGGCGACGTGGCCGGCTCCATCATGGCCGCCCGCGAGGGCACCGGCGTCGACCTGCTCATGGGCATCGGCGGCACGCCCGAGGGCATCATCTCGGCCTGCGCCATCAAGTGCCTGGGCGGTGTGATCCAGGGCAAGCTGTGGCCGAAGGACGACGCCGAGCGGCAGAAGGCCCTCGACGCCGGCCACGACCTGGACCGGGTCCTCACCACGACCGACCTCGTCCGCGGCGACAACGTGTTCTTCGTCGCCACCGGCATCACCGACGGCGAGCTGCTGCGCGGGGTGCGCTACCGCTCCGAGACGGCGACCACCCAGTCCCTGGTCATGCGCTCGAAGTCCGGCACGATCCGCCAGATCGACTCCACGCACCGGCTCTCGAAGCTGCGCGCGTACAGCGAGATCGACTTCGACCGGGCGAACTGACACCGGTCCGACGACGGCAGCGAGAAGGGGCGCCCCCTGTGCGGTGGGGGCGCCCCTTCCCGTACGGAACGGGTGCGGCCCGTCAGCCGGCCTGGGCGATCCGCTCCGAGGCGGCCGCCTTGCGCAGCTCCACGTCGCGGCGCCGGCGCCGGGCCAGGACCACGCGGCGCTCGGCCGCGGTGAGTCCGCCCCACACGCCGTACGGCTCCGGCTGGAGCAGCGCGTGCTCCCGGCAGTCGACCATCACCGGGCAGCGGGCGCAGACGCGCTTGGCCGCCTCCTCGCGGGCCAGCCGCGCGGCGGTCGGCTCCTTGGAGGGAGCGAAGAAGAGTCCGGCCTCGTCCCGGCGGCACACCGCCTCCGCGTGCCAGGGGCCGTCCGCGTCCTCCCGCGCGGGAGCACGCTGGGGCGGCACGGCGGCTACCGGGAAGGGCTGATGCGGCGGATGCAGCACGGTCTACTCCTGACGACGGCTTCGCGAGCGAGCAGCGATGCACCAGCCCTACCCGCTGTGCGCGCGCCTATGCACTGCGTGCGGCTCCCATCCGGAGTCCGGACCCCCGGCGGCGAATTCCGGTCACCTCCTGGCCGATACGCGTGGGGCGCTCAGTGGCCCAGGTGCTTGCGGATCTTGCTCTGGAGATCGACGACCCACTTGCCCCGCTTCGGTCTCGCCTCCACGTTCCCGCACACCGCGTAGCCGTTGACCACCACCAGCGGCGCCTGCGGGTCGACCCCCTCCAGGGTCGTGACCTCGAAGTTCCCGAGGATGCCGGTGCCGGAGCCGCGCAGGCTGATGTTCTCGGGGACGCGGATCTCCACGTTCCCGAAGATCGAGGTGGCGTTGATGGTGGTGAGCGGCTGGGCGAAGATCGCCTCGGTCAGGTCGATCTCGATGTTCCCGAAGATCGCGAAGGCGTTGGTGCGGCGGGCGACCCGCCAGCGGCCCTTGCGGGTGGTGCTGGAGAAGACCGCGAGCAGCTGGTCCGCGTTCCCCTCCGCGTCCTCCGGGCCGTACGCCGCCGGGGCCGGCTCCGGGCGGGGCGCGGACGGGCCCCGGTCCGCGGCCGGCAGGTCCCGCACGATCGGCTCCAGCTCGCCCACGGTCTTCGCCCGGTAGACCGCGTCGACCCGCTCCGTGTGCTCCTCCGTGTCCAGCCGTCCCTCCGCCAGCGCCTGCGCCAGGATGTCCGCGATCCGGTCCCGGTCGGCGTCCGAGGCCCGGAGCGCGCCCTGCGGGTCGGCGTAGGCCGGAGCGGCGGGGCGCGCGGGGGCGACGGGAGCGGTGGGGGGCGTGGGGAGTGTGGAGGCGGCGGGAGGTGCCGGCGCCTCGGGCGGCGCCGGTGCCTCGGGCGCAGCCGGCGCCTCGGGCGGGGTCGGGGCGGGCTGCTGCGCGGGGTCGGGCTGCTTTTCGAGGTCCACGTATCCACCCTGACACACGCGATAGATCGCGACCAGGGCTTCGGTCCCCCATCTCTCCCCTAGGGGACGCGGCCGGCCTGCGGCGGCGGGCCTCCCGGGGGTCGATGGCGGGTTGCGTCGCGGCGGGAACCCGCCGTTCCGCAACGCTCCACCGCGGCACCGCCTCCGCCAGGATGGCGGGCGGACCGGCGGGGGCGGGCGACGGGAGGGGTGACGGACGTGACGCGCATGACGGAAGTTCAGAACGGTTGCCGGCAGGGCCCCGACGCGTTCGAGGGGCTCGTCCTCCAGCGCCTCGACGAGATCCGGCGGGCCCTGCGGGTCGCCGAGACCGGTCCCCCGCCGCCGGGCGTCCCCGCCGGGTCGGACGTCGAGGTCGTCACCGGGGCGCGGGCGATCGCCGAGCGGTACCAGGCGCTGCAGCGCTCGGCCCGCCGCGAGATCCTGGCGCTCTCCGCCGGACCCGTCGTCGCGGTGCCCGCCGCGGCCAACTCCGGGCAGCGGGAGGCGATGCGGGCCGGCGTGCGGTACCGGGTGGTCTACGAGCGGGACGCGCTCGCCCTCACGGACTCCGACACCCCGCCGCTCCTCGAACACTGGGCGTCGCTGGGCGAGGAGATGCGGGTCGCCTTCGGACTGCCGCTGAAACTGGTGCTCGTGGACCGGGTGCGGGCCCTCGTCGTCCCCCTCGCGGACGCCACGGACGGCACGGGCGGCGGCGCAGTCGGCACGGGCGGCACTGACGGCACGGGCGGCGCGGGCGAGGGCGGCGAGCCGACCGCGACGGTGCTGCGGTCGCGGCCGCTGCTCGACGCGCTCGGCTGGATCTTCGACCGCGTCTGGGACAGCGCGCTGCCGGTGCCGGTGGCGCTCGCGGCGGCCGTCGACGGGCCCCTGACCACGGAGGACCGGCGGCTGCTCACCCTGCTCCTGAACGGCTACACGGACCAGGCGATCGGATCCCAGCTGGGCGTCTCGGAGCGCACCGTGCAGCGGCGGGTGCGCAGGCTGCTGGCCCTCGCCGGCGTCCGCAGCCGCCTCCAGCTCGGCTGGCACGCCGCCCGCCACCACTGGCTCTGACCGCGGGCGCGGGCCCCTCGGAGAGGCCGGGCGCGGGGGTGTCGGCTTTACGACACGGCGGTAAGCCGACAGCGGCGAGGGCCTGTTGGGCGACCGGGGGCGTGGCAACGTGTCCGGCGTTCGCACACCAGGACGCCGCCGGAAGGACATCCATGTCCCGTCGCAGATCCACCGCGATATCCACCGCCCTCGCACTGGCCGCCGCCTCCCTCGCCCTCACCGTGGGCCCCGCCGCGGCCGGCACCGACCCCGGGTCCGCGCCCGCGGTCGACAAGCTGGGCGCCCACGACCGCGCCCTGCTCGGTCAGTACGAGCGGCGGCACGCCACCGCCCGGAGCTCGGCCACCGCGCCCGGCTTCGCGACCCTGATCGTCGCCGTCGCCGACGGCCGTACCGCCGAGGCGGAGGCCGCCCTCGCCGGGCTGGGCGTCGGGACGATCCGTACCGACGAGTCCGTCGGCTACCTCAAGGCCAACGTCCCCTTCGACCTCGTCGAGCGGGTCGCCGCCCTCGACTCCGTCGCCGCCGTCGACCTCGACGAGCTGCTGGAGATCGAGGACACCCGCGTGGACGGCGGCGCGGCCGCCCCCGCCGGCAAGCCCGGCGGCACGCTGCCGGCCGCCCCGTCCGCCGCCACGCCGGACGCCAACCCGTACATGCCGACCCGCGAGACGGGGTCGACGGAGTTCAAGGAGGCCCACCCGGCCTTCGACGGGCGCGGGGTGACCATCGGCATCATGGACACCGGCGTCGACCCGACGCACCCGGCGCTCGCGCGGACGACGACCGGCGAGCACAAGCTGGTCGAGACGGTGACGGGCACGGACCCGAACAACTTCATCGACCTGCTCTTCGACTCCAGCTGGTTCCTGATGGGCAAGCAGCAGGAGGGTCCGGTCGTCGTCACCCCCGACGGCCAGGCGTGGACCGCCCCGGCCGGCCCCGGCCTGCGGGTGCAGAACCGCGCGGTGACGATGCCCGGCGGCAAGCAGCAGAAGCTGGGCGTCCTCTTCCGCGACGCCGACGGCGCGATCTGGGTCGACACGGACGGCGACTTCGACTTCACCGACGAGGAGGCGATGCGGCAGTTCGGCGTGGACCGCCAGATCGGCCGGCTCGGCACGGACGACCCGGCGACGCCGCTCAACGAGCGCGTGCCGTTCACCGTGCAGTCGAAGAAGATCAACGCCACCACCATGGGCGTGAACGTCAACGTCATCACCGAGGCGCACGGCACCCACGTCGCCGGCATCACCGCCGCGCACGGCATGTACGGCGGGGCCATGGACGGGCAGGCGCCCGGCGCCCGGCTGGTCTCGATGAAGGCGTGCCACTCCCTCGGCTGCTCCTCGGCCGCGCTCACCGACGGCATGATCGACCTGGCCACGAAGTACGGCGTCGACGTGATCAACATGTCGATCGGTTCGAGCCCCGAGTTCAACGACGGACAGAGCGCCCGCGCGCTCGTCTACAACCGCCTGATCGACAGCACCGGCGTCCAGCTCTTCATCTCGGGCGGCAACTCCGGCGCCGGGACGAACACGGTCGGCGACCCGACGGGCGGCGACAAGGTGGTCAGCGTCGGCGCGGCCGTCTCGGACGACACCTGGTGGGCGAACTACGGCTCGCAGGTGAAGGACGCCCGGGCGATGTTCCCGTTCTCCTCCCGCGGCCCGCGCGAGGACGGCGGCTTCAAGCCGGACATCACGGCGCCGGGCGCGGCGGTCTCCACCACCCCGGACTGGATCGCCCCCGCCTCCGTGGCCGAGACCGGCTACCAGCTGCCGCCCGGCTACTCGATGATGAACGGCACCTCGATGTCGTCCCCGCAGGCCGCCGGCGCCGGTGCCCTGCTGCTCTCCGCCGCGCGGCAGACCGGGGTCTCCGCCTCCCCCGCCGAGCTGCGGTCGGCGATCTACTCGACCGCCCGCTGGAACGGCAGGGCCGACGCGGTCGCCCAGGGCCGCGGCCAGTTCGACGTGCCGAAGGCGTGGTCCGTGCTCGGCAAGGGCAAGGCGGCCACCGCCGACGCCGTCACCGTCTCGGCGCCCGTCTGCACCCCGCTCTCCGACAAGCTCGTCACCCCGCACCGCGGCGGCGGCCTCTTCAACAGCTGCGCCCCGGGCGCGGGCGGCCAGGCCGTCGGCGAGGAGCGCACCTACGAGCTCACCGTGACCCGCACGGCCGGCGCGGCCGGGCCCGTCGCGTACGAGGTGGGGCTGAAGGGCGGCGGCGGGACCTTCTCCGTGCCGTCCTCCGTGGTCCTCGCCAAGGGCGTGCCGACCGCCCTGAAGGTCACGGCGAAGCCGGGCACCCAGGGCGTCCACTCGGCGGTCCTCACCCTCGACGACCCGAGGACCCGGGCGACCGAGCAGCACACGATGCTCGCCGTCGAGGCCGCGGTCCCGCTGGCGGCCGGCACCCCGCTGACCGTCACCGGCGTCTCGCACCGGAACGACACGATCCACTACACCGTGGCCGTGCCCGCCGGGGCGAACGCGCTGACCGTCTCCCTGGACGGCCTGGACGAGGGCAGCCAGACCCGCTGGTGGGCCTTCAGGCCGACCGGCGTCTCCGGTGAGTCCTCCGCCGCCGGCACGATCTACTGCTACAACAACTACCTCGACGGCTACGGCTGCGACCCGGGGACCCGGACCTACGCGAAGCCCGCCGCGGGGGTGTGGGAGCTGGTCGTGGAGTCCCGGCGCACCTCCCCGCTCTGGGCGAACCCGTACGCCCTGCACGTCTCCGTCTCCTGACGGAACACGCCACATCGGCGCGGTCCCGGTCCCTGGTGAGCCTTACCTCACAGGATCGGGGCCGCGCGCTCGTTCTACGCTGGAGGGCGCGCCCGCCAACGGAGGCGGCGCGCTGCTGTCTGCCGAGTGAGGAATGGCTGCCGTCATGCCAGAGTTTGCGTACTCCGATCTGCTCCCCGTGGGAGAGGACACCACGCCCTACCGCCTGGTGACCGCCGAGGGCGTCTCCACCTTCGAGGCCGACGGCCGTACGTTCCTCAAGGTCGAGCCGGAGGCGCTGCGCAAGCTGGCCGCCGAGGCCATCCACGACATCCAGCACTACCTGCGCCCGGCCCACCTGGGCCAGCTGCGGAAGATCATCGACGACCCGGAGGCGTCGGGCAACGACAAGTTCGTCGCGCTCGACCTGCTGAAGAACGCGAACATCGCCGCGGCCGGCGTGCTCCCGATGTGCCAGGACACCGGCACCGCGATCGTCATGGGCAAGCGCGGCCAGAACGTGCTGACCTCCGGCCGTGACGAGGAGGCCCTGTCCAAGGGCATCTACGACGCCTACACCAAGCTGAACCTGCGCTACTCGCAGATGGCCCCGCTCACCATGTGGGAGGAGAAGAACACCGGCTCGAACCTGCCCGCGCAGATCGAGCTGTACGCGACCGACGGCGGCGCGTACAAGTTCCTCTTCATGGCCAAGGGCGGCGGCTCGGCCAACAAGTCCTTCCTCTACCAGGAGACGAAGGCCGTCCTCAACGAGGCGAGCATGATGAAGTTCCTGGAGGAGAAGATCCGCTCGCTCGGCACGGCCGCCTGCCCGCCGTACCACCTGGCGATCGTCGTCGGCGGCACCTCCGCCGAGTTCGCGCTGAAGACCGCGAAGTACGCCTCCGCGCACTACCTGGACGAGCTGCCCACCGAGGGCGACGCCGCCACCGGCCACGGCTTCCGGGACAAGGAGCTGGAGGAGAAGGTCTTCGAGCTGACGCAGAGGATCGGCATCGGCGCGCAGTTCGGCGGCAAGTACTTCTGCCACGACGTCCGCGTCGTCCGCCTCCCCCGCCACGGTGCCTCGCTGCCCGTCGCGATCGCCGTCTCCTGCTCGGCCGACCGCCAGGCCGTCGCGAAGATCACCGCCGAGGGCGTCTTCCTGGAGCAGCTGGAGACCGACCCGGCGCGCTTCCTGCCGGAGACGGAGGACGCCCACCTGGACGCGGGCGACGTCGTGCGGATCGACCTGAACCAGCCGATGGACCAGGTCCTGGCCGAGCTGACCAAGTACCCGGTCAAGACCCGGCTCTCGCTGACCGGTCCACTGGTCGTCGCCCGTGACATCGCGCACGCCAGGATCAAGGCGCGGCTCGACGCCGGCGAGTCCATGCCGCAGTACATGAAGGACCACCCGGTCTACTACGCGGGCCCGGCGAAGACCCCCGAGGGGTACGCCTCCGGTTCCTTCGGCCCGACGACGGCCGGCCGGATGGACTCGTACGTGGAGCAGTTCCAGGCGGCGGGCGGCTCGATGGTGATGCTGGCGAAGGGCAACCGCTCGCAGCAGGTCACCGACGCGTGCGGCACGCACGGCGGCTTCTACCTCGGCTCCATCGGCGGCCCGGCGGCCCGCCTCGCCCAGGACTGCATCAAGAAGATCGAGGTCCTGGACAACGAGGAGGACGGCATGGAGGCCGTCTGGAAGATCGAGGTCGAGGACTTCCCGGCGTTCGTCGTCGTCGACGACAAGGGCAACGACTTCTTCCAGAACCCGGCGCCGGAGCCGACCTTCACCCACATCCCGGTGCGCCAGGGCTCCCAGCTGTCGTAACCCGCGGTAGCCGTCCACCCGCCCCCCCGGTCCCCCGCGGACCGGGGGGGCGGTGTCGTCTCCCGCTCGGAAAGTCGCTACCGACCGGTAGCCAGCCGGACACTTACTGGTCAGTATGGGACGCGAGCATGTCAACCACTGAGACGGTCGACCCCTCGGGAGCCCCCCATGCCCTCCGCCAAGTCCGCAGCCACCGCCACCGGCCTCCTCGGCCTCACGGCGCTCCTCGTCGTCGGACCCGCGCCCGCCGCCTCCGCGGCCGACCCGGACACCCACCTCACCTCCGCCGCGGCAGTCGAAGGGGTCGACTACACGACCTGGCGCCGTGACGTGGCCGCCGTCGTCGCCGAGGCCCGCCCGTACATCGAGGAGCGCGCCGAGGACGCCGGCACCGAGAAGCAGGCGATCGTCCTCGACATCGACAACAGCTCGCTGGAGACGGACTTCCACCCCTTCTGGGAGCTGCCGACCCCGGCCATCCCCGAGATCCACGCCCTGGTCCGGGACGCGCACGCGCGCGGGGTGAAGGTCTTCTTCGTGACCGCCCGCCCCGGGATCATCCACTCGCTCACCGACTGGAACCTGAAGAAGGTCGGCTACCCGGTGGACGGG
Organism: Streptomyces sp. NPDC058052; assembly: GCF_042885515.1. Classification (NCBI taxonomy): domain Bacteria; kingdom Bacillati; phylum Actinomycetota; class Actinomycetes; order Kitasatosporales; family Streptomycetaceae; genus Streptomyces; species Streptomyces sp. NPDC058052. The sequence goes on along the minus strand of NZ_JBHVRX010000007.1, from coordinate 201,544 downwards.
CTGTACGTGCGCTCGCTGCCCGACCTGTTCGCCGAGGTCAGCGCCTACAAGACGGAGAAGCGCGCCGAGATCGAGGCCAAGGGCTACACGATCATCGCGAACATCGGGAACAACACGACCGACATCGTCGGCGGTCACGCCGAGCGCGCCTTCAAGCTGCCGGACTACGGCAAGCTCTCGTGACCCCGGTCGGAGGGACCCGGTCACCGTGGCCCCGGTCAGCGGGTGAGGTGGAACTCCAGCCGTGAGTAGTCGCCGTCGGGGGTCGAGCGGATATAGCCGCGGACGTCCTTGAAGTCGCCGGTGCCGCCGGTGACGGCGATGTCGAACGCGGCCGGGGCGTCGTCCGTGGGGTCGACCGAGAGCATCGTCTGCCCGGCGATCTGGCCTCCCGGGCCCCCGTTCAGGACGAAGTTGCCGACGCAGAGGAGGTCGGCCGGGTTTCCGGCGCGCACCACGGTGCAGCCGACGCCGTCCCGGCCGACCGACTCGCCGCCCTTGGTGCGGGAGAGGTCGTCGGCGAAGGCGAAGGAGTCGCCGACCGCGGGTGCCTGGTCGGTCTCCCCGCTGTCGTCCGCCGGGACCTCCTTGGCGTACAGGGTGAACTCGAACCCGTCGGCCGCGGGCGCGGCGGCGACCGGCGCGACGGCCGTGAAGGCGACGGCGGCGGCCGTCGCGGCGCCCAGTGCGCCGATCCTCCTGAAGCTCCGGTTCATGGACTGCCTCCCTGGCGGGGTGTGGATCTCCCCCCTGCGGGCCGTCCTCACATTGTGCGGCCGCCGTCCGGGTGACGCACCCCCGTCAGGAATGATGGGGCCATGCCAGTAAGAGCCCCCCTTCTCGGTCCCGCCCTGCTCGCGGCGGCCCTGCTGACCGCCTGCGGCACGACTCCGGAGCCGGACGCCCGGGCGTCCGCGGCGCCGTCGCCCACCCCCACGCCGACGGCGTCCCCCGCCCCGAGGACGGCCTCCCTCGGCGGCCCCGGCACCGCCTGCGACCTCCCCGTCTCGTTCTCCCTCACGGAGGACTGGGAGCCGACCGAGGTGGAGCCGCCGGCCGACCCCGACTTCGCCGAGCTGATACGGCAGGGCCCGGCCACCATCGTGTGCGAGGCGAAGGCGGAGGGGAGCTCGGACATCGGCTTCCTGCGGGTGTGGACCGCGCCGAAGGGGCCGGCCCGGGCCACGCTGGACGCCTTCGTTAAGGCCGACAAGAGCAAGGGCACCACCCTGACGGACCTGAAGGTGGGCGGCGTGCCCGCCGTGGAGGCCCGCTACTCCGTGTACAGCGAGCTCATGGAGGAGTGGCGGGACGGGCGGTCCTTCGCGCTGGTGACCGCCGGGGGCGTGGTCGTGGTGGAGCTCGGCGGCCTCGACTCCGGGGAGGACGAGATGGTCGCCGCGTACGAGCGGGTGAAGTCGACCCTGAAGGTGTCCTGAGGCCCGGGCGGGAAGGTCCGCGCCGCTCCCGTGACAGGGCCGTGGCCCCCCGCCCCGCACCGGACGGAGGGCCCACGGCGTTCTCGGTCCCGCCGGCTAGGCGAACTTCTGGTTCGCCGAGCCGTTGCAGGTCTGGAGCCGGACCGGCTCCTTCGCGGCCCCCTGCGTCAGGCAGAGGCCGGTCGCGGCGGCGGGCCGGATCGTGGCGCCGTCGCGGACGAACCTCTGGTTGGCGGCGCCGCCGCAGTTCCAGACGATGAGCGCCTTGCCGGCCTGGTAGGCGGCTCCGGGCACGTCCAGGCAGCGGTCCTGGGTGAGTTCGGTGTGGACGGTCTTCCGGGCGGAGTCGTACCACCAGCCCTGGTTGCGGCCGCCGTGGCAGTCCCAGCCGAGGACGGCGGTGCCGTTGGCGGATTCCGAGGCGTTCACGTCGAGGCAGTTGCCGGTCGCCTCGTTCCGCAGCGGCTCGAAGACGTCGTCCCAGGCGACCGGGAAGAGCGTCGGGGTGCCGGAGGAGTTGACGTCGGCACAGCTCGCCTCGCGCAGGCCCGAGGCGTAGAGCTGGGTCAGACAGGAGGCGAAGGCGGCGTGACCGCTCTTGTTGGGGTGGAAGGACTGGCGGGTGGAGTTCTCGTCGATGCCGCCGGGCTTGGAGAGGTCGATGTAGAGACCCCGGGCCCAGGTGTCCTCCATGCAGACCTCGTGGCCGTGGAAGAGCCGCGAGTTGTCGAGGTAGACGGCGCCGGTGGAGGCGGCGACCTTCCGCATGCCGCGCTCGAAGGCCGGGACGGCGGTGTTGCGGCCCCACTTGGTGTCGGAGTCGTAGCCCATGCCGCCGCAGACCAGCTTGCCGGGGAAGCCCGGGTTGTCGTAGAAGTCCGGGCCGATCGGGCTGGGGTAGCCCATGACGACGAGCTTGTAGTCGCCGTCGGCGTACCCGGCGTCCCGCATGACCGTCTTCAGGTCGCGGACGGTCTGCTCGACCTTGGGGACGAGGGCGTCGACGCGGGCCTGCCAGCCGGGGGCGTACTTGGGCTCGCAGGTGCCCTGGCTGAGCACGTACCGGGTGACGCAGTCGGTCATGACGGGGCCGAACTGGAGGTCGTCGTTGGCCCCGGCGACCAGCAGCACCATCTTGATCCGGGTGTTGCGGGCCTTGATGGCGAGGTTGTCGCTCTGGACCAGCTCGTCGGCGTACTGCTTGCCGCCGCCGATCCGGATGTTCCCGGTGTAGGCGCCGGAGCAGGACACGTTGAAGGTGAGGTCGGCGGCGATCCCGGTGCGGTGGATGGCGGCGTCGGGAGAGCGGTGGCACCAGTTGGTGGGGCCGTTGGTGGGGGCCTCGTAGCTGCCGACGCCCTCGCCGGAGATCTCGCTGTCGCCGAGCGAGATCAGGCCGGTCTTCCGCTGGTCGAGGGGGCGTTCCTCGGGGCTGCCGTAGATCCTGGTGGCCTCGGCGGCCCGGATCGTCTCGAGGGCGGGCGGGAGGGGTACGGAGGCGACGGCGGCCTTCGTACCGGTGTCGGCCGCTCCGGCGGGGGCGGCGGCGGTGAGGGAACCGAGTGCGGCGGCGGCTGCCGCGACGGCGGCGATGGGCCACCGGAGTCTGTACCTGGTGCGCGTCATTGCGCCTCCTGGAAGTGGGGTTACCCACGGTTTTTACTGGCCGGTACACGCCTTGGGAATACATCGAACAAGACAAGTGCTCATCTTTTTGAGGATGTTGGGGAAGCTGAGCACGCCCGGGAGGACGAAGGACCATGAACGACACCGAGGGCTACCGCGTCGAGCACGACTCGATGGGCGAGGTCAGGGTCCCCGCACACGCCAAGTGGCGGGCCCAGACCCAGCGGGCCGTGGAGAACTTCCCGGTCTCCGGGCAGCGCCTGGAACGCGCCCACATCGCGGCGCTGGCCCGGATCAAGGCCGCCGCCGCCACGGTCAACGCCGAGCTCGGCGTGATCGACCGGGACCGGGCGGAGGCGATCGCGGCCGCCGCCGAGGAGGTCGCGGAGGGCCGCTGGGACGACCAGTTCCCGGTCGACGTCTTCCAGACCGGCTCCGGCACCTCCTCCAACATGAACGCCAACGAGGTCCTGGCCACCCTCGCCGGGGAGCGGCTGCCGGCCGACCGGGCCGTCCACCCCAACGACCACGTCAACGCCTCGCAGTCGTCCAACGACGTCTTCCCCTCCTCCATCCACATCGCCGCCACCGCCGCCGTCACCCACGACCTCATCCCCGCGCTCGACCACCTGGCCGCCGCGCTGGAGCGAAAATCGGCCGAATTCGCGATGGTCGTGAAGTCCGGCCGCACGCATCTGATGGACGCCACCCCGGTCACCCTCGGCCAGGAGTTCGGCGGCTACGCGGCCCAGGTCAGGTACGGGATCGAACGGCTCCGCGCCTCCCTCCCCCGGCTCGCCGAGCTGCCCCTCGGCGGCACCGCGGTGGGCACCGGGATCAACACCCCGCCCGGCTTCTCGGCCGCCGTCATCGCCGAGGTCGCCCGCACCACCGGCCTGCCCCTCACCGAGGCCCGCGACCACTTCGAGGCCCAGGGTGCCCGGGACGGCCTGGTGGAGACCTCCGGCCAGCTCAGGACCGTCGCCGTCTCCCTCACCAAGATCGCCAACGATCTGCGCTGGATGGCGAGCGGCCCCCGCACGGGACTGGCCGAGATCAACCTCCCCGACCTCCAGCCCGGCTCGTCGATCATGCCCGGCAAGGTCAACCCTGTGGTCCCCGAGGCGGTCCTCATGGTCGCCGCCCAGGTCACCGGCAACGACACCACGGTCGCGGTGGCCGGCGCGGCCGGGAACTTCGAGCTCAACGTGATGCTCCCGGTGATGGCCAAGAACCTGCTGGAGTCCGTACGGCTCCTCGCCAACGCCTCCCGGCTCCTCGCCGACCGCACGGTGGACGGGATCACCGCCAACGCCGAGCGCGCCCGCGAGTACGCCGAGTCCTCCCCCTCCGTCGTCACCCCGCTGAACAAGTACATCGGCTACGAGGAGGCCGCCAAGGTCGCCAAGAGGTCCCTCGCCGAGCGGAGGACCATCCGCGAGGTCGTCCTGGACTCCGGGTACGTGGACCGCGGCGACCTCACCCTCGAACAGCTCGACGAGGCCCTCGACGTGCTGCGCATGACCCGGCCGTGACCCCCGGACGGCCCCGGCGTGAACCGCGGCCGTCCCGCGCGTGACTCAAGCGTGACGCGTACCGCAGCGCGGGTGGGAGCGCGCCCCTAAGATCTGCGCATGACAGGATCGGACGGTTCGGGCGACATCCAGCACTGGGCGCCGGGGGAGCACATCCTCTGGCGCTACCGCGGCAACGGCACCGCCGACGTGCACATCTGCCGGCCGGTGACCGTCGTCCGCGACACCCCCGACCTGCTCGCCGTCTGGATGGCGCCCGGCACCGAGTGCGTCCGGCCGGTGCTCGCCGACGGCACCTCCGTCCACGACGAGCCGCTCGCCACCCGCTACACCGCGCCCCGGACCACCGAACGCGCCCACTGGTCCGGCAGCGGCGTGCTCAAGCTCGCCCGGCCCGGCGACCCCTGGTCGGTCTGGCTGTTCTGGGAGCGCGGCTGGCGCTTCCGCAGCTGGTACGTCAACCTGGAGGAGCCGCGCCGCCGCTGGGCCGGCGGCGTCGACTCCGAGGACCACTTCCTCGACATCTCCGTCTACCCCGACCGCAGCTGGCTCTGGCGGGACGAGGACGAGTTCGCCCAGGCCCAGCGGGCCGGGCTGATGGGCGCCGAGCAGGCCGACCGGGTACGGGCCGCGGGCGCCGCCGCCGTGGAGCTGGTCGAGAGCTGGGGCGCCCCCTTCCGGGACGGCTGGGAGGAGTGGCGGCCCGATCCCGCCTGGACCGTCCCCGCCCTTCCCGCGGACTGGGATCGCACTCCGGCGCACACGGCGCCATGAGACCCTTGATGCGCCCCCGGGGTCGAAACGTAGGATCGTCCTCCGCACGGCCGACACCGGGCGGACACGACGTCACCGACCGAACGCGGCACAGCAACTGACCACACGTCACCGCACGTCATCGATGAGGGGGAGAGCAGTGCCGGAGCTGTGCCCGGGTGGCGCGCCCCCCGCCCCTGCCGCCGTCCGCGGATCGTCCGTATCCACCGCGAACACCGCCTCCGAGGGGTTTATCCCCGGCGAAGGCGCGGCATCGGCGAGAAGAGCGAGTGCATCGCACCACCGGCCCGGACGGACGGAATCCCACGCGTGACGGAGCATCCCACCTCCCACGAAGGCCGGCAGCCCCTGGCCGACCGGCCCCAGGAACAGACGCGGCCCCGCCAGGAGGCCGCGCCCGCCGGCCTGCCCTCCGACATCCCCGCGCAGCCCTCGGCGCAGGCCACGGAGCCGCCCGCGCCGGCCGGACCGCCCGCGCCCCAGCCACCGCCGGCGCCGCAGCCGCCCGGGCCGTCCGCGCCCGCGGTCGCCGTCGCCGTCTCCCCCAAGCCTCCGGGCGGGGAGGGCGGAGCCCCGCCGGCCGGACGGCGCGAGGGCGACCGGCTGCGGTTCGTCGGCGCCGCGACCCGGCGGATCGCCCGCGGCCTCGACCTGGACGAGATCGTGCTCGGACTGTGCCGCGCCACCGTGCCGGCCTTCTCCGACGAGATCCTGGTCTACCTCCGCGACCCGCTGCCGGTGGGCGACGAGCGGCCGGTGGCGCCCTTCGTGCTGCGCCTGCGCCGCACGGACCGGCTGCGGTTAACGCCCGACCTGGAGGGCGACGAGCTCGTCCTCGTACCCGATCCCGACCCGACCCCGGCCGCCGAGCTGTGCGAGGTGCGCTCCGGCAGCGCCCTCTCCGAGGTGCTCCGCGGCGTCCGGCCGGTCTTCGGCGACTCCGCCGCCGCCCGGGCCGCCCTCGGCGAGCTCCTCGGCCCCGACCATCCGCTCCCCCGCGGCCTGCGGGCCATACTGGCGCCGCTGCGCGGCCGCCGCCGGGTGATCGGCGCCACCGTCCTGCTGCGCCGCCCCGAACAGCCGGCCTTCGAACCGGACGACCTGCTCGTCGCCGCCCAGCTGGCCACCCACACGGCGCTCGGCATCGACAAGGCGGTGCTGTACGGCCGGGAGGCGTACATCGCCGACGAGCTCCAGCGCACGATGCTGCCGGACTCGCTGCCGCAGCCGACCGGGGTCAAGCTCGCCTCCCGCTATCTCCCGGCGGCCGAGACGGCCCGGGTGGGCGGCGACTGGTACGACGCGATCCCGCTGCCCGGCAGCCGGGTCGCCCTCGTCGTCGGCGACGTCATGGGCCACTCCATGACCTCGGCGGCGATCATGGGCCAGCTGCGCACCACCGCGCAGACCCTGGCCGGGCTCGACCTGCCGCCGCAGGAGGTGCTGCACCACCTCGACGAGCAGGCCCAGCGGCTCGGCCAGGACCGGATGGCGACCTGCATGTACGCGGTCTACGACCCGGTCTCGCACCGGATCACGGTCGCCAACGCGGGCCATCCGCCGCCCATACTGCTCCACCTGGACGGCCGGGCCGAGGTGCTGCGGGTCCCGGCGGGCGCCCCGATCGGCGTCGGCGGCGTGGACTTCGAGGCGGTCGAGCTGGACGCCCCGGCGGGCGCGACGCTGCTGCTGTACACGGACGGTCTGGTGGAGTCCCGGCTGCGGGACGTGTGGACCGGGATCGAGCAGCTGCGGGAGCGGCTCGCGGCCGCGGCCCAGTTGACCGGCCCGGACCACGCGCCGCCGCTCGAGGCGCTCTGCGACGACGTGCTCGACATGCTGGGCCCGGGCGACCGGGACGACGACATCGCGCTGCTCGCGGCCCGCTTCGACGGGATCGCGCCGAGCGACGTGGCGTACTGGTTCCTGGAACCGGAGGACGCGGCCCCGGGCCGGGCCCGCCGGCTGGCCCGGCGGGCGCTGGCCCGCTGGGACCTGGAGGAGCTCACGGACTCGGTCGAGCTGCTGATCAGCGAGGTGGTGACCAACGCGGTGCGGTACGCGGAGCGGCCGGTGACGCTGCGGCTGCTCAAGACCGACGTGCTGCGCTGCGAGGTCGGCGACGACTCCCCGCAGCTGCCGCGGCAGCGGCGGGCGCGCGAGACCGACGAGGGCGGGCGCGGTCTGTTCCTGGTGAACCGGCTGGCGCGGCGCTGGGGGGCGACCCGGCTGTCGGGCGGCAAGGTCGTCTGGTTCGAGCTGGCGACCCGCGGCTGACCGCCGGAGCGTCCCGGCCCCGCTGCCCCGTCCCGCCGCGTTCCGTACGTGCCGAAGGCCGGCCCCTCCTGGGGGCCGGCCTTCGGCGTGCGCGCGGGTGGGTCAGCGGGGCTGCTGGGTGGAGAGGCCGGGCGTGGCGCCGCCGCCGTCGCCTCCGCCGCCACCGGGGATCTCGGTGTCGGGCGGCTGGACCGTCGCCGTGTTGGTGGGCTCCCGGGTCGGTTCCTCGGTCTGCCGCGGCGGGGTGGTGGTGGGGTTCCCGGTGGACGTCGGCGGGGGCGGGGTCGTCATGCCGGTCGTCGGCGGCGGGGGCGTGGTCGCGGTGGTGGCCGGCGGGGTCGTCGGCTCCTCCGTCGGCTCCTCGCTGGGCTCCTCGGTGGGGGCGGTCGGGCTGATCGTCCACGTCGGCTCGCCGTAGCCGCCGGTGTTGTCCTCGGTCTCCAGCTCGAAGACGGCGTCCGAGCCGCCGTTCAGCGCGCGCTCGGTGTACTCGCCCCAGATCAGGGCGGGGAAGAGGCCGCCGCTGGCGCGGCCGGGCTCGATGGAGTCGGTGAGGGTGACCTGCTGGGCGATCTTGCCGGAGGTGTCCTCGCCGAACAGGGCGACGGCGGTGACCAGTTCGGGGGTGTAGCCGACGAACCAGGCGGACCGGTTGTTCTCGGAGGTGCCGGTCTTGCCGGCCGCGTCGTAGTCGCCGGCGGCGCGGAATCCGGAGCCGTTCCGCACGACGCCGGCCATGGCCTGGGTGGCGGTGTCGGCGGCCTTGCGGCTGATGACCTGCTCGCCGGTCTGCTTGACGGGTTCGACCTTGCGGTCGTGGTGCTGGGCGCTCTTGACCAGGGCGGGGGTGACCTTCTTGCCGTGGTTGTCGAGCGTGGCGTAGACGCCGGCCATGTCGAGGGTGGAGGCGCCCATGGTGCCGAGCGACATGGCGGGGGACTCGCCGAAGTCCGGGCCGTCCTTCATGCCGAGGGCGAGGGCGGTCTTCTTGGTCTCGGCGAAGCCGACGTCGACGATCATCTGGGCGTAGACCGAGTTGATCGAGCTGTTGGTGGCCTTCTGGACGGTGACGGGACCGTACGAGCGGTCGCCCTCGTTCTGGGGGGCGAAGGGGATCGGGGAGTCGACGACCTTCCGCTTGCTGGTGCCGTCGTAGATCGTGCCCAGGCCGATCCGGCGTCCGTCCTGGGTGGTCGACCGGTTCTCGACGGCGGAGGCGAGGACGATCGGCTTGAAGGTGGAGGCGGGCTGGAAGTCGCGCCGGGTGGCGTTGGACATCCAGTGCTCGGTGGCGCCGACGCCGCCGTACATCGCGACGACGCCGCCGGTCCGCGGGTCGACGGAGGTCGCGCCGGCCTGGACGGTGGCGGCCTTCTTGTCGCCCTTGCGGTCGATCTTGTCTTCCAGCTGCTTGTCGACGGCGGCGACGAGGTCCTTCTGCTTCTGCTCGTCGATGGTGAGGGTGACGGTCCAGCCGCCGGCCTTGATGTCCTCCTCGCTGACGCCCTGGCGCATCAGCTCCTGGTTGGCGGCCTCGACGATGTAGCCGGTCTGGCCCTCCATGCCGGGGAGCGGCTTGGGCGCCCGCGGGGCGGGGAACTTCAGTCCGGCGCGCTCGGCCTCGGGCAGCCAGCCCATCTCGACCATGTTGTCGAGGACGTAGTTCCAGCGCTCCTCGACGAGCTTGCGGCCGGTGGTGCTGGCCGAGGTCCAGTCGTACTGGTTGGGGGCCTGGAGCAGCGAGGCGAGGTAGGCGCCCTGGGCGGTGGTGAGCCTGGAGGCGTCGGTGCCGTAGTACGAGCGGGCGGCGGCCTGGATGCCGTAGGCGGAGCGGCCGTAGTAGCTGGTGTTGATGTACCCGGCGAGGATCTCGCTCTTGGTCATCTCCTGGTCGACCTTGACGGCGATGACCATTTCCTTGAGCTTGCGGGTCGCCGTCTGGTCCTGGCTCAGGTAGAAGTTCTTGACGTACTGCTGGGTGATCGTGGAGCCGCCCTGCTTGGCCTGGCCGGTGAGGGTGTTCCAGGCGGCGCGGGTGGTGCCCTTGATGTCGACGCCGTTGTCCTTGTAGAAGGTCTTGTTCTCGGCGGCGACGAAGGCCCGCTGGACGGGGAGCGGGATCTTGTCGAGGCCCACGATCTCGCGGTTGATCTCGCCGGTGCGGGCGAGGATCGTGCCGTTGGAGTACTTGTAGATGTTGCTCTGCATGGTGGCCTCGGCGTTGGCCGTGGGCACGGGGACCAGCAGGTAGACGGTGTAGAGGCCGCCGATACCGATCAGGCAGAGCAGGAGGAAGGTGCCGAGCATCTTCTTCCAGGTGAAGAGGCGGCGTATGCCCCGTTTCTTCGCCTTCTTGTCCGGTCGGCCCATGTGTCGCGTCGCTCCGCTCGTCGTGTGTCCCGTCGCCCGTGGCCCGGCGAGCCGCCGGATCAGCTCAGCAAGCTAACACCGGCAGTGCGGACATAGGGCAACCGATCACGCCTTTTCAGGACGTGAGAATCAGCACCCACCCCCAGGGGAACCGACGCCCGGACGGACGTGATGGTTGCGTGAAGGACCCGCTCCGTTTTCGTGCGCGCCGGCATCCGGTCCCGCCCCACCTGGCTATACAACGTGCGTATACACCCCGTGTACAGTGACACTCATGTCCATCGGTCACACCCTTCTCGGACTCCTCGAGACCGGCCCGCGCCACGGTTACGACCTCAAGCGCGCCTTCGACGAGCGGTTCGGCCACGACCGGCCGCTCCACTACGGCCAGGTCTACTCGACGATGTCCCGCCTCCTGAAGAACGGCCTCGTCGTCGTCGACGGCGTCGAACCCGGCGGCGGCCCCGAGCGCAAGCGGTACGCGATCACCGACGCCGGCATCACCGATGTCGCCGCGTGGCTCGCGACCCCCGAGAAGCCGGAGCCGTACCTCCAGTCCACGCTCTACACCAAGGTCGTCCTCGCCCTGATGACCGGCCGCGGGGCCGCCGAACTGCTCGACACCCAGCGCGCCGAGCACCTGCGCCTGATGCGCGAGCTCACCCGCCGCAAGAAGGACGGCGACCTCGCCGACCAGCTCATCTGCGACCACGCCCTCTTCCACCTGGAGGCGGACCTGCGCTGGCTCGAACTGACCGCCGCCCGGCTGGACCGGCTCGCCGAGGAGGTCCGCCGATGACCACCGCCCCCCTCCTCCGCGCCACCGGACTGTCCAAGGCGTACGGCCCCACCCCCGCGCTCTCCGGCGCGGACTTCGCCCTCCGCGCGGGCGAGGTCGTCGCCGTCATGGGCCCCTCCGGCTCCGGCAAGTCCACCCTGCTGCACTGCCTCGCCGGCATCGTCCGCCCCGACGCGGGCACCCTCACCTACGACGGGCGCGACCTCACCGCCCTCTCCGACACCGCCCGCAGCGCCCTGCGCCGTACCGACTTCGGCTTCGTCTTCCAGTTCGGCCAGCTCGTCCCCGAACTGACCTGCGCCGAGAACGTGGCGCTGCCGCTCCGGCTGAACGGCGAGAAGCGGAAGGCCGCCGAGGCCCGGGCCGTCGAATGGCTCGCCCGCCTGGAGGTCGACGACACCGCGGGCAAGCGCCCCGGCGAGATATCCGGCGGCCAGGGGCAGCGGGTCGCCGTGGCCCGCGCCCTCGTCACCGCCCCGCGCGTGATCTTCGCCGACGAACCGACCGGCGCCCTCGACTCCCTCAACGGCGAACGGGTCATGCGCCTGCTCACCGAAGCCTCCCGGGACACCGGCGCCGCCGTCGTCCTCGTCACCCACGAGGCCCGCGTCGCCGCCTGGTCCGACCGCGAGGTCGTCGTCCGCGACGGCTCGGTCCGGGACACGGAGTGGGCGGCGTGAGCCCGGGCACCTGGGGCCGCGACCTGACCCTCGGCGCCCGCTTCGCCGTCACCGGCGGCCGCTCCGGCCTGCTGCGCACGCTGCTCACCGCGGCCGGCGTCGGCTTCGGCGTGGCCCTGCTGCTGCTCGCCTCCTCGCTGCCGAGCATGCTCTTCCAGCGGGAGGTCCGGGAGGCGGCCCGCGCCGCCGACGCCTCACACGAGGTCACGAGCCCCCGCCCCGACACCTTCCTCCACTACACCCAGCACAGCTCCTTCCGGGGCGCCGGCCTCACCGGCCTGCTGCTGAAGCCGGAGGGCCCGAAGGCCCCGGCGCCGCCGGGGACCACGGGCGTGCCCGCCGAGGGCGAGATGCTCGTCTCCCCCGCCCTGGGCGAACTGCTCGACTCCCCCGAGGGCGCCCTGCTCAAGGAGCGGCTCCCCTACAAGGCCGTCGGGACCATCGGCGAGGCCGGGCTCATCGGCCCCAACGAACTGCGGTACGTCGCCCACGCCGGCTTCCTCACCACCGACAACTACGACGGGCGCGCGGAGCGCTACGGCTGGTCGGTGCCCGAGGAGCCGATGAACGCCTTCCTGCTGCTCCTCGTCGTCATCGCGTACGTGGTGCTGCTGCTGCCGGTCCTGGTCTTCATCGCGACCGCCGCCCGCTTCGGCGGCGAGCAGCGCGACCGCCGCCTCGCCGCGCTCCGCCTCGTCGGCGCGGACAACGGCACCACCCGGCGGATCGCGGCCGGCGAATCGCTCGCCGGGGCGCTGCTCGGCCTGGCCGTGGGCGCCGGACTCTTCCTGGTCGCCCGGCAGTTCGCCGGGGCCGTCGAGATCTGGGACGTCAACGCCTTCCCGTCCGACGTCGTCCCGCACACCGCGCTGGCCCTGCTGGTCCTCGCCGTGGTGCCGGTCGCCTCGGTCGTGGTCACCCTCTTCGCCCTGCGCGGCGTGGCGATCGAGCCGCTGGGCGTGGTCCGCACCGCCACCCCGCGCCGCCGCCGGCTGTGGTGGCGCCTGCTCATCCTCGCCGCGGGGGCGGCGCTGCTCGCGCCGACGATCGGCGGCATCCGGATGGACGACGACGCCATCGACACCGTCACCATCGGCGGCGGCACCGTCCTCGTCCTGATCGGCCTCACCGGTCTGCTCCCGTGGCTCGTCGAGTCCGCGGTGAAGCGGCTGAGCGGCGGCCCGGTCTCCTGGCAGCTCGCGGTGCGCCGGCTCCAGCTGTCCAGCGGCACCGCCGCCCGCGCGGTCAGCGGGATCGTGGTCGCGGCGGCCGGGGCGATCGCCCTCCAGATGCTCTTCCAGGCGATGGAGCGCGACTTCACCTCGTCCACCGGCCACGACACCACCCGGGCCCAGCTGGAGACCTCGCTGGACGCCCGGACCGGCGACGAGGCCCGGCGGACCATCGACCGGCTCGCGGCCGTCGACGGCGTCACCGGGACGATCGGCACGACCACGTCGCACGTCTTCCGGCCCGGCCCGCTGGAGCCGGGAGAGGACTTCGCGCCGATCACCCCGCTCGCCGTCGGCGACTGCGCCTCGCTGCGCGAGTTCGCCACGCTGCCCTCCTGCGCCGACGGCGACGCCTTCGTGGTGCTGCCGCCGAAGGGCGCCACCGACGCCCCCGACGCCGGCTGGGTCCGGAAGACCGCCCGGGCCGGCGCGCAGGTCGCGCTCCGCGACCCCGAGGAGCACGAGGGCGCCATGCCGCTGTGGCGGGTCCCCGCCGACGCCCGGACCGTGACCTCCCGCACCGACCCGGCCGGCCTGCACTTCTACGGCCTCCTCACCACCCCGGGGGCGATCGACGCGGCCCGCCTCGACGCCCCGCAGGCCGAGGTGATGGTCCGGTTCGACCCGGCCGTCCCCGACGCCCCCGAGCTGGTGCGGAACGCGGCCCTGGCGATCGACCCGACGGCCACCGTCCGCGGGCTGAGCGACACCGAGCAGAGCTCCCGCTTCCTCAGCGTCCGCACCGGCATCCTCGTCGGCTCGACGCTCACGATGCTGCTCGTGGCGGCCTCGCTGCTGGTCGCGACCCTGGAGCAGCTGCGGGACCGCAAGCGGCTGCTCTCCTCGCTGGTCGCCTTCGGCACCCGCCGCTCCACGCTGAGCTGTTCGGTGCTGTGGCAGACGGCGGTGCCGATCGCCGTCGGACTCGCCCTCGCGGTGGCGGGCGGGATCGGCCTCGGCTCGGTCCTGCTGGCGATGACGGACCAGCGGGTGCACGACTGGTGGGTCTTCCTGCCCGTCGTCGGCATCGGCGTCGCGCTGATCGCGGCGGTGACGCTGCTCAGCCTGCCGCTGCTGTGGCGGCTGATGCGCGCGGACGGGCTGCGTACCGAGTAACCCGTCGGACGGATGTACGAGACGGGGGGCGCGGGTTCCCGGCACCGGGGGGTGTCGGGAGCCCGCGCCTCCGCATGTCACGCGTCCGCTCCCGGGCGGTCCGGGGTCAGGAATCCGCGCCCAGCACCCGTACCGGCAGCGCCGCCAGCTCCTCGCGCAGCGCCTCGGCCAGCTCCTCGAACTCGGACTGACGGGCCGCGCCGGCGCGCATCGCGAGGGCGATCCGCCGGGTGGGCGCGGGCTCGGCGAAGACGCCGGTCCACAGGGCGGTGTTGCGGGCGGTCTCGACGGTGACGGCGGTGCGCGGGAGCAGCGTCACGCCGAGCCCGCCGGCCACCAGCTGCACCAGGGTAGCGAGCCCGGCGGCGGTGGTGGTGACCTCGGGCCCGTCGGCGCGGCCGGCCTCGCGGCAGATGTCGAGGGCCTGGTCGCGCAGGCAGTGGCCCTCGTCGAGGAGGAGCAGCCGCTGCTCCTTGAGGACCTCGCGCGGGATGTCGCCGCGGCCGGCCAGCGGATGCCCCTCGGGGGTGACGAGCACGAAGTCCTCGTCGAAGAGCGGGAGCTCGGTGACGCCGGGGACGCCGAGGGGGACGGCGAGGAGGAGCAGGTCGAGCCGGCCGGCGGCGAGCCCCTCCAGGAGGGTGGCGGTCTGTTCCTCGTGGACCTGGAGGTCGAGGTCGGGGTAGCGGCGGTGGACGAGCCGGAGCACGTCGGGGAGGAGGTAGGGGGCGACGGTGGGGATGACCCCGAGGCGCAGCACGCCGGTGAAGGGCGCCTGGGCGCCCTCGGCCTCCTCCATCAGCTCGGCGACGGCGTCGAGGACGGCCCGGGCGCGGACCGCGAGCCGTTCGCCGGCGGGCGAGAGCAGCACCTTGCGGGTGGTCCGCTCCAGGAGCTGGACACCGAGTGCCTCTTCGAGTGCCGAAACCGCGCCCGAGAGCGCGGGCTGGCTCATGCCGATGGCGGCCGCCGCGTCGCGGAAGTGCAGGTGCTCGGCGACCGCCGCGAAGGCTCTGAGCTGGGAGAGGCTCGGCTGCTTGGCCCGCTGGGGTCCGTGCTGGGGAGCGTACGGGGATGCCACTGATAACCACCTTCGATCAACACGACCCACTCTAGCTATTTCCCTGATCAATGCACTGCGTGCCATGCTGTGATCCGTCCAACCCCTCATGGAAGCCCCCAAAAGGGATCCTTCCGACTTGCAAGGAGAGCGCGTGCTCACTGTCGGTGACCAGTTCCCCACCTACGACCTGACCGCCTGCGTGTCGCTGGAGAGCGGCAAGGAGTTCGCGCAGATCGACCACAAGTCCTACGAGGGCAAGTGGCGCGTGGTGTTCTTCTGGCCGAAGGACTTCACCTTCGTCTGCCCGACCGAGATCGCCGCGTTCGGCAAGCTGAACGACGAGTTCGCCGACCGCGACGCCCAGATCCTCGGTGTCTCCGGCGACTCCGAGTTCGTCCACCACGCCTGGCGCAAGGACCACGCCGACCTGCGCGACCTGCCCTTCCCGATGCTCGCCGACTCGAAGCACGAGCTCATGAGCGACTGCGGCGTCCGCGGCGAGGACGGCTTCGCCCAGCGTGCCGTCTTCATCGTGGACCCCAACAACGAGATCCAGTTCACCATGGTGACCGCCGGTTCCGTGGGCCGTAACCCCAAGGAGGTCCTGCGGGTCCTCGACGCCCTGCAGACCGACGAGCTCTGCCCCTGCAACTGGAACAAGGGCGAGGACACCCTGGACGCCGGCAAGCTCCTGGCCGGTGAGTGAGCATGGCCCTCGATGAGCTGAAGGCCGCCGTACCGGACTTCGCCAAGGACCTGAAGCTGAACCTCGGCTCGGTCATCGGCAACAGCGAGCTCCCGCAGCAGCAGCTGTGGGGCACCGTGCTGGCCTGCGCGATCGCCTCGCGCTCGCCGAAGGTGCTGAAGGAGCTGGAGCCCGAGGCCCAGTCGAACCTGAAGCCCGAGGCGTACCAGGCCGCCAAGTCCGCCGCCGCCGTCATGGCGATGAACAACGTCTTCTACCGGACCCGGCACCTGCTGTCGGACCCCGAGTACGGGACGATGCGGGCCGGTCTGCGGATGAACGTCATCGGCAACCCGGGCGTCGAGAAGGTGGACTTCGAGCTCTGGTCGCTCGCCGTCTCCGCGATCAACGGCTGCGGCCAGTGCCTGGACTCGCACGAGCAGGTCCTGCGCAAGGCCGGCGTCGACCGCGAGACGATCCAGGAGGCGTTCAAGATCGCCGCGGTGATCCAGGCGGTCGCCGTCACCCTGGACGCGGAGGCCGTCCTCGCCGAGTAGCCGGCGGAGCCGTACGGAGGAAGGGCCCCGGAGCGATGCGCTCCGGGGCCCTTCCCCGTGTCCCCGCTACTTCTTGAGCGCCGCGATGAGGGCGAGCGCGTCCTGGCTCATCGGCACGTCGATCCCGGACAGGTCGAGCGCCGGGCCCGTCCCGATCGGATTCCCGTGCTCGTCGAAGGACTGCTGGCGGTAGATCTCGATCCTCAGCTCCGCCTGCCCGTCGAGGATCCACATCCTGCCGCCCTCCTCCCCCTGGTCCTCGAAGAACGCCTGCTCGCCCACGCCCTCGATCTCGCCCAGATAGCCGTGCTGCTCGGCGCGCGCCGCGAACTCGGGTCCGGGGTCGGTGACCTTGTGCAGGGTGTAGCTGATGTCGACGGACTGGCCGGTGGCCTCCGGGCCGAACCCCACCGAGCAGGACGCCTCGCTCAGCACCGGCGTGTCCAGGACGGGCCCCGTGCCGCCCCCGGACCGCTTGCCGAGCACCGCGCCGAGCGCCTTCAGCTCGGCCAGGTCGCAGGGCGCGTCCACCGGCTTGTACCCGCCCAGGTCCGGTCCCGGATCCGCCTTCCGCTCGTACGCGTACAGTCCCGCGCCCCACACCGCCGAGGCGAGGACCGCGCCGGCGAGTCCCCACAGCCAGGGCCGGCGGCCCTGCGGCAGGCGCGGCGGGCGCTCCTCCGTCAGCACCTCGGCCGTCTCGAAGGGGGCACCGCCCTCCAGTTCCGGTTCGGAGATCACGCCTTGCCCTTCCGTTCCGGCGATCCGGGCGCCGGGGTCGGCGCCACCTCGTAGGCGGTCGCGCCCCGCGGCTCGGGGGAGGTGAGCAGCGCCGGTTCCTGGCTCCACGCCTTGAGGTAGCCGACGACGGTGTTGGAGACCGCGACGAGCGGGACGGCGACGACGGCGCCGCCGATGCCGGCGGTCAGACCGCCCGCGGCGACCGCGAGGACCACGGCGAGCGGGTGGACGCGGACGGCCCGGCCGAGGATGAACGGCTGGAGGACGTGGCCCTCGATCTGCTGCACGGCGAGGACCACGACGAGCACCATGAGCGCGGTGAAGACGCCGTTGGTGACGAGCGCGACCAGCACCGCGAGGGCGCCGGAGATGACGGCGCCGACGAGCGGGATGAAGGCGAAGAGGAAGATGAAGACGGCGAGCGGGACCGCCATCGGCACGTCGAGGAAGTACAGGCCGAGGCCGATGAAGACCGCGTCGATGAGGGCGACCAGGACGGTGCCGCGCACATAGGCGGTGAGGGTGCGCCAGGCGCGCGGACCCGCGCCGGCGACCCCGGGCCGGGCCTGCGCCGGGACGAGCTTGAGCGTCCACTCCCAGACCTTCTTCCCGTCGTAGAGCAGGAAGAGGGTGGAGAACATGGCGAGCAGGATGCCGGTCATGGTCTCGACGATGACCGTGACGCCCTGGAGGCCGGCGGAGGTGATCTGCTCGGCGTTGGCGCCGATGGTGTCGCTGAGGTTCTTGGCGATGTCGTTGATCTGGCGCTCGGTGACGTGGAAGGGGCTGTCCAGGAGCCAGCGCTTCAGCTCCTCGATGCCGTCCCTGACCCGGTCGGTGAGGTTGTCGATGTTGTCCATCACCTGCCACACCACGAACCAGCCGACCAGCCCCATCACGACGAAGCCGGAGATGGCGGTGATGGCGGTGGCGAGCCCGCGCGGCACGCCCATGGTCCGCAACCGGGCGACAGTCGGCTGGAGCAGCGCGGTCACCAGGAGCGCGGCGACGAAGGCGAGGACGACGAGCTGGACGGAGCTGATGACCCGCATCAGCACCCAGACGGTGCCGGCGAGGACGAGGAGACGCCAGCCGGCCTCGCCGGCGACCCGCAGGCCCCACGGGATGGCGGAGACCGGGTCGGGCCGGGCGGGGACGGCGGGGGCGTAGGCCGGCGGCGCGGGGACGGTACGGCCCTCGGCGACGGCGACCGCCCCGGCGTCGGACGCGGCGGCGGAGCCGTCGGACGGCTCGGCGGCCGGCACCCCGGCCCGCGGCGCCGCGTCCGGAGCGGGCGTCGCCCTCGGCCGCTCGTAGGGCGGTCCGGCCTCCTCCCCGGGCCGGTCGGCCTCGGCGCGCCGGGCGTCCAGTTCGCTTCCGATGCGGCTGATGCCCTCGCCCAGTCGGCGCAGCCATCCTGGCAGTCTCGACATCTCGTTCCTCTTCCCCCCGTTCGGTCCCTGGCAACCTACACGCAGGGAGCCCCGCACCGTAGGACGGTGCGGGGCTCCCCGGGGTTGAGCGAGTGCCGGTCTAGTACCAGCGGTTGGCCTGCCAGAACGACCAGGCGCCACAGGGGCTGCCGTAGCGGCCGTTCATGTAGCTGAGACCCCACTTGATCTGGGTGGCGGGGTTGGTCTGCCAGTCGGCGCCGGCCGAGGACATCTTGGTGCCCGGCAGCGCCTGGACGAGACCGTAGGCGCCCGAGGACGGGTTCTGCGCCCGGTAGTTCCAGCCGGACTCGTGGTCCACGATGTTGCTGAAGCACTGGAACTGCGAGGCCGGGATCATCTGGCGGGCGATCGCCTTGACCTCGGAGATGGAGTACGAGCCCTGCGCGGAGAAGCTGGACGCGTCGCGGACGGCCTCGCGGCTGGCGCGCTCGGCCTTCTCGCGGGCCTCCTGCTCCTCGCGCTCCTTCTTCTCCTGCTCGGCCTTCTCGTCGGCGGCCTTCTTCTTCGCCTCGGCGTCCTCGGCGGCCTTGAAGCGGGCGGCCTCCTCGGCGTTCTTGCGCACGGTGGCGTCCGCGGCGGCGGCCTGGACGTCGGCCTGCTCCGCGAGGGAGGCGACCTGTACCTGCGCCTGCGCGCCCGCGGGAATGTCCGCGAGCAGCGTGCTGTCGGCCGCGGCGGCCTCGAAGTTGTCGTCCGAAGTGGCCTGCGCGGCGTTGCCCGTGGCAACTCCGACGACGGCGCCGACGGTGGTGACCGCAGTGGCAGACGCCACCGCGAATCCCCGGACCGAGATCCGGCTCACACGGTTTCCTTCCAGCATCGCCCGCAGCGGTGACCACGCGGGCGAAATCGTGCCCCTGGCGCTGGTCTTCGTCGTACCGGGTCACAGAAGACACGGGCCCGTGGTGCTGTGGGCGGCATACGGCGACGGTTGTGGAGTTGTGCGGTGCTGTTGTGCGGGGCTTCGAACGGGCGAAGGTGCACGGGTGCCGTATGCGGGGCCTGACGGAAGCAAGACTTTGCCGGACGCGGACACCGCAAGGCAATTCCGTGTTGCGTGTGAAAGCTCACACCCCTGCGGGCGCAGGTGTTTTGACGGATGTTGCGGACATGGGGGCGCCGTCCGGCTAAGCTCCTGCGCTTCGCCGGACGGCGCCAACTCCCGTACGGGAGTCAATGGGTACGAATCGGGCACCCGTGTCCTACAGGTGGTTGTCCTCCAGCATCTCGGTGACCAGGGCCGCGATCTGGGACCGCTCCGAGCGGGTCAGGGTGACGTGCGCGAAGAGCGGATGCCCCTTCAGCTTCTCGACCACGGCGACGACTCCGTCGTACCGCCCCACCCGCAGGTTGTCCCGCTGGGCCACGTCGTGGGTGAGGACCACCCGCGAATTCGCGCCGATACGGGACAGAACGGTCAGCAGGACGTTCCGCTCCAGGGACTGGGCCTCGTCGACGATGACGAAGGCGTCATGGAGCGAGCGGCCCCGGATGTGGGTGAGCGGAAGGACCTCCAGCATCCCCCGGGACAGCACCTCCTCGATCACCTCGCGGCCCGCGACCGACGAGAGCGTGTCGAAGACCGCCTGCGCCCAGGGGCTCATCTTCTCCGACTCGCTGCCCGGCAGATAGCCGAGGTCCTGGCCGCCGACCGCGTACAGCGGACGGAAGACCATCACCTTCTGGTGCTGCCGGCGCTCCAGGACGGCCTCCAGACCCGCGCAGAGCGCGAGCGCCGACTTGCCCGTGCCGGCCCGGCCGCCCATCGAGATGATCCCGACCTCCGGGTCGAGGAGCAGGTCGAGTGCGATCCGCTGCTCGGCGCTGCGGCCCCGGATCCCGAACGCCTCCCGGTCGCCGCGGACCAGCCGCACGTTCCCGTCGGCGCCGACGCGGCCGAGCGCCTTGCCGCGCTCCGACTGGAGCACCAGGCCGGTGTGCACGGGCAGCTCGGACGCCTCCGGCACGTACAGCCGCTCCTGGTCGTACAGGAGGTCGATCTGCTCGGCGGAGAGGCTCAGCTCGGACATCCCGGTCCACCCGTTGGCGTCCGTGATGGCCAGTTCGGCCCGGTACTCCTCGGCGAGCAGGCCCACCGAGGACGCCTTGATGCGCAGCGGCAGGTCCTTGGAGACGACCGTGACGTCGTACCCCTCGGCCTGGAGGTTGCGCGCCACGGCGAGGATCCGGGAATCGTTGTCGCCCAGCCGGTAGCCGGCCGGCAGGACGCCGGGGTCGGAGTGGTTGAGCTCGACCCGCAGCGTGCCGCCGAGATCCCCGATGGGCAGGGGGGCGTCCAGGCGTCCGTACCGGACCCGGAAGTCGTCCAGCAGGCGCAGGGCCTGGCGGGCGAAGTAGCCGAGTTCGGGGTGGTGCCTCTTCGCCTCCAGCTCGGTCACCACCACGATGGGGAGCACGACCTCGTGCTCCTCGAAGCGGGACATCGCCTTGGGATCGGCGAGCAGGACGCTGGTGTCGAGAACATAGGTGCGCCGATCGGAAAGGCGGCGCTTCGTGCTGGTCACCACGGAAGGACAGACCCCCTCTGAAGACCCGAATGAGGCCGGGGTGCGACGGAATCACCGTTGTCGCGGCGGAATGGGACCGGGATCGGACCGCCCAGCGCGGGCCGAACACCGGCCCTCCGCTTCTCCCGTACGTGTCCCGCACGGTCGTCCTGGTGCAAGGGGCCTCCCGGGTGGCGGTCTCCGTGCCGCTCACTTCACCAGGCTTATGCCCTCGAACACTCCCCGCCATGCCAGGGCATATGACGGCGTGTTCATGAACGTCCGGTGACTCCCCCGGGCTCGCCCGTCGAGAGGGGTGGAAGGGGGCTCAGGAGCCGTAGCGCCGGTGCCGGGCGGCGTAGTCGCGCAGCGCCCGCAGGAAGTCGACCTTGCGGAAGGCCGGCCAGTGGACCTCGCAGAAGTAGTACTCGGAGTGGGCGCTCTGCCACAGCATGAATCCGGACAGGCGCTGCTCCCCGCTGGTGCGGATCACCAGGTCCGGGTCGGGCTGCCCGCGCGTGTACAGGTGCTCCGAGATGAGGTCGATGGAGACGGTCTCCGCCAGCTCCTCGAAGCTGGTGCCGCGCTCGGCGTGGTCCAGGAGGAGGGAGCGGACCGCGTCCGCGATCTCCTGCCGGCCGCCGTAGCCGACGGCGACGTTCACCAGTATCCCGGCGTTGCCCCGGGTGGACTCCTCGGCCTCCTTGAGGACCGTCTGGGTCCGGGCCGGCAGCAGATCCATGGTGCCGACGTGGTGCACCCGCCAGCGCCCGTCGGAGGCGAGCGCCTTCACCGCGTCCTCGATGATCCCGAGCAGCGGGACGAGCTGCTCCTCGGGGCGGTTCAGGTTGTCCGTGGAGAGCATCCAGAGGGTGACGACCTCGACGTCGGTCTCGGCGCACCAGCCGAGGAGCTCCCGGATCTTGTCCGCGCCCGCCTTGTGTCCCTGCTCGGGGGTGCCGCCGGACGCCTTGGCCCAGCGCCGGTTGCCGTCGAGGATGACCCCGATGTGCTTGGGCACCTGAGCGTGGTCGAGACGGCCTTCCACCCGGCGCGCGTAGAGCCCGTACACCAGGTCGCGCAGGTTCACTGTTCTTTACCCCTCCATGGGCGGGCGGTTCGCAAGCCGCCACCCTACTGCGGTCGGATGAAGGGTCCCAGTCCGGGCGTGTCACAACTCCGTACGGGACTGTCACAAGTCCGTGATAAGCAGAGATACGTGACTGAATCCCCCCTCTACCGCGCCGCCGCGGAGCGCTACGACTCCATGGAGTACCGCCGCTCGGGCCGCAGCGGGCTCAAGCTCCCCGCCGTCTCCCTCGGCCTCTGGCACAACTTCGGCGACGACCGCACGCTGGACTCGCAGCGGGCGCTCCTCCGCCGCGCCTTCGACCTCGGCGTCACCCACTTCGACCTGGCGAACAACTACGGCCCGCCGCCCGGCTCGGCCGAGCTGAACTTCGGCAAGATCTTCGCGCAGGACTTCGCGCCCTACCGGGACGAGCTGATCGTCTCGACCAAGGCCGGGTACGAGATGCACCCCGGCCCGTACGGCGAGTGGGGCTCCCGCAAGTACCTGCTGTCGTCGCTCGACGCCTCCCTGAACCGGATGGGCCTCGACTACGTCGACATCTTCTACTCGCACCGCTTCGACCCGGAGACCCCGCTGGAGGAGACCATGGGGGCGCTCGCCTCCGCGGTCCAGCAGGGCAAGGCGCTGTACGTCGGCGTCTCCTCGTACAACGCGGAGCAGACCGCCGAGGCCGCGCGGCTGCTGAAGGAGATGGGCGTCCCGGCCCTGATCCACCAGCCCTCGTACTCGATGATCAACCGCTGGACCGAGGACGACCGGCTGCTCGACACCCTGGAGACCGCCGGCATGGGCTGCATCTCCTTCGTGCCGCTGGCCCAGGGCCTGCTCACCGGCAAGTACCTGAAGGGCGTCCCGGAGGGCTCCCGCGCCACCCAGGGCAAGTCCCTCGACCCGAACCTGCTCTCCGACGAGGTGCTGCGACGGCTGCGCGGCCTCGCGGAGATCGCCGGGCGGCGCGGGCAGTCGCTGGCCCAGCTGGCGCTGAAGTGGGTGCTGCGCGATCCGCGGATGACCTCGGCCCTGATCGGCGCGTCGAGCGTCGGGCAGCTGGAGGAGAACGTGGCGGCGCTGGCCTCCGCGCCGCTGACGGAGGCGGAGCTGAAGGAGATCGACCACTTCGCCGTCGACACCGAGGGCACCAACATCTGGGCCCGCCGGGGCTGACGCCCGCCGGGTCCGGGGACCCGGGAAAGAAAAAACGGGCCGGTCCGTGGGGGGGATACGGACCGGCCCGAGGGGGGGGTTCCACCATAACCCTTCGTTAGTCGGGCTGCGCGCCACCTGCGCCGAACGAAGCCGCCGGATTTCCCCGGATCCCAGGCGCCCCAAGGGGTCCGGGCCCCTGTGGCGGGTTTGCGCCCCGGCGTGGCGGCGGACTTCCGTCCCTCCGACGGGGGAACGCCCCGGCCCCGCGCCACGTTGACGCCCGGGCTGGTGGACGCGGGTGGAGTGGCGCTCCGCGACGGTCCGGTGGCGCTGCGGAGCCGCGCGGACGGCGGAGCGGACCCGGCCCCTCAGGGCACGCCGGTGAAGGCGCCGAGGGCCAGCCCCAGGAGGGCGCCGGAGAGCATGAACGGGCCGAACGGGATGGCGGAGGAACGGCCCGCCCGGCCGAGAAGGACGCGCCCGAAGCCGTATCCCGCGCCGAGCAGGAAGCCCAGGAAGGCGCCGGTGAAGAGCACGCCCCAGCCGTACCAGCCGAGGGCGGCGCCCAGCGGCAGGGCCAGTTTCACGTCGCCGAAGCCGAGGCCCTGCGGGCTGATCAGGTGCAGCGCCAGATAGCCGCCGCCGAGCGCGAGGGCGCCGAGCAGGGCGTGGGTCCAGGACCCGGCGTCGTACGGGAGGAGCTCGGCGGCCCCCAGCAGCAGCGGCACGGCCAGCGCGAGCGGCAGGGTCAGCCCGTCCGGCAGCCGCTGCACCCGGACGTCGACGCAGGCGAGCAGCACCCCGAAGGGCGCGGCGAGCAGCCAGACGGCGAGCTCCGGCCGGGGCCCGCCGGTGGCGGCGGCCAGCAGCGCGCAGACCGCCGCGGTCAGCACCGGCACCGCGAACGGCGCCGGCGTGGTCGCGCACCCGGCCCGGCCGGGCCCGCCGAGCCATCCGCGGCCCGGTCCGGCGAGCCGGTGCCCCGCCGGGCACAGCTCCCGCCAGGGCTCCTCGGGCTCCACGGACAGCCGGTACGCGGCCCGGGGCACGAGCAGCCCCACGGCGGCACCCCAGAGGGCGGCGAGAACGATCAGCGAGGCGTACACGGCCCGACCTTAGGTCTAAGGTCGGGCGCATGGGGCGGAGTTGGCGGGACGGGACGGCGGCGCTGACGGTGCCGGGGGGCGCGGTGGTCCCGCTGGAGATCGCCGCCTCGTACCGGGCGCGGCGGCGCGGGCTGCTCGGGCGGGACGGCGTCGCCGGGGCGATGCTCCTCACCCCGGCGAGCAGCGTCCACACCTTCGGCATGCGCTTCCCGATCGACGTCGCCCACCTCGACCGGGACCTGCGGGTCCTCGCGGTCGTCACCATGCCCCCGGGCCGGCTCGGGGCGCTCCGGCTCCGCGCCCGGCACGTGGTGGAGGCGGAGGCGGGCGCGATGGCGGGATGGGGGCTGCGGCCGGGGGTGCGGGTGACGGTCGCGCCGGAGCCCGGCGGGGACGGTCAGGGCGGGCCCGGGCCGAGGAGGGTGAAGGCGCCGTAGACCGCGGAGGCCAGGGCGAGGACGGCGAGGACCGTGGCGGCGGTGCCGGTGCGCAGCCGGGCGAGCGCGGCGGCGGGCGGCAGCAGCAGGCCGAAGGCGGGCATCATCAGGCGCGGCCGGGAGCCGAAGTACGCGGCACCGACGAGCGACACCACGACGACGCCCACCGTGTAGACGAGCAGCGGCAGCGGCTGGCGCTGCCGGACGCAGAGCGCCACCAGCCACGCCAGGAGCGCGAGCGCCGCGCACAGGCCGAGCGCCGCGGGCCACGGCAGGGAGACGATGAAGCGGGCGAGGGCGACGCCGCCGTCGATGGAGTTCCCCCACGCGGCCTGCACGTCGAAGTAGGCGGTGGCGCTCGACTCGCGCACCCCGACGTACACGACGTACCCGAGCCAGCCGAGCGGCGCGAGCAGCACCCCGGCGACCGTCCGCCACGGCAGCCGCCGGTCGCTGACCAGCGCCACGAGCGCGGTGACGCCGAGGGCGGCGATCAGCGCGGCGGCCGTGGGACGGGTGAGTCCGGCGAGCGCGCAGAGCAGTCCGGCGAGGATCCAGCGGCCGCGCAGCACCGCGTACAGCGACCAGGCGGCACACGCGGTGAACAGCGTCTCGGTGTACGCCATCGACTGCACGAACGCGGTCGGGTACACCCCCCACAGCACGGCCAGCAGGACCCCGGCGCGCGCCGAGACGACGTGCTCGCCGCAGCGGAAGAGGCCCCAGGCGGCGGCGACCGACGCGGTCCAGGAGACCAGCAGCCCGGCGCCGGCGGCGTCGAGCGGCAGGACGGCGGCCAGGCCCCGTTCGAGGGCCGGGAGGAGCGGGAAGAACGCCAGGTCGGCGTGGACGTCCCCGTTCGGGAGCGTGACCTGGTACCCGTATCCGTGCTCGGCGATCCGCACGTACCAGACCGCGTCCCAGCGCCCGCTCAGCCGGTGGAACCCGTCCTTGCCGGTCGCGGCGGCGGCGACGGCGAGGACGGCGAGCCCGAGGATCCGGGTGGCGGCGTACCCGCCGAGGGCGAGCAGGATCGGGGAACGGCTGGTCGGCGGGGACATGCGCCCGATTATCCCGAGGCGCCCCGGGCCGCCCCGGGCCGCCCCGCGCGGGCCGCGGAGGGGTGCCCTCGGCCGGCGCGGAGGGGCACCCTCGGCCGGCGCGGAGGGGCGGCCTCGGCCGGCTACGCGAGGAGGCGGGAGACCGTGACGGCGGCCGCGGCAAGCAGCAGCGCGACGGCGACCAGTTGCCAGGTGCGGCGCCGGGAGCGCAGCCGGACGACCCGGGGCGCGGCGCGCCCCGGGATCACGACGTACACCCGGTGGGGGTGGGCGTCGTGCGTGACGCGGGCCAGCGACAGGTGGCGGACGCCGACGCGGCGGCCGACCTCGCCGTCGTGGACCCCGAGCCGGGGCTTCAGCCAGGCGGCGACCTCCTCGTCGGCGTCCTCGCCCGCCACCGGGACGACCTCCTCGCCGACGAGGTCCACGCGGCCCCAGGCGTCGAGCTCGTTCGTCCACCCGAACGCCCGGGCGGGCAGGGCCGAGGTCTCCTTGATCTCGTCCACGACCGGCTCGCGGGAGATGACCCCCTCGGTCCACTCCACGTATCTGCCGGTGCCGCCGCAGAACGTGTGGCTCACCGTGCCGGCCCCCTCGCAGTCGGGGCAGGAGCGGGACCCGGTCCCGCCGCACACCGCGCACTTCTTCCGCCCGGCTCCCCGGCACTTCGCGCACGCCGCGTCCTCGGCCCCGCACATCCGGCAGCGGACCCGGGCCGCCGTCTCCCCCTCCGGCCGGTCGGCCGGCACCCGGGCGCGCTTGCCGGTGCCTTCGCAGCCGAGGCAGCACGGGCCCTCACCGCACGCCCCGCAGGGCACGGAGGGGCGGGCACGTCACGTCCCCGGCGCCCCGGCAGCGCGCGCAGTGCTGCCGACCGTTGGTGCAGACGGCGCAGGCCCGGGGGTCCACCGAACCGCGCCGCACCAGCAGCAGGGTGGAGCGGGCGCCGGGGTCGGCGGGGGCGGGCAGCGGGTACCGGTCGATGTCGTCGTACTCGGGCCGGCCGGACAGGTCCTTGCCGCCCCGGTGGAAGCCGGGCCGCTCCTCGCGGGTCTCGACGCAGCGGACTATCTCCCCGTCGACGAGCAGGTGCCGGGTGATGCGGGCGCCCTGCGCGGGGAAGGCCGCGCCGTCTCCCGCCGCGGCCCCGAGGCTGCGCCGCACCGCCGCCAGGACGTCGTCTTCGCTCAGCACGCCTCGACCTCCCGGGGACCCTCGCACGACCCCGGGACGCTACCCCGCCGGCGGGCGTCCGAAGCGCTTCCCGGAGCGGTTCCCGGAGTCCCGCCCGGAGCGGTTCCCGGAGTCCCGCCCGGAGCGGTTCCCGGAGTCCCGCCCGGACCTCAGCCGCGGGGGCGCATGCGCACGAACCGGGCCGCCATGACGGGACCGAGCTGCCGGACGATGCCGTGGCCGGGCTCGTGCGGGGACGGCAGGTCGCCGAGGAAGGAGGTCACGATCACCTCGTCGACGACGGTGTCGCCGCGACCGCACTGCTCCTCCAGGAAGTCGAGGGTGCGGCGCCAGTCGGGCTCCGGCTCCCCCGCGTCGGCGAGCGCGAGGAAGGAGCGGACGGTCCCCTGGACGACGTCCCAGAAGAAGACGTGCGGCAGGACCCCGCCCTGCCGGAAGACATGACTCTCGTACGCGCCGCGGAAGGCGGGCACGCGCACGACGAGATCGTGGACGAGCTGCACGCCGGTCGTGCCGGCGGTCTGAGGACTGGAGTGCGGCATCGGCGGCCCTGCCCCGGAACGTTGTGGTGTTTCGGTCCAGAATGCTCCTGCCCCGAGGTCCTGTCCCGACACTTTTGCGTTTTCCTGGGGACAACTTTCAGCGGGTTTTCCACAGGGGGTGCGAAGTGTCGCCCTTCCGTGGAACCTTGCGCGTATGTACGAGTTGGCGATCCTCGCCCGGGGCGGGGTGCTCCTCACGGTCTGGGCGCTCGCGGCGGGCTGGCCGCCGGGCCGCCTCGCCACGCGCCTGCGGCAGGACGGCTGGCAGCGGATCTGCCGGGGCGCGTGGGCGGCGCCCGGCAAGGAGACGGACTGGCACGTCCGGGAGACCGCCCTCCAGCTGCTCCGCCCGCGGCGGGTGTGCGGCCACGGGACGGCCGCGCGCCTCCACCGCATCGAGGTCCTGGCGCCCCCGCCGGCACCGCCCGGCACCCGGGCGTCGCTGCCGCCGGAGGACGTCTGCCTGCGCCGCGGCCTGCGGGCGACGACGGCCGCGCGGACGGTCGCGGACCTGATACGGGCGAGCGGCAGCAGGGAGCAGGCGGTCGCGACGGCGGACTCGGCCCTGTCCCGCCGGGTGGTCGAGGGCGTGCGGAGGGACCCGCCGGTCCGCTACGAGGAACTGGCCGCGCAGCTGTCCGTCCGCCGCCCCGGAGCCCCGCGCGCCCGCGCCTGGCTCCCGCTGGCCAACCCGGCCGCGGGCTCCCCGGCCGAGACCGTGGCCCGGCTGCGGATGGCCGACGCGTCCCTCCTCCCCGAGTGCCAGCCCGCGCTGCGGACGCCCCGGGGCCAGGTCCTCCACCCGGACTTCCTCTTCCGGGCGGCGGGCCTCGCGGTGGAGGTCGAGGGGTACGCGTACCACGGCACGCGCCGGGCGCACGAACGCGACATCGCCCGCTTCAACGCGCTCCAGTCCTGCCCGGAGGTCCGCCGCGTCCTCCGCTTCACCGCCCGGGAGGTCTTCACCCGCCCGGACCGGATGACGGCGACGGTACGAGCGGCGCTGACGGAACTCGGCGGGACGGACCTCCGCGGGACGGGCCTCCGCGGGTGAGGGGGCCGGGACCCGGAGGGGAGGCGCGCCCGGGAAACGCGCCCGCGCGCACGCCGGTGGGACGGATCCGACTACCCGTCAATCCCCGTTCTCCGGACCGC
Organism: Streptomyces sp. NPDC058052; assembly: GCF_042885515.1. Lineage (NCBI taxonomy): Bacteria > Bacillati > Actinomycetota > Actinomycetes > Kitasatosporales > Streptomycetaceae > Streptomyces > Streptomyces sp. NPDC058052. Next base: position 172,955 of record NZ_JBHVRX010000007.1, on the reverse strand, counting down.
CTTTGAGCCACATGCGATCCGACGCTGCTCCGCTAGAGTGAAGCACTGGTTTCCTGGGGAAGGGGAAGCGCATGGCACGTCACAGCCCGGTCGAGGTGCAGATCCACACCGGGTCTTTATGGGTCGGCGGTGACGCCTATCCCCTGCGGAACATCTCCCACGTGGGACAGCGCCGCCTCGTACCCGTGAAGAAGAAGATCACCAAGGACCTGATCGTCGGCATCGCCCGGATCTGGTTCGTCGGCGTCTTCGGCATGGTCGCCGCGGGAGCCATCCAGAACGACGTCCTGTACCTGCTCGTCCTCGCCCTCATGGGCTTCATGATCTGGCGGCTCGTCGTCAAGGTGCGGCAGCCCGACCTCCCCGTGCTCTTCGGCCTGATCGTGAACACGGCCGGCACCCAGCGGGACACGGTGTGGAGCACCGAGAAGGGCGAGATCGACCACCTGGTCGTGGAGATCACCAAGGCGATCGGCAAGCCCGACGAGGCCCATCAGACCTTCTACGTCCAGCACGCCGTCCACCACGGCGACATCATCCAGCAGTACGGCGCCAACAGCATCGGACAGGCCAACCACTTCGGCCACGGCAACATCCAGGCAGGGTGACGATGAGCAGCGACCAGATCCACCAGTACGGCGCCGGCAGCATCGGCAAGGCGAGCCACACCGGTTCCGGCGACATCGTGGCCGGCGGCAAGACGGTGGGCGCCGCCGCCACCCCGTCGACGGCCCTCGACGACCTCCTCGCGGCCATCGAAGGACTCCGCACCCACCTGGACGAGACGCGCCGCGCGGAGCTCGACGCGGCCGCGGCGGACCTCGACGCCGACGCCACGCGCGCCGAACTGGAGGGACCGCTCACCCGCATCGCCGGCATCGCGGCGCTCGTGGGCGCGGTGGGCGGACCGGTCGTGGCCGCCGTCCAGGCCCTGCTGGCCGCACTCGGCGCCTGAGCGCTGCGCCCTCGCACCACGCCCGAAGGGCCGCCCGCCGTTCGCCGGCGGGCGGCCCTTCGGCCGTTTCGCGCTCAGGGAGCGGCGGCGGGCGGAACCGTGCGCGGGAACGAGATCTCCACGCGCCGGTTCTTCTTCCGGCCCTCCTCGGTGCGGTTGTCGGCGATCGGGTAGTCCTCGCTGTACCCGCGGATGTCGTACGCGGTCCCCGGCTCCAGCTCCCGCGCGAGCACCTGCTGCACGGCGACGGCCCGCTCCTTGGACAGCTTCAGCCCGTGCTCGTACGTCCCCAGGTTGTCCGTGAACCCGAACACCCGCACCCGCCCGGACCCCTGCGTCCGCACCTCCCCCGCGATGGCGCGGATCCGCGCGGTGGCGGCCGGGCTGAGCCTGGCGCTGTTCTTCGCGAACAGCACCTCGGCCTGGAGCGCGAACGTCACGTCCACGTTCGTGTCCTCGCGCCGCTGCTCGCCGCCCTCCTCCTCGACAATCTGCTTGATGTCGAGCACCTTGGCGGGCGCGAGCGTCGCACCGTCGGGCAGCATCAGCCCCGGCGAGCCGGAATCGATGGCGGGCGGCGGCGAGGAGCTCGTGCTCCCCGGCGGATCGTCCGCGAAAGCGGTCCCCCCGCCCACCGGCCACACCGTGATGACCACGACCGCGAGCGCGGCCAGTCTGCGTCGTCGTCCTGTCGTCGTTGTCATGACGTCGCCTCAGGAGAGCTTGAGCGTGGCGGGTTCGAAGGTGGGCAACTGGAACGAGACCTCGGTGGTGGACGCGGGGGGTGCAGGGAACTGCATGAACACATCAATAGACTTCCCTGCAGGAAGGATGCTCAGTCCCGTTGTGGCCAAGGGGCGGCCGTCCGTGTCGCGCAGAACGTAGTAGCGCTTCTTGGCCAAGCCGTCGACCAAAGTCGCACCGCCGAGCGACGTACCGTGCTTCAAGACCTCCGTCTCATTGCCTCTCACCGCATCAGGGACGGCACGCCCTTTCGCTGCAGTGTTCTTCAGAGTTCCCTTGATCGTGAGGAATCCACCCGCATCGCGCTCAGCGGAACCGATAGCCAGCTCGAATCCGTCCTGCCCCTTCGTAACAACCAGTGGCTCCGTCGGTTCCTCAGTCTCCTGCTCCGCCTGCGTAGGAGCAGGCTGCTGAGAAGACGAGGTTGCCGTGGCCGGCTTGCTTGATGCCTTGGGTTCGCCGTCGGTGCCGCAACCAGCAACGAGCAACGACGCTGAGACCGCGAGAGCGATGAACCCCCCTCTCGCGTGTGAGACATTCATGAAATGCGCTTCCTTTACTCGTCGTCACCGGCCAGTCGAACGCGATAGAGGACATCGACTCCAGGAAGCACAGGGTCCTCCGGGTCGACCTCCCAAGCCTCACCCCCACAGGTGAGCCCCGAGATCGGTTCAGGTTCTTCCTCCTCGGGCTCCGCTGGTGGCGTGTTGGACGGATCCGGCTCCATGCTCGGGTCCGGGCTCGGTTCAGAAGGATTGAACGTGCACAGTGGTTCGAGCACTGCAGAGGCCGACGCTTTGGCACGCCGCTCGGCAGTATCCGGAACTATCGACTCCCCGACGCTCTCCTTACTCTGCACGGCTACGGTGAATCCGAACTCCAGCGGCACGCAATCCTCGAACAGAAGCTCGGCACCATTGGCGGCGGCGAAACCGATCGCACGCTGACACGCCCGCTCCGGTTCATATCCCTCACCCTGGACGAACTGTTGCCACTGTGTCGGATCAGCGATCGCATCGAGCCAACCCTCCCGGAGCTGGTCCCGGGCGTCCTGAGCGGCCCCGAGGGCGGCCGCGTCGGCGGCGGTTTGAGCGCCGTTACGCAGGACTGCGGCCTGTCCGACGGCAAAGTAGACAAAGGCGAGAAAGAGCAATCCGGCGATCACCGCGACGTAAGCGGGAAATGCTTGACCCGACTCTCGCCCTCCGCACCGCACCGCTACCCGGTCAGATCCGCGATCTTGTTCTTGATGGCCGTCAGAATCGTCGTGCCGATGTCCGTACCCGTGATCGCGATGACGATCGCCACCACCACCACAATGATCCCCAGGTACTCCACCGCCGTCTGCCCCCGGTCGCCCCGGGACTGCAGGATGAGTCTGGTCCTGGTCAGGGCTTTCAGCAGCGCGTCGTTCATCGTGGTCCCCTCCGCGGTCTGACGCTTGCGCAGTCGCACGGTACGCCCGTGGTCCCTGTGGTGCACAGGGTCCCTGGCGTCGTTCGTCAGATCGGGTCATGGGCGGGACCTTGTACTCCGGCAGGTTATGGCCTGGGGTGGTGGGTCCGTGGGGAGTTGGGGGAAGTCGCATCGGGGGCCGCCTCATTCGCCGGCGATCGAGCCGAGGTCCGTGCCGGTGCCGAGGAAGAGGCCCGCGCCGAGGAGGATCATCGTGGCCGGGACCATCAGGGTCGTGATGACCATCGTCGCCTTGGGGACCGCCTTCGCGGCCTTGCGCCGCGCGTTCTGCGCGTCCGTGCGGCGCATGTCCTCGGCGATCTGGATCAGCGTGTCGACGATGGGCGCGCCCAGCTCCTCGCCCTGCTGGAGCGCGGTCACGAACTGGGCGACCTGCTCGGAGTCGTTGCGGCGGCGGAGTTCGTCGAACGCCTGGCGGCGGGTGACGCCCATGTCCATCTGGCGGAGGGTGATGCGGAGTTCGTCGGACCAGGGGCCGGAGTACTTGTCCGCGACCCGCTCCAGGGCCTGGCGGAAGCCGAGGCCGGCGGAGACGACGACCGCGAGGACGTCGAGGAAGTCGGGGAGGGTGCGTTCGATCTGGTCCTTGCGGATGCGGACCGCCGACCAGATGCCGACCTCCGTCCAGAAGGCGCCGAAGGCGAAGAGCAGGGCCGCGGTGACGTACGAGCCCTTGGTGAGCATGAGCAGGCCGCCGAGGCCGCCGAGGAAGCCGTAGACGGCCCGCCGCGCCCCGTACCGGTCGATGGTGAGGCCGCCGGGGTTGCCGGCGAGGTCGATGCGGCGGCGGACGGCGCCGACGCGCTTCGGGCCCATCCAGCGGAGGACCGTGGGGGACCAGCGCATGCCGAGGCGGTCGACGGCGGAGTCGACCGCGCCGGTGCGGGTGGCGCCGACCTCCAGGGCGAGGCGGAGGTCGTCGGGGAGCTTGGCGTCCGCGCGGTAGAGGCGCAGGCCGTAGGCGAAGCCGGCGACCGCGAGGCCGGCGAGGAGGGCGAGGGCGAGTTCGAGCATCGGTGGCACCGGCCCCTACACGTCGATCTTCGAGAAGCGGCGGATGACGGCGAAGCCGAGGACGTACAGCGCGCAGGCCACGACGACCGCGCCCTGGCCGAGGGGTGAGCCGGTCATGCGGTCGAGGGCGCCCGGCTGCATGTTGTCGATGAGGAGGAGCGAGCCGAAGCCGATGACCGGGACCGCGTACGCCGTCATGCTCACCTGGGAGAGCTGGGTGCGGACCTCGCGCCGGGTCTCCTTGCGCTGTTCCAGCGTCTCGGTGAGGTTGCGGAGGGAGGAGACGACGGTGCCGCCGGCCCGGTTGGCGAGGACGAGGGTGGTGACGAGGACGACGAGTTCGCGGGAGGGCAGCCGTTCGGCGAGTTCGGCGAGGGCGTCGTCGAGGGAGGTGCCGACGGCCAGCTGCTGGGCCACCTTCTCCAGTTCGTCGCCGGCCGGGGACTCCATCTCGTCCGCCGCGAGGCTGATCGCCATGCGGAGGGCGAGTCCGGCCTGGGTGGCGTTGGCCAGGATGCGGGAGAGTTCGGGGAGCTGGTTGATGAAGCGTTCGATGCGCTTCTGCCGCTGCCAGCCGAGGTAGCCGAGGGCGACCCATATCCCGAGCAGGCCGCAGATCGGGCCGAAGAACGGCGAGAGGGCCGCCTGGCCGATGGTCCAGAGGACGGTCACCGAGGCCGCCAGGGCGACCGTGAACTCGCCCGGGGTCATGTCCAGTCCGGTCGCGGCGATCCGGCGTTCCAGGTTGCGTCCGAGGGCCGTGGCGCGGACCCGCCGGTCCAGGGCGGCGAAGCGGCGCCGGCGGCGGCCGGTCGCCTCGGGGGCGGCGGTCTCGTCGAGGCGGGCGACGAGCGCCGCGTGGCGCCGCGCCCCGTTCGCGTACACCTGGACGCCGGCGACGCCGAGGACGCAGGCGAGCAGCGCCGCTCCGGTCGTCAGCCAGAACGGGTCGGTCAGCGGGGTCGGCGAGGTCATCGAGGCCCTCCCAGGTCCATCAGGGCCTCCTAGGTCGCTTCGCGGGTGGCGAGGTGGGTGTCGTCGGCGGCCACGCCGAACGCGGGCGGTATGGGCTGGCCGGCCATGTAGAGGCGTTCGGCGACGCGGCGCGGGAGCGGGTGGTGGACGTACCGGCCGTGCACGCGCCCGTCGGCGGAGAGCGGTTCGGCCCGGAAGTGGCAGACGGTGGCGAGGAGGAAGCGTTCGCGGCCGTGCGAGGCGAGGATCGCGATCTCGGTGACGCGCCGGGTGCCGTCGGGGTGCCGGGTGAGCTGCACGAGGACGTCGACGGCGCTGTTGATCTGGTCGCGCAGGGCCTCGAAGGGGACCTTGACCTCGGACATCGACGCCAGGGTCTGGAGGCGCATGAGGGCGTCCTCGGCCGCGTTGGCGTGGACGGTGGCGAGGGAGCCGTCGTGGCCGGTGGACATGGCCTGGAGCATGTCGAGGGTCTCTCCGCCGCGGACCTCGCCGACGATGATCCGGTCGGGGCGCATGCGGAGCGAGTTGCGGACGAGGTCGCGGATGGTGACCTGGCCGCGGCCCTCGATGTTCGGCGGGCGCGCTTCGAGGCGGATGACGTGGGACTGCTGGAGCTGGAGCTCGGCCGAGTCCTCGATGGTGATGATCCGCTCGCCCTCGGGGACCAGGCCGGAGAGGGCGTTGAGGAGGGTCGTCTTGCCGGTGCCGGTGGCGCCGGAGACGATGATGTTGAACTTCGCCTGGACGAGGCCGGAGAGGAGCAGCAGCATCTGCTCGTCGAGCGAGCCGAGGCCGATCATCTCGTGGAGGGTGTAGGCGCGGGGGAAGCGGCGGATGGTGAGCGTGGCGCCGGTGAGGGAGAGCGGCGGGATGATCACGTTGACGCGTTCGCCGGAGGGCAGGCGGGCGTCGACCATCGGATTCGACTCGTCCACGCGCCGGTTGACGGTGGAGACGATCCGCTCGATGGTCTGCATGAGCTGTTCGTGGGAGGCGAAGCGGAGCGGGAGGAGTTCCACCCGGCCGCCGCGCTCGATGTAGATCTGGTCGGGGCCGTTGACCATGATCTCGGTGATGGAGGCGTCTTCGAGGAGCGGTTCGAGGACGCCGAGCCCGAGGGCCTCGTCGACGACCCGGCGGATGAGCCGGGTGCGTTCGGCGGTGGAGAGGACGGGGCCCTCGCGGCTGATGATGTGCCCGAGGACGCGTTCGAGCCGGGCGCGGCGTTCGGTCGCCGCGAGCGCGGACATCTCGGTGAGGTCGATCTCCTCCAGGAGCTTGGCCCGGAAGGACGCGACGAGATGGCCGTCCTCCCGGCCCCCGCCGGGCCCGAGGGCGCGCGGGTCGTCGCCGGAGTGGTGGATGCGGGCGCGCAGGCTCATGGCAGGTCGTCCTCCTCCGGGGACTCGGACAGGGGCATGGTGGCGGTGCGGACGACCGGGTCGAAGGTCCAGAAGGGGACGACCTGGGGGATGCGGACGGTGACGGTCGCGGTGTACTCGCCGCCTCCGCCGCCGTGGGTGAGACGGGGATCGATCCAGCCGGACACGGCCGCGTCCGCCGCCGCCTGGGGGTCGATCGGGTCCTCCCCCGGCGGTACGTCCCTGGTCGCGGCCCTGGCGGCCGCCCGCGCCGCCGTCCCCGCCTGCTGCGCCGCGTACGCGGCCAGGCCGAGCTGGAGTCCGGCGAGGCCGACCAGCAGCAGGATGGGCAGGAAGCCGAGGTACTCGATGGCCGCCTGGCCCCGGTCCCGACGGCGAGGCCGCGATGCGGTACGGCTCCGAGGGGCGTCGCCCGGCAGGCCCGTCCCGCCCGGCCGGGCACCGCGCCGCCACACCCGCTTCCGGTTCACGGCGTCGTCACCGGCCCCTCGTGGACCGCGCCGGCCGTCGCCTCGACCCCGTCGAAGGAGCCCAGGCCGGGGAAGAGGAGGGGGACCGGGACCTTCACGGTCACGGTGACCATGCCGCCGGACGGGCCGCCCGGGCACGTCACCTCGGCCCCCGACCAGGCCCCGTCGAGGTGCCGGCGGGCGGCGCCGTCGCAGTCGCCGTCCACGGCGGCGGCCCGCGCCGCCTCGTCCGCCGCGTTCCCCGCCAGGGTGAAGGTGTACCCGACCAGCACCACCTGCCAGAGCAGGGCGAGGGTCAGCAGGACGACCGGGACCATGCCGGTGAACTCCACCGCCACCTGTCCCCTGTCGCCCCTCCCCCGCTGCCGGCCCATGGGTCAGCGCCCTCCGCCGCGCCGCCGCAGCCCCAGCGAGCCCCGGTCGCCGGCGCGGGCGAGCTGCTTGCCGGGGGCGGGGGTGGCCGGGGGGCCGGTGAGGCCGAGTTCGCCGGCGAGGGCCCACAGGGCCTGCTTGACGGTGGAGCGGGCGTCGAGTTCGTGGAGGCGGCCGGCGTCGACGACGGCCTGGAGCTCCTTGTAGGCGGCGGGGACGGTGACGCCGGCGATGCGGGTGCCGGTGATCTTCTGGACGAGCGCGGGCTGGATCTCGGTGGAGCGGGAGTGCCGGTTGACGACGGAGACGGTGGTCTCGGCCTTGCGGACCTGGAGCCGCTCCCACATGCGGACGGTCCGCTTGGCGGCGCGGACGGCGATGACGTCGGGGGTGGTGACGAGGAGGGCGGTGTCGGCCGTCTCGACGGCGGCGGCGTTGGCGCTGTCGAGGCGGGAGCCGCAGTCGACGACGACGACGTCGTGCCGGGCGCGCAGGGCGCTGACGATCTGGCGGGCGGCGCGGTCGGTGACCTCCTCGCCGCGTTCGCCCTCGGCGGGGGCGAGGAGGAGGGAGAGGCCGGTCTCGTGGACGTACACGGCGTCCTGGAGGACGCGGGGCGAGATGTCGGCGATGGCGGCGAGGTCGGCGGCGGAGCGGCGGAACTGCACGTCGAGGTAGGAGGCGATGTCGCCGCTCTGGAGGTCGAGGTCGACGAGGGCGACGGTGCGGCCGGCGGCGCGGGCGGCGAGGGCGAGCTGGACGGCGGTGAGGGTGGTGCCGACGCCGCCCTTGGCGCCGCTGACGGTGACGACGGTGCCGCCGGGTCCGGCGACGAGTTCGGCGGCGCCGCCGCCGAGGTGGCGGCGGAAGCCGGCGGACCACTGGGCGGCGGCCTGGACGCGGCCGGCCAGTTCGTCGTAGCCGAGCGGGAGGGTGACGAGGCCGCGGGCTCCGGCGTCCATGGCGGCGGAGAGCAGGCCGGGGCCGGTGTCGGCGGTGATGAGGACGACGCCGACGGCGGGGAAGCGGAGGGCGACCTCGCGGACGAGGTCGAGGGCGGGGACGGGGCCGATCCGCTCGTGGACGAGGACGACCTCGGGGAGGGCGTCGAGGGATTCGGCGGCGAGCCGGGCGAGGGCGTCGACGAGCTGGGTGGAGTCGGGGACGGGCGGGGCGGGCTCGGCGTCGGGGAGCTGGCCGAGGAGGGTGGCGACGGCCCGGGCCGCGTCGGGGTCTCCGACGGCCGGCAGGATCCTGGTGGGCATGGCCGGGCCTCACTTGTCCTTGTCGAGCGTGTAGGTGCGGTCGCCGGGGGCGGGCCGGCCGGGCGCGCCGTCGGCGGAGGGGGCGACGAGGGCGAGGCGTACGTGCTCCGCGAAGGACTCGGCGTAGGCGACGCGCTGGGTGTCCTGGGCGGAGAGGGCGAAGGTGATGGGGACGGCCTCGGTGGCGCGGGTGGCGCGGGAGGCCCCGGTCGCGTCGATGGCGGTCAGCCTGCCGACGTCGATGACGCGGGCGGCGGCGACGAGGAGCCGGGACTGGCTGGGCTCGCCCTTCTTGTCGCCGGCGAAGGTGGCGTAGATGTTGACGGTGGCGCCGGGGTCGATCTTGCCGGCGACGCCGGTGGCGGCGTCGATCATGATCGCGATCTCCTGCTCGCCGGGGCGGAGTTCGGGCCGGGGGACGATCATGTCCCGCTGGAGGAGCGAGCCCTTCCTGAGGGTGGTGACGGCGATCTTTCCGTCGATCTGGGCGAGGTCGGTGACGGCGGTGCCGGAGAGCCAGCGCTCCGGCATGGTGATCTTCTCGAAGTCGCTCGCCCTGAGCCGCTCGTAGGGCTTGATGTCGCCCTTCACCCGGTACGCGGTGGTCTCCGGCCCGACCTTCGCGTTCACGTCGCTGATGACCGCGAGGACGCCGGCGAAGGCACCGAGGGCGCAGAGGACGGAGAGCAGCAGCAGGATGACGCCGCGGCGCTGGCGGGAGTTCATGGCCGGTCTTCCTGGGTCGGGGGCGTGGGCGGGTTCATCGGGTCGTCACCGGGCCGGTCCGGCCTGGGCCGGGAGGGCGGCGTCGAGGGGGGCGGCGCAGAAGCCGCAGCGGTCGCCGATGAGCTCCATGCCGCACCAGCGGCAGGTCTCGCGGCGCACCGAGGCGACGAGCTGGTGGAGGACGGGCAGGTCGGGGAGGTACGCGGCGAACTCGACGAGCTTGGGGGTGCCCCACCAGGCGGGTGATCCGGCGGGCAGGGCGGTCTCCTCGACGGGGCCAGCGACGGACCAGCGGGGGGCGAGGGCGGTGGTGGGCCACTCGGTGGCGAGCTGGCCGCGGGCGATCAGCAGCCGGGTGGTGAACTCGGGTCCGGCGAAGTCGGATTCGTCGGCGCCGACGCGGACGATCCGGGGGGTGGGTCCGGCGAGGACGGCGAAGTTGGCGCCGGGGAGCCAGCTCTTGAGGTGGGAGCCGAGGGTGACGGGGACGCGGTCGAGGCGGGAGACGGAGCCGAGGACGGCGCCGGCGTAGATGTAGTGGGCGAGGAGCCGGGCGGCGGAGGCGAGGACGCCGGGGCTGAAGTCGCAGGCGGAGAGCTGGCGGAGCTGGCGGACGAGGACGGCGGTGCCGAGCGGCGGGAGGTCGGTCCTGACCAGGGCGATCCGGTCGCTCTCCAGGAGGCCGCGGACGGTGTGGAGGCGGTGGGCGACGGCGGGCGGCGCGCCGGAGGGGCAGACGACGAGGACGTGGCCGAAGCGGTCGACGAGGCGCCGGAGTTCGGTGACGGAGTCGTCGAGGGTGCGGGCCGCGGGGTCGGCGAGGACGGCGGCGTTGGGGGTCCCGGGGTCGGTGGGCGGCAGCACGAGGTCGGCGCCGGTGACCGCGATCGCTGTCGGCACGTGAGCCCCCCGCCTTCCCGTCCCCCTCCGGCTTCCCGGCCTCCGTCGGCCTCCTGGCCTCGGGAGCCCCGGGGGCCGCACATCACGACTGTTCTGCACCTTATCCACGCGGACCGGGGTGGTGAACACACAATCCGTCAACTCCCGCCCCCTTTCCTGTCACCGGATTCCGGGGCTCCGCCCGGTGGCGGTCTTCGTCAGAGGTCTTGACAACCCAATTGGTCTGGACCAACTTGGTGCGACGACGGCGGTGGCCACCTCCCGATCCCCTGACCGCAGTTCCCCGTACGACGACGTACGGCACCTCCAGCCCCCGACTCCCCCACCGGAGGATGCACGTGGACCGCACCACCTCCCGCCCCGCCGGCCGCCCGGCCGCGCGCCGGCTGCTCGGCAGCGCCCTCGCGCTCGCCGTCGGATCCGGCCTCGCCCTGGTCGGCGGCGCCGGCACCGCGCTGGCCGCCGACGTCAACAACGCCCGGAACGCGGGCTTCGAGAACGGCCTCGCCAACTGGTCCTGCTCGGCCGGCAGCGGCACCGCCGTCGCCACCCCGGCCCGCACCGGGGCCGGCGCCCTCAAGGCGCTCCCCGCCGGCCTCGACAACGCCAAGTGCGTGCAGACCGTCACCGTGAAGCCCAACTCCACCTACACGCTGAGCGCCTGGGTCCAGGGCGGGTACGCCTACCTCGGCGCGAGCGGCACCGGGACCGGCACCGGCACGGTCTCCACCTGGACGCCCGACTCCCCGTCCTGGAAGCAGCTCACCACCACCTTCACCACCGGCGCCTCGACCACCTCGGTCGAGATCTTCACCCACGGGTGGTACGGCACCGCCGCCTACTTCGTGGACGACGTGAGCGTCTTCGGGCCCGACGGGGGCGGCGGCCAGGACCCCGACCCGGTCGTCCCCGCCACCCCGGCCGGCCTCGCCGCCGGCACGCCCACCACCAGCGCGGTCCCGCTGAGCTGGGGCGCGGTCTCCGGCGCCACCGGCTACAAGGTGTACAGGGACGGCGCGCTCGCGGCGACCGTGAGCGGCACCTCGACCACGGTCACCGGCCTCGCCGCCGACACCGCGTACTCCTTCCAGGTCGCGGCCACCAACACGGCGGGCGAGTCCGCCAAGTCGGCCGCGGTGAGCGCCCGTACGGCGAAGACCGGCGGTGGCGGCGGGGACAATCCGGCCGTCCCGAAGCACGCGGTGACCGGCTACTGGCAGAACTTCGACAACGGCGCCACGAAGCAGAAGCTGCGCGACGTCCAGGCGGCGTACGACATCATCGCCGTCTCCTTCGCGGACTCGACGACCACGCCCGGCCAGATCGTCTTCAACCTCGACCCGGCCGTCGGCTACACCTCGGTCGCCGACTTCAAGGCCGACATCGCGGCCAAGAAGGCGGCCGGCAAGTCGGTGATCATCTCGGTCGGCGGCGAGAAGGGCAACGTCACGATCAACAGTGACGCCAGCGCCACCGCCTTCGCGAACAGCGCCTACGCCCTGTTCCAGGAGTACGGCTTCAACGGGATCGACATCGACCTCGAACACGGCATCAACTCCACGTACCTGACCAAGGCGCTGCGCCAGCTGTCCGCCCTGGCGGGTCCGAAGATGGTCCTGACGATGGCCCCGCAGACCATCGACATGCAGTCCACGGGCACGGAGTACTTCAAGACCGCGCTCGCCGTGAAGGACATCCTCACGGTCGTCAACACCCAGTACTACAACAGCGGTTCGATGCTGGGCTGCGACGGCAAGGTGTACAGCCAGGGCTCGGTGGACTTCCTCACCGCGCTCGCCTGCATCCAGATCCAGGGCGGTCTCGACCCGTCCCAGGTCGGCCTGGGCGTCCCCGCCTCCACCCGGGGCGCGGGCAGCGGCTACGTCGCCCCGTCGGTCGTGAACAGCGCGATCGACTGCCTGACGAAGCTGACCGGCTGCGGCACCTTCAAGCCCGCCCAGGCGTGGCCGACCCTGCGGGGCGCGATGACCTGGTCGACCAACTGGGACGCGACGGCCGGCAACGCCTGGTCGAACGCGGTCGGCCCGCACGTCCACGGCCTGCCGTAACCCTTCCGGACCCTTCCCGCGAGGCGCCGCCGGTCTTCCGGCGGCGCCTCGCCGCGTCCGCGGGGCCCGTCGCCTAGCGTGAGCCGATCATGGCCGAACCCCCTCTCTTGACCCGTCCATGACATGGGCTCACCATGTGCCCCGGACACCCGCACCTGTTGTCGCACTCCCCCACACTCCCCACCCAGGAGACACCATGCGACGTCCCCGACGCGGCAGAAGGTCCGCCACCCTCGCGGCCCTCGTGGCGCTCGCCCTCGCGGCGCCCCTCTCCGCCCTCTCCTCACCCGCCGGCGCCGACGCGCCGACCGTCACCCGCGGCGGCGAGGAGGTGATCCGGCAGTACGAGATCGCCGGACCCTCCACCCCCGCCGCCCGCACCGCGCTCACCGCCACCGGAGTCTCGATCGACGAGGTGGACGCCCGCTCGGTCGTGGTCAGCGCCGACGGACGGCAGCTGGAGCGGCTCAAGGCCCTCGGCTACGAGGCGGTCGCCCTCCCGGCCCCGCCGGACCGGGGCGAGCCCGCCCGCTCCGCCCTCGGCCCGCTCGACTTCCCCTCGGCCGACGCCAAGTACCACAACCACGCCGAGATGACCGCGGAGATCGACCAGCGGCTCGCCGCGTACCCGTCGATCATGAGCAAGCGGGTCATCGGCAAGAGCTACCAGGGCCGCGACATCGTCGCCATCAAGATCAGCGACAACGTGGCCGTGGACGAGAACGAGCCGGAAGTCCTCTTCACCCACCACCAGCACGCCCGCGAGCACCTCACCGTCGAGATGGCGCTCTACCTGCTGCGCGAGCTGGGCGCCGGATACGGCTCCGACTCCCGGGTCACCAACGCGGTGAACGGCCGCGAGATCTGGATCGTGCCGGACCTCAACCCGGACGGCGGCGAGTACGACATCGCCTCCGGCTCCTACCGCAGCTGGCGCAAGAACCGCCAGCCCAACTCAGGCTCCTCGTACATCGGCACCGACATGAACCGGAACTGGGACTACAAGTGGGGCTGCTGCGGCGGCTCCTCCGGCACGAAGAGCTCGGAGACCTACCGGGGCACCGCCCCCGAGTCGGCCCCCGAGGTGAAGGTCGTCGCCGACTTCGTCCGCTCCCGGGTCGTGGGCGGCAAGCAGCAGATCAGGGCCGGCGTCGACTTCCACACGTACAGCGAGCTGGTGCTGTGGCCGTTCGGCTGGACCAGCGCGGACACCGCCCCCGGCATGACCCAGGACGACCGGGACGCCTTCGCCGCGGTCGGCAGGAGCATGGCGGCGAGCAACGGCTACACCCCCGAGCAGTCCAGCGACCTCTACATCACGGACGGGTCGATCGACGACTACCTCTGGGGCGCGCACAAGATCTTCGGGTACACCTTCGAGATGTACCCGACATCGTCCTGGAACGGCGGTTTCTACCCGCCCGACGAGGTGATCGAGCGCGAGACGAGCCGCAACCGCGACGCCGTGCTCCAGCTCCTGGAGAACGCGGACTGCATGTACCGCTCGATCGGCAAGCAGGCGCAGTACTGCACGAGCTGACCGGGCGTCACGCGGCGCGGCCGGGCGTCAGGACGTCTCGTCGAAGTAGGCGTCCAGCACCTCGTCCAGCTCCGCCTCCCAGGCGGAGACACGGCCCCTGTCCGGCGCCAGGATCTCGATCGGGTACCAGCGCCGGTCGGGGGTGTGCACGGTGACGGTGAACCGCTTGCCGAAGCGTCCCTTCGCGCTCTCGACGGCGGCGAGCTCGTCCCAGCGGAACTCGCACGCCTCCTCGTCGTAGCTCAGCCGCACGCCCTCGGCGTCGGCGACGATCCGCCCCCGCCGGTCGGCGGCCTCGAAGACGGGGCCGTCGCCCGGCTCCGGCCGGGACGCCGTCTCCTCTCCGGGCGCGTCCTCGGAGGCGCCGGCGGCGTCCTCGGAGGCGTCCTCCGAGGCGCCGTCGGAGACGTCCCCCGAGACGTCCTCGGAGGCGTCGTCAGGGGCGTCCTTCACCGCGTCCTGGACGGCGTCCCCGGGGACCGCGTCCTGGACGGCGTCCCCGGGGACGCCCTTGAAGGCGCCCTTGGGCACGTCCTTGGGCGGGGCCACCACTCCCGTGAGACCGGGGACGAATCCCGGGTCGGCCGAAGCGGCGCGCAGGGGCTGCTGTATGGGTCCGTTGCTCTGCTCCACGGCGGCAGTATGGCCGACGCCCCTGTGAGCGGGGCAAGCGGGCTCAGCCGAGGACGGCGAGCGCGTCGATCTCGATGAGGAGTCCCGCGGGCAGGCCGACGTAGACGGTGGTGCGGGCGGCGGGGGGCGCCGTGAGCTCCTGCTCCTCGAAGTACTGGTTGTAGAGCGCGTTCATCTCGGCGAAGTGGTCCACGTCCGTGAGGTAGACGCGCATCATCATCACGTCGTCCCAGCTCGCGCCGCCCTCCTCCAGGATCGCCTTGACGTTGGCGAAGGTCTGGAGGGTCTGCTCGCGCAGCGTCGGGCCGGCCGGCGTCGGCGACTGCCCCTCGACGGCCGGCAGGAAGCCGACCTGGCCGGCGACCTGGAGGATGTTGCCCTTGCGGACGCCGTGCGAGAACTTCGCGGGCGGGGCGGTGTGGGTGGCCGGGGTGATCGCGGTCTTCTCGGTCGTACGGTCGCTCATGCGGGGTTTTCCTCGGTTTCCTTCGGTGGGGTGGTGCCGGAGTAGTCGTGGCTGATCGCCTCCGCCGTGCGGCGCACCAGCGGCAGCAGGGCGAGCAGTTCGTCGGCGGTGACGACGACGTTGGGCGCCGAGACGGACATGGCCGCGACGACCCGGCCGTCGGCGCCGCGGATCGGCGCGGCGACGCAGTTGATGGACTCCTCGTGGCCGCCGAGGTCGGTGGCCCAGCCCTGCTCGCGCACGGCCGCCAGCTCCTGGAGGAAGGCGGCGGCGTCGGGGGTCGAACGGGGCGTGTAGCGGGGGTAGTCGAGCTTGGCGGCGAGCGCGCGCCGCTCGGGCTCGGGCAGGTCGGCGAGGAGGAGCTTGGCGACGGCGGCGACGGTGAGGGCGACGGGCTTGCCGATCCGCGAGTACATGCGGACGGGGTAGCGGCTCTCGACCTTGTCGATGTACAGGACCTCGCCGTCCTCGTGGACCGCGAGGTGGACGGTGTGGCCGGTGCGCTCGTTGAGGGCCGCGAGGTGGGGGTGGGCGATCTCGCGGACGTCGAGGTTCTCGACGGCCTCCTGGGCGAGGGCGAAGAGGCGGGCGCCGAGGCGGTAGCGCTGGTCCTGCTGCCGGTAGACGAGGCCGTGCTCGTGGAGGGTGCGCAGCAGCCGCAGGGCGGTGGACTTGTGCACGCCGAGGCGGTCGGCGACCTGGCCCAGGTCGGCGGGGCCCTGCGCGAGCAGCGGCAGGATGCTGAGCGCCCGGTCGACGGTCTGGCTCATCGGGTACGTACCTCCTCGTCGGCCTCCGTGCCGGCGGACGTCCACCCGGGGCCGAGGTGCAGTCCCCCCCAGGCGCCGGCGTCGAGCGCGGCGAGGCGGTCGGCGTGGTCGCGCCGGGGCGGTGCGGCGAGGTCGCCGGGGACGGTGAGGGCGGCCGCGGCGGCGAGGTGGCCGTGGCGGAGGCGGTCGCGCGCGGCGAGTCCGCGGAGAGTGGCGGAGAGGTACCCGGCGGCGAAGCCGTCGCCGGCCCCGACGGAGGCCAGGACGTCGACGCGGGGCGCCGGGACGGCGGTGACGACGTCGCCGCCGCCGTCCCGGGGCCGTTCGAAGGCGACCGCCGGGCCCTCGCCGCCCTTGACGACCAGGACCGCCGGCTCCGGCAGGAGGGCGCGGATCGCGGCGGGGTCGGCGGTGCCCCAGAGCCGGTCGGCCTCGTCGGCGCCGACGAGGACGAGGTCGGCGCGGGCGGCGAGCCGCCGCAGGACCTCGGGGGCGGCGCCGTCGCGCCAGAGCGCGGGCCGGTGGTTGACGTCGAAGGAGACGAGCGGGCGGCCCGGGCGGGGCTCGGTCAGCTCGTGCAGCAGCGCCCGGCAGCCGGGCGAGAGCGCGGCGGTGATGCCGGTGAGGTGGAGGACGCGGCCGTCGGCGACGGTGTCGTAGGGGACGACGGCCGGGTCCATCGCGGAGGCGGCGGAGCCGGACCGGTAGTAGACGACCTCGTGGGCGTCGGTGGCGCGGTCGGCGTCGGTGCGGAAGTAGACGCCGGTGGGGCGGTGCGGGTCGCGGCGGACGGAGCCGACGTCGACTCCGTACGCTGCGATGGTGTCGAGCAGGTGGTCGCCGAAGCCGTCGGTGCCGACCCGGCCGACCCAGCGGGTGCGGTGGCCGGCGGCGGCGAGGGCGCAGGCGACGTTGGACTCGGCGCCGCCGATGGCGCGGGTGAAGGCGGGGACGTCGGCGAGACGGCCGGGTCGGGTGGGCAGGAAGGTCACCATGGACTCGCCCACGCAGACGACCTCGGGGGGTGGTCCGGCCACGGTCACGGCCACGGTCACGCTCCTGCGGGTCTGCGGGCTGCGGTTCATCGGGCTCCGGGTCCATTGACCCGGCCTCGGCCCGGATGTTAGACAGCGGTGAGCGATATACGCAATGGGCGTTGCACACAATGCAACACCCTGGAGGAGGGATCATGCCGACCGACCTGTCGGACGAGCGCGTCGACCACCGCTTCAAGGGCCTGCCGCCGGACGCGGACGGTCTGACCGTCGGCGAGCTGGCCGCCCAGCGCCGCTCCCTCTTCACCGGCGGCTTCACCACCCCGGTCCTCGCGCTCTCCGCGGAGTCCGTCGAGCACAACCTGCGCGCCCTGGAGGAGTACGCCGAGCGCCACGGCCTCGCCTTCGCCCCGCACGGCAAGACCTCGATGGCGCCGGTCCTCTTCCACCGCCAGATCGAGCACGGCGCCTGGGGCATCACCGCCGCCGTGCCCCACCAGGTCCGGGTCTACCGCGCCCACGGCATCGACCGGATCTTCCTCGCGAACGAGGTCGTCGACCCGGTGGCGCTGCGCTGGCTCTCCGCCGAGCTGGACGCGCACCCGGACTTCCGGCTCGTCTGCTACGCCGACTCGGTGCGCGGCGTCGAGCTGATGGACGAGGCGCTGCGCGCGGCCGGGGCCCGCCGGCCGCTGGACGTGGTGGTCGAGCTGGGCGCCGGCGAGGGGGCCCGTACCGGCGCCCGGACGGAGGCGGAGTGCACGGCCGTCGCCGACGCGATCGGCGCGGCCGGCACCCTCCGGCTGGTCGGCGTCGCCGGCTACGAGGCCGAGGTGCCGGGCGCCGACGCGGAGTCGGTCCGCGGCTGGCTGCGCCGGCTCACCGGGCTGGCCGCCGCCTTCGACAAGGACGGCCGGTTCGCGCCGGAGCTGGGCGAGATCGTGGTGAGCGCGGGCGGCAGCTCCTGGTTCGACGCGGTCGCCGACGTCTTCGCGGAGATCCCCGCCCTCTCCCTGCCGGTCCTGAAGCTGCTCCGCTCGGGCGCGTACGTCTCGCACGACGACGGCCAGTACCGGGAGAAGACCCCGTTCAACCGGATCCCGGAGGAGGGCGCCCTCCAGCCGGCGTTCCGCCTCTGGTCGCAGGTGGTGTCGCGGCCGTCCGCCGGGCAGGCGTTCACCAACGCGGGCAAGCGGGACGCGGCGTACGACCTCCACCTGCCGGAGGCGCAGGTGGTGCGGGACGCCCGGAGCGGCGAGATCCGCCCGGCCGACGGGATCACCGTCACCGGCCTGTCCGACCAGCACGCCTGGCTGCGCACCGAGGACGGTGCCGGTGTGGAGGTCGGCGACTGGGTGGGGATGGGCCTGTCCCACCCGTGCACCTCCTTCGACAAGTGGCAGCTGATCCCGCTGGTCGAGGCGGACGGCACGGTCGTCGACTACGTCCGCACCTTCTTCTGACAGGGGGCCGGGGATGTGGGATCTCGTCCTGCGGGACGCCGAGGTGGTCGACGGTTCCGGCGCCCCCTCCTACCGGGCCGACGTGGCCCTGGCCGGGGGCCGGATCGTCTCGATCGTGAAGGAGGCCGCGGCGGCGGGCTGCCAGCGGCCCTCCGCCCGCCGCTCCGTGGACGCGGAGGGCCTGGTCCTCTCCCCCGGCTTCGTCGACATGCACGCCCACAGCGACCTCGCGCTGCTCCGCGACCCGGACCACAGCGCGAAGGCCGCGCAGGGCGTGACCCTGGAGGTGCTGGGCCAGGACGGCCTGTCGTACGCGCCGGTGGACGACCGCACCCGGGAGGAGGTCCGGCGGGCGATCACCGGCTGGAACGGCGACGGCTCCGACCTGGACCTGGACTGGCGGACGGTCGGCGGCTACCTGGACCGGCTCGACACCGCGCACGGCGGCGAGGGCATCGCGGTGAACGCCGCCTACCTGGTCCCGCAGGGCACCGTCCGGATGTACGCGATGGGCTGGGCCGACCGGCCCGCGACCCCCGCCGAGCTCGACCGGATGCGCCGGCTCGTCGCCGAGGGCCTGGAGCAGGGCGCGGTCGGCATGTCCTCCGGCCTGACCTACACCCCCGGCATGTACGCCCCCGACGCCGAGCTCACCGAGCTGTGCCGGGTGGTGGCGGAGTACGGCGGCTACTACTGCCCGCACCACCGCAGTTACGGGGCGGGGGCGCTGCGCGCGTACGAGGAGATGATCGAGCTGACCCGGGAGGCGGGCTGCGCGCTCCACCTCGCCCACGCCACCCTGAACTTCGGGGAGAACGAGGGCCGGGCGCCGGAGCTGCTGGCGCTGCTGGACCGGGCGCTGGACGCGGGCCGCGACATCAGCCTCGACACGTACCCGTACACCCCCGGCTGCACGACGCTGCTCGCCCTGCTGCCGTCCTGGGCGCAGGAGGGCGGCCCCGGGGCGGTCCTGGGGCGGCTCGCGGACGCGACGGCGGCGGAGCGGATCCGGCACGACCTGGAGGTGACCGGCTCGGACGGCTGCCACGGGGTCCCGGCCGACTGGGCGACGATCGAGATCTCCGGCGTCGCGGACCCGTCCCTCGCGCCCTGGGTGGGCCGCCGGCTCGCCTCCTGGGCGGAGGCGCGCGAGCTGCTCCTCGCCGACCGTCTCGGCTCGACGATCCTCCAGCACGTCGGCCACGAGGAGAACGTCCGGGCGATCATGCGCCACCGGGTGCACACCGGCGGCTCGGACGGCATCCTCCAGGGCGCCAAGCCGCATCCGCGCGCCTACGGCACCTTCCCCGAGTACCTGGGCCGCTACGTGCGCGAGGAGGGCGTGCTCTCCCTGGAGGAGTGCGTGGCCCATCTGACCTCGCGCCCGGCGGCCCGGCTGCGCCTGCCCGACCGGGGCCTGGTGCGGGAGGGGTACGTGGCGGACCTGGTGCTCTTCGATCCGGCGACGGTCGCGGCGGGCGCCACGTACGACGCCCCGCGCACGCTCCCCACCGGCATCCCGCACGTGCTCGTCGACGGCCGCTTCGTCATCGAGGACGGGCGCCGCACGGACGTCCTGGCGGGCCGGGCGATCCGGCGGACGCCGGTCTAGGCATCTTCCTCCGGAGCCCGGCGAGGTCCGGAAGGGGCGGCCTCGGCCGCCTCTGCCGGGCCGGGCACGGGGGCGGACGTGGAGGCGGACGGCCAACGGTCTCGCCGGAGCCACAGGAGGCCGAGGGCGAGGACGAGGCCGCCGGCGACGAAGCCGTACCAGGGGGTGTGGCCGGCGGGCTGGGTCTCGTACACGAGCGCCGCCGAGACCACGGCGAGCACCTGCCCGGCCCGGCTGTGCCAGGCGACGGCCGCGACGACGACGGTGCCCCAGAGCAGGTACCAGGGCTGCACCATCGGCGAGAGCGCGACCAGCGCGAGGAGCCCGTACCCGAGTCCGAGGACGGGGTCGAGGTGTCCCCGGTACGCGCGCCACGCGAGGACGGCGATGAGCGCGACGGCGGCGAGCAGCCCCAGCTGCTGCACCGCGGTCTTGACCGGCGCGGGGTCGTCCGCGACCAGCGTGCCGAGCGCGAGGCCGAGGTCGCTGGTGAGCGAGAGCGGGGTGTGGATGGCCCCGGCGACGGACTGCGTCCCCAGCCAGCCGAAACCGGTGCCGGAGACCAGGCTCGCCCCGGCGGCCACCGCCCCGGCGACGGCCCCCGGCAGCACGAGCCCCTTGGCGATGCCCCGGGCCCCGCCGCCGGCCCGGCGGGCGACCAGCACCCCGATGAAGAGGAGCGCGACCGCCGCCGGCGACTTCACCATCACGGCGCAGCCGACGAGCACGCTGCCCAGCACCCATCGTCCGCGCACGGCGAGCAGCACCCCGGCGAGCATCAGGCCGATCATGAGCCCGTCGTTGTGCGCGCCGCCGACGACGTGGAGGAGGAGCAGCGGGTTGAGCGCGGCGAGCCACAGGGCCCCGTCGCCGCGCCCGAAGCCGCGCACGGCCAGGACGATCAGGGCGAGGGAGCCGACGGCGACCAGGCGCAGCAGCAGGGCGGCCGGGACGACGGCCCCGCCGGTGAGCCCGACGACCGCCTCGGCGAGCAGCAGGAAGACGGGGCCGTAGGGGGCGGGGGTGTCGGTCCAGTTCCCGCCGACGCTCGCCGCCGCGTCCGCGCCGAGCTGGTCGGGGCCGAGCACCGAGGGTCCGGCGCCGTAGACGTCGTGTCCCTCCAGGACCATGGCGCCCTGCGCGATGTAGCTGTACACGTCGGCGCTGTGCAGCGGCGGCGCGAGCAGCAGCGGTGCGGCCCAGGCGGCGAGCGTGCCGAGGACGCCGCCGGCGGCCCCGCGCGCGAGCAGCACGCCGTACCGCCACCAGGCGGCGGCGAGCAGGGTCAGCCCGAGGGCCGCCAGGACGGCGCCGGCGGTCTCCGTCCCGGTGGCGCGCGGCGCCCACAGCGGGGCCCCGCCGACCACGGGCAGCGCCCCGGCCGCGTACCCCCCGACGGCCACGGCGAGCGATCCGCCCGCCCCCAGCCACCGGCATCCGGAAGCACTCACAACCCACATGACCAGCCAACCTACCCCGGGCGCCGGTGCGGCCCGGGGCCCGGTCTCAGCGGGGGCCCTTGCCGTTGCCGCGTCCCCGGCCGGGTTTGTCGGCCGGGGTGCCGCCGGAGGTGGCGGGCGCGGCGGTGGGGGCGGTCGCCTCGGGCGGGGCCGGGGCGGAGGAGGTCGGCGCGGGGGTGCCGGGCCGGGTCGTGCGGGCCGCGGAGGGGGCGGGGGCGGCGGGGCGGCTCGTGCCGCGGCTCGGGTCCGGCGGGGTCGTGCCGCTCTCCGTGGGGTCCGCCTGGATGAGCGCGGGCAGGCCGCCGCCGTCGGCCTCGCGCTCGGCGGGCCGCTTCGACCCGCCGCCGGTCAGCGCCACCGCGCCGAGTCCCAGCACCGCCGCCCCGCCGACGGCGACCAGCCACACCGCCCCGCGTCCGCGCCGGGCGGAGGCGTGCCGGCGGCGCCCGCGCGCCCGTCTGTCAGGGTCCTCGAAGCTCATGTCCCCGCATTGTAGGGATCCCGGCGGAACCCCCGTCCGGGCCCCGCCCCGACACCCGACGTGTCCCAGAACACGAGGCGTCCGGCCGCCCTCCGCCGTAAGCTCTCGTCATGCAGGTGATCCAGTCCACGAAGCTCGCCAACGTCTGTTACGAGATCCGGGGCCCGGTGCTCGAAGAGGCGATGAGGCTCGAAGCAGCGGGTCATCGCATCCTCAAGCTGAACACCGGCAACCCGGCCGCGTTCGGCTTCGAGTGTCCGCCCGCGATTCTGGAGGACGTCCTCCGGAACCTCTCCGAGGCGCACGGCTACGGCGACGCGAAGGGGCTGCTCGCGGCCCGCCGGGCGGTGATGAGCCACTACGAGACCAAGGGCATCCACCTCTCCGTCGAGGACATCTATCTGGGCAACGGCGTCTCCGAGCTCATCCAGATGTCGATGCAGGCGCTGCTCGACGACGGCGACGAGGTCCTCGTCCCGGCCCCCGACTACCCGCTGTGGACGGCCTCGGTCTCCCTCGCGGGCGGTACGGCGGTGCACTACCGCTGCGACGAGCAGTCGGACTGGATGCCGGACCTCGCGGACATCGAGCGGAAGATCACCGACCGCACCAAGGCGATCGTGATCATCAACCCGAACAACCCGACCGGGGCCGTCTACGACGACGAGATGCTCCGCTCGCTCACCGACATCGCCCGCCGGCACGACCTGGTGGTCTGCTCGGACGAGATCTACGACAAGATCCTCTACGACGGCGCCACCCACACCCCGACCGCGGCGATCGCCCCGGACCTGCTCTGCCTCACCTTCAACGGGATGAGCAAGAACTACCGGGTGGCCGGTTTCCGCTCCGGCTGGCTCGCGGTCTGCGGCCCGAAGCACCACGCCTCCTCGTACATCGAGGGGCTGACGATCCTCGCCAACATGCGCCTCTGCGCGAACATGCCGGCCCAGCACGCGGTGGCCGCCGCGCTCCAGGGCCGCCAGTCGATCGAGGACCTGGTCCTGCCGGGCGGGCGGCTCCTGGAGCAGCGGAACACGGCGTACGAGCTGCTGACCTCGATCCCGGGCGTGACCTGCGTGAAGCCGAAGGGCGCGCTGTACCTCTTCCCGCGCCTGGACCCGAACGTCTACAAGGTCAAGGACGACCGGCAGATGGTCCTGGACCTGCTGCGGGCCGAGAAGATCATGGTGGTGCACGGGACGGGCTTCAACTGGCACGAGCCGGACCACTTCCGGATCGTGACGCTGCCGTCGGTCGCGGACCTCACGGACGCGGTGACGCGGATCGGGCGCTTCCTGGACGGCTACAGCCAGCCTTGACCGGCCCTTGAACCGGACCCTCATCAACTTTAGACAGAATCTAAGCTAGGATGGCCTTCGAGCAGTCAGGAGGTCGTCCCCATGTACGAACCGATCCGCACCAAGTCGGTCCACACGACGACCGGCGACCCCGGCGCGTACCCGCACCGCTCCCGCGAGGAGGAGCTGGACATCCAGCTCGCCGGCCACCTCGCCGCCCTGCTCGCCGTGACCGACGAGCTCGGCGACGGCGAGGGCGGCGAGCGGATCGCCCGGCAGGTGGCGCGGCTGCGCGGCGCACCGCCCGCCCGCCACGCCGGGCTCAGCGGCGCCTCCCCCGAGGCCCTGCACCGCAAGGCGCACGCCCTGGCCGGCCGCGCCCTCGTCGTGGCCGCCTCCCGCGCGGACACCTCCGCCGCGATCCTCGCGGCCGAGCGGATGGACGCGCACACCGCGGCCCTGACCGGGGACTCCCTGGTCGCCGCCCCCTGACGGCCCCGGGCCGCGCGGCACGAACCGCGCGGCCCGGGCGCCCTCCACCCGCCGTCTTCCGGCGGGCCCCCCTCCGGTTCCCTACCGGGATCGGTCCTTCACCGCCCGTCCACCCAACTCCCCCTGGAATGTGGGTTTCCGCGAGCACTCTGCCCGCGTGAGACGCATTCTCGGAATCGTCCTGGCCGTCCTGCTCCTCGGCGGCGTGGCCGCCGTCCTCGTGACGGGCGGCGATCAGGACAAGGGCACGGCGACGAAGACCGTGCGAGGAGTCATCGGCTCGGAGAAGAGCGAGTTCTTCGCCGACCCCGACGTCGTGAAGGCCCTGCAGGCCAAGGGCCTCACCGTGCGCACCGAGACCTCCGGGTCCTGGGACATGGAGCAGCTCCCCCTGAAGGGGTACGACTTCGCGTTCCCGTCCTCGAAGGGACCGGCCGACGAGCTGCGCGCCAAGGCACCCGACAAGGCCACCGCCGCACCCCTGCGCCCCTTCTACTCGCCGCTGGTGGTGGTGGCGCACAGCAACGCCGCCCGGGTCCTCGCCGGCAACGGCCTGGCCACCCTCGGCGCCCGCGGCACCAGCGGCATCCTGAAGATGGACGCCTATCTGGCCGCCGTCCGCGCCGACCGCAGCTGGCAGCAGCTCAAGGGGGCCGCCGGCCACGCCGAGCTGAGCGGCACCCTCTTCATCACCTCCACCGACCCGGTGGCCTCCAACTCCGGCGCGCTCTACCTCGCCGCCGCGAGCTACGTCGCCGACGGCGGCCGGGTCGCCGACGGCAAGGAGGCCGTCGGCCGCACCGCCCCGCTGCTCCGCAAGCTGACCCAGGTCCAGGGCGCCCAGCAGACCGGCTCCGACGCCCCCTTCCGGGACTTCGTGAGCGGCGTCGGCAACCCCCTGGTCCTCGTGTACGAGTCCCAGGTCGCCTCGCAGCTCCTCGCCGACCGGCCCATGGGCGACCTCGTCGTGCTCTACCCGGACACCACGGTCAACAGCGACCACACCCTCGTCCCGCTCACCGAGGGCGGCAAGGAGCTGGGCCGGCTGCTCTCCGAGGACCCGGAGCTGCGCCGGCTCGCCGTCCGGCACGGCTTCCGGCCACAGGGCGCCGCACCCGAGTTCACCGAGGCCACCGGCAAGCACGGCGAATACCTCAACCAGACACTGACCGGGGTCCGCCAGGCGCCCGTGCCCACCGGCGCGGTGCTGCGCGACATGGCGCGGCGGGCCCGTGACCAGGGGGGCACCGCATGACCGAGCACACCGACCCGCGCGCCGGCGGGCAGCCCCGGAACCCGTACGCGGGACCGCCGGAGAGCACCTTCGTCCTGACCCCGCCCGAGCACGACACCCCGCTCGTCCTCACCCCGCCCGCCCCGGCCCCCGTGGTCCGCGCCGAGCAGGCGTCCGGCCTCGTGCCGCTGGACGACGCGGCGCGCACCGAGATGTCCCGCCGGGCCGCGGAGTACGTCGGCTCGCTCGCCGGACTCGACCCGCGCTCCCCGGAGTTCGCCGGCCGCATCGGCGAGATCGCCTCGCTCGGCACCGGTGAGATGCGGGCCGCCGCCCAGCAGTCCAACCGGATGCTGGACCGCACCGTCCGCTCCCTCGGCCAGGGCGGCGGCGACGCCTCGGCCCGCGTCGGCTCCTCCCTGGTGGAGCTGCGCCGGACCGTCGAGGACCTCGACCCGCGCAACGCCCCCGCCAGGGGCGCCCGGCGCCTCCTGGCCAAGCTGCCCGGCGGCAACCGGTTCCGCGACCACGTGGCCGCGTACGCGTCCTCGCAGGCCACCCTCAACCGGATCGTCGGCTCGCTCCGCGGCGGCCAGGACGAACTCCGCCGCGACAACGCCGCGTTGCAGACCGAGCGGGCCCGCCTCTGGGAGACCATGGGCAAGCTCCAGGAGTTCGCCGTCCTCACCGAGGCCCTCGACGCGGCCGTGGAGCAGCGGATCGCCGGCACCCACGACCCTGCGCAGGCGGACGCGCTCCGCGCCGACGTCCTCTTCCCGGTCCGCCAGAAGCACCAGGACCTGCTCACCCAGCTCGCCGTCTGCGCCCAGGGGTACCTGGCGATGGACGTGGTCCGGCGGAACAACGACGAACTGGTCAAGGGCGTGGACCGGGCCGCGACGACGACCCTGTCGGCGCTGCGGATCGCGGTCATGCTCGCCTCCGCCCTGGAGAACCAGCGCAAGGTCACCGAGCAGGTCGATGTCCTGCGCGCGACCACCGAGGACCTGATCCGGGGCAACGCCGAGATGCTCTCCACCCAGGCCGGCGAGATCCAGCGGATCGCCGCCGACCCGGCGGTCGGCGCCGAGACCCTGCGCACCGCCTTCCAGCAGATCTACCGCACGCTCGACGCCATCGACACGTACAAGGTCCGGGCGACCGAGGCGATGGCGGCGACCGTCTCCTCCCTCACGAGCGACCTCCGGGAAGCGAGCGCCCACGTGGACCGCAGCCGCCGCAGCGCGCTGGAGGGTGGTTCCCCCGCATGAGAGGCCGCACCCTCCACCGCCTGCTGGCGGGACTCGCGCTCACCCTCCTCCTCACCTCCACCGCCGGCTCCTGCGGCACGACCGACAACTCGGCCGGCGGCACCGGCGAGCGGTTCGACAAGAGGGACGGCACGCCCGCCGCGCCCGGCACCCTCCGGGTCCTCGCCTCCTCCGAACTCGCCGACATGGCACCGGTCCTGGAGGACGCCCGCAAGGCCACCGGCGTCACCGTCCGCGCCACCTACGCGGGCACCCTCGACGCCGTCGAGCAGATCGCCTCCGGCCGGGCCGAGAAGGAGTACGACGCCGTCTGGCTCTCCTCCAACGACTACCTCAGGCTCCGCCCCGACACCGCCGGCCGGATCACCAACGAGACGCCGGTGATGACCTCCCCGGTGGCGCTCGGCGTCCGCCCGGAGGTCGTCGCCCGGCTCGGCTGGGACCCGCGGAAGGTCACCTGGTCGCAGCTCCACCAGGCGGTCGCCGCCGGGGAGCTGACGTACGGCATGACCGACCCGAAGCGCTCCAACTCCGGTTTCTCCGCGCTGATCTCCGTCGCCTCGGGCCTCTCCGGCGCCCAGTCCGCGCTCCGCGACCAGGACGTCGCCCGGGCCACGCCGAAGCTCCGCGAGTTCTTCACCGGCCAGAAGCTCACCTCCGGCTCCTCCGGCTGGCTCGCCACCGCCTACGGGCGCCGCACCGACGTCGACGCGCTCGTCAACTACGAGTCGGTGCTGCTCTCCACGCCCGGCGCGCTCACCGTGATCCGCCCCTCCGACGGCGTGGTCACCGCCGACTACCCGCTCACCCTCCTCACCGCCGCCCCCGCCGGGGCCAAGGAGTCCGCGCAGCGGCTCACCGCCTACCTCCGCACCCCGGAGGCGCAGCGCCGCATCACCGCGACCACGCTGCGCCGCCCGGTCGTCGCCGGCGTGGACCCGTCGCCCCGGCTCGACCGGGGGCTGCGGCGCGAGCTGCCCTTCCCGGGCAGCCGGTCCGTCGCCGACGGCCTGCTCGACGCGTACGACAACACGCTCCGCCGGCCCTCCCGCACGGTCTACGTCCTGGACACCTCCGGGTCGATGGGCGGCGAGCGGCTGGCCCGGCTGAAGGAGGCGCTGGCCGAGCTGACCGGGGACTTCCGGGACCGCGAGGAGGTCACCCTGATGCCCTTCGGCACCTCCGTGAAGACCCGCGAGGTCCGCACGTACACGGTGGACCCGGCGGACCCGGCGAAGGCCAGGGACGCGATCCGCGCCGACGCCGGGCGGCTCACCGCCTCCGGCGGCACCGCGATCTACTCCAGCCTCACCGAGGCGTACCGCAGCCTGGGCGCCTCCCCCCGCGACACCTTCACCTCGATCGTGCTGATGACCGACGGCGAGAACACCGACGGCGCGGGCGGCGGCGACTTCGACACCTTCTTCCGTGCCCTCCCCGCCGCACAGCAGCGCACGCCCGTCTTCCCGATCCTCTTCGGCGACTCCGACCGGGCCGAGCTGGAGCACATCGCGGACCTGACCGGCGGCAAGCTCTTCGAGGCGGCGGAGGGCTCCCTGAACGGCGCCTTCGAGGAGATCCGTGGCTACCAGTAACCCGGTGCTCCGCTACGCGGAGTCCCGCAAGAACCTCACCGGCTGCGCCTGCGGCCTCGCCGGTCTGGGGCTCACCCTGACCGGCGCGGCCGGCGCGCTCTGGCCGCTGGTGGTGCTCGGCCTGTACGCGGCGGGCGCGCTGATCGCCCCGCCCGAGCGGCCCGGCGCCCCGGACTTCCCGAGCGCCGGCGAGCAGCTGGAGTCGCTGCGCGCGGACCACGCCACACTGCGCGAGTACCTGGCGGAGGTGGAGCTGCCGGAGGCCGCCCGGGAGCGGCTCGACGAGCTGGACGCGCTCTTCGAGGCGCTGCTCGAACCGGGCTGGGTCAGCGACCCCGAGCACCTCCACGTGCTGGCCCGCGCGGTGCGGCAGGACGTGCCGGAGGCGGTCGACGCCTTCGTGCGGACCCGCTGGTGGTCCCGGGTGAATCCGGGCTCCGAGCCGCCCGAGCGGCATCTGGAGCGGCAGCTGGCCGCCCTGCGCGAGGAGGCCGGGCAGATCGCTGCGGCCCTCCAGGAGGCGGAGGAGCTCCGCCAGCGGGCGCACACCCGCTACCTGGAGGACCGGGGCGCCTGAGCCGTACGGGGACGTGCGCCGGCCCCGGAGCCTGAGGGGGCTCCGGGGCCGGCTGCGTCGTGGTGAACCGTCGTGACCCCACTGGTCAGGGCGGAATGTCGGGGCAGCCCACCACGAGTCTCGATACCGCTACGGGATCAGCCCAGGCGCTCGACCAGCGCCTTGTACTCGTCCCACAGCTCCTTCGGGGTGTGCTCGCCGAAGGTCTCCAGGTGCGCGGGGACCAGACCGGCCTCCTCGCGCCACACGTCCTTGTCGACGGTGAGCAGGAACTCCAGGTCCTCGTCGGCCAGGTCCAGGCCGTCGGTGTCCAGGGAGTCCTTCGTCGGCAGGACGCCGATCGGGGTCTCGACGCCCTCGGCCTTGCCGTCGAGGCGCTCGACGATCCACTTGAGGACGCGGCTGTTCTCGCCGAAGCCGGGCCAGACGAACTTGCCGGCGTCGTTCTTGCGGAACCAGTTGACGTAGTAGATCTTCGGCAGCTTGGCGGCGTCCGCGGAGGCGCCGACCTTGACCCAGTGGGCCATGTAGTCGCCCATGTTGTAGCCGCAGAACGGCAGCATGGCGAAGGGGTCGCGGCGCAGCTCGCCGACCTTGCCCTCGGCGGCGGCGGTCTTCTCGGAGGCCACGTTGGCGCCGAGGAAGACGCCGTGGTTCCAGTCGAAGGACTCGGTGACCAGCGGCACGGCGGAGGCGCGGCGGCCGCCGAAGAGGATCGCGGAGATCGGGACGCCCTTGGGGTCCTCCCACTCGGGGGCGATCGTCGGGCACTGGGCGGCCGGGACGGTGAAGCGGGCGTTCGGGTGGGCGGCCGGGGTCCCGGACTCCGGCGTCCAGTCGTTGCCCTTCCAGTCCGTGAGGTGCTTGGGCTGGTCCTCGGTCATGCCCTCCCACCAGACGTCGCCGTCGTCGGTGAGCGCGACGTTGGTGAAGACGGAGTTGCCCCAGAGGGTCTTCATGGCGTTGGCGTTGGTGTGCTCGCCGGTGCCGGGGGCGACGCCGAAGAAGCCGGCCTCGGGGTTGATGGCGTAGAGGCGGCCGTCCTCGCCGAAGCGCATCCAGGCGATGTCGTCGCCGATGGTCTCGACCGTCCAGCCGGGGACGGTCGGCTCCAGCATGGCGAGGTTGGTCTTGCCGCAGGCCGACGGGAAGGCGGCGGCGACGTACTTCGCCTCGCCCTGCGGCGGGGTCAGCTTGAGGATGAGCATGTGCTCGGCGAGCCAGCCCTCGTCACGGGCCATGACGGAGGCGATGCGCAGGGCGTAGCACTTCTTGCCGAGGAGCGCGTTGCCGCCGTAGCCGGAGCCGTACGACCAGATCTCGCGGGTCTCCGGGAAGTGCGAGATGTACTTCGTGGAGTTGCACGGCCACGGCACGTCCTCCTGGCCCTCCGCGAGGGGGGCGCCGAGGGTGTGGACGGCCTTGACGAAGAAGCCGTCGGTGCCGAGCTCGTCGAGGACGGCCTGGCCCATGCGGGTCATGGTGCGCATGGAGACCGCGACGTACGCGGAGTCGGTGATCTCGACGCCGATGGCGGAGAGCGGGGAGCCGACCGGGCCCATGCAGAAGGGGACCACGTACATGGTCCGGCCCTTCATCGAGCCGCGGAAGATGCCCTCGGAGCCCGCGAAGAGCTCCTTCATCTCGGCCGGGGCCTTCCAGTGGTTGGTCGGGCCCGCGTCCTCCTCCTTCTCGGAGCAGATGAAGGTCCGGTCCTCGACGCGCGCGACGTCGGTCGGGTCGGAGGCGGCGTAGTACGAGTTCGGGCGCTTCACCGCGTCGAGCTTCGTGAACGTTCCCTTGGCGACGAGCTCCTCGCAGAGGCGCTCGTACTCGGCCTCGGAGCCGTCGCACCAGACGATGTTGTCCGGCTGGGTGATCTCGGCGATCTCGTTCACCCAGGAGACGAGCTCCTGGTGCTGGGTGGGAAGGGGAGCCGCGTTGTCGCGCGCCACGATTGCTCCTTGTTGAGGGGTGTATTCGCTGTATGCCCCGTGGGGGCTGCGACCCGGATGCGTCGTAGCTGCTCATCCGGTGCCGACCGCACTCATTTGATCATCCGATGGAAACGCCCATATGTCCAGGGGGGTGCACACGTGAGCATCGCCACTCATATCGAGGACCTACGGGGGCGTAGGTACGATTCGGTGTCATGACTGCAGCCACGCCGGAAGTGACCCCGGTCGAGCCCGTTCCGACCGCCCTGGCCCCGTCGCTCCCGATCAAGCCACGCCTCAGGGGCTGGCTGCACGCGGGCATGTTCCCCGCCGTGATCGTCGCGGGACTGGTCCTGGTGGCCCTCGCGGACACCCCCCGCGCCCGCATCGCCTGCGGGATCTACGTGCTCACCGCCTGCCTGCTCTTCGGCATCAGCGCGCTGTACCACCGCGGCAACTGGGGCCCGCGCGGCGAGGCCGTCCTGCGCCGCCTCGACCACGCCAACATCTTCCTGATCATCGCGGGCACCTACACCCCGCTCACCCTGCTGCTGCTCCCGGACTCCACCGCGAAGCCGCTCATGTGGGCGGTCTGGGCCGCCGCGCTCGCCGGCATCGCCTTCCGCGTCTTCTGGGTCGGCGCCCCCCGCTGGCTCTACACCCCCTGCTACATCGCGATGGGCTGGGCGGCCGTCTTCTTCCTCCCCGACTTCATGCGGACCGGCGGCATCGCCGTCCTGGTCCTCGTCGTCGTCGGCGGCCTGCTCTACAGCGCCGGCGGGATCATCTACGGCATCAAGCGCCCCAACCCGTCCCCGCGCTGGTTCGGCTTCCACGAGGTCTTCCACTCCCTCACCCTCGCCGCGTTCATCGTCCACTACGTCGGCATCTCCCTGGTCGCCTACCAGTCCTGACCAGGCAGAATGACCCCATGTCCAAGGGCCTGAGGGAACGGAAGAAGGAGCGGACCCGGGCGGCGATCCGCCGGGCCGCACGCGCCATCGCCGCCTCCCACGGCTGGGAGGCGGCCACCATCGAGCGCATCGCAGCCGAGGCCGAGGTCTCCCCCTCCACCGTCGTCCGCTACTTCCCCGTCCGCGAGGACATCGTCCTCACGGACGATGCCGACGACCACCTCGAAGCCCTGCTGCGCGCCCGCCCCGCCGGCGAGGAGCCCCTCGAATCGCTCCGCGCCGTCCTCACCGAGGCCATCGGCACCGCCCTGGAGGCCGACCCGGAGGAGATCCGGCTCCGCGCCCGCCTCATGGCCGGCACCCCCGCCGTCCGCGCCCGGCTCACCGACACCACCGCCGAGACCGGCCGCCGGCTCGCCCGCGCCCTCGCCGACCGCACCGGCCGCGCCCCCGACGACCTGGAGGTACGGGTCTTCACGGCGGCCGTCCTCGGCGCGCTCCGCGAGGCCACCCTCTACTGGGCCGAGCGCGGCCTCGCCGAGGACCTGATGGCCCTGCTGCACCGCACGGTCGACACCCTCAAGGCCGGGCCGGGGCTCCCAGCGCGCCCCTGACCACCTCGGCCGAGCGCGGATTGTCCGCGCACCCCCACACCCCGTGCGGGCAGTAGTCGGTCACCGTCTGGTAGACGGGCCGGTAGGCGGCGAACCAGTCGAGCATCCCCCGTACGTACGCCGGGTTGTCCCCGTTCCGGAAGAGCCCCCACTCCGGGTACGAGACGGGCTTGCCGTGCGCCCGGGCGAAGGCCACGTGGTGCGCGAGCCCGTACTCCTCGCTCACCTGCTCCTCGAAGGAGACGCCCTCGGGCTGGTCGTAGGCGTCCATCCCGATGATGTCGACCACGTCGTCGCCCGGGTAGCACTCCGGCCACGGCACCGCGTCCCGCCCGCGGCTCGGCGTGAAGTCGAAGCGGAACCGCTGCCCCCCGACCCCGCGGAGCGCGCCGACCGCCGACCGCCAGTACGCCTTCCAGGCCGTCGGGTCCGGCCCGCAGCGGTGCCCGTAGGTGGTGCCGTTCATCTCCCAGCCGAGCACCAGCACCGCGTCCCCGAGGCCGTGCTCCACCAGCCGTTCGCCGAGGGTCCTGAAGTGCGCGTCGAAGGCGCCGGCCGCGCCGCGCCGCAGCCCGTCACGGACCTCCGCGTCGGTCAGCCCGGCCTCGTTGCGGTCCATCATCGGCACGTTCAGCACGAAGAGCCGCCCGGGCCGCCCGGCCTTCCACCGCGCCCAGGGCGCGAAGAGCGCCGGATGCCCCTCGATGTTGGCCCACCGGTCGCCCGGGAGATAGGTGTGCCCGACCCGCAGCTCGCCGCCGCCCAGCCAGTCCTGCACCCCGGAGATCCGCCGCACCCCCTCCTCGTCGGAGCCGGTGAAGAACCCGGAGGGCACCTGGGCGAGTGGTACGGGGGCGGGCGTGGCCCGGGCCCCGGTGGGCCGCTCGCCGGGCGCGAGCCGCCCGGGCAGCAGCAGGAGCGCGAGAACGGCCGCGAGCAGCACCAGGAGTGCGGCCCGCGGCCACGCGGAGGGACGGCTCACCTCAGCCGGTCCAGAAGTCCCACCAGCGGGTCAGGATCAGCATCCCGATGATCCCGATGTGCAGGACGGGCAGGGCGAAGGCGAAGTCGCCGAGGAAGCCGCGCACCGCCGCCGGGGCGGGCAGCACCCCGGTGCGCACGTTGTGCGCCGTGACGTACCAGAACATGGTGACGGTGGCCGCCCAGGCGAGGCAGCACCACAGGCAGAGCGCGTTGATCTCGTACAGCGACTGCTGCATCAGCCAGGTGCAGAAGCCGACGCCGAACAGCATCCCGCCGTTGAGCCCGAGCCAGAACCAGCCCCGGTGGCGGGCCCCCGAGAGGAGTCCGGCACCGACGGCGACCACGACGCCGTACGTGACGAGGCCGAGCATCGGGTTGGGGAAGCCGAAGACCGCCGCCTGCTCGCTCTTCATGATGTTCCCGCAGGACACGACCGGGTTCAGGCTGCACCCCGGCTGGAAGCCCGGGTCCTCCAGGAGCTTGAACTTGTCGATCGTGATCACCCACGCGGCCAGGATCCCGGCCGCCCCCGTGACGATCAGCAGCCAGCCGAGCCCCCGGCTCGCGCCGACCGTCCCGTCCGGCCGCCCGCCGGCCTCCGCCGGGCGGTCCTCCTGCCGCGGACCGGGCAGACCGTCCCGTACCCCGAGCGTCGTCATCGCGCCGCCCCTTCCGCTCAGCCCTGCACGCGCCGGACGGGCAGCAGCACGTGGGCGCAGTCCGCGAGCGTCTCCTCGTCGGAGACGAAGGCACGCAGCTTGTCCTCGTCCACCGGCCGGCCGGGGACGCCCTCGGCCCAGGGACGCACCGAGCAGAGGAAGTAGACCTTGCCGGCCTCGCGGGCGGCGGCCTGCCACTCGTCGGGCACCGGGCACTGCACCTTCAGGAAGGGGAGGGTCAGCACCGCGGTGCCGGCCTCGACGAGCAGCGTGGCGCTGATCCCGGCGTCCTTCTCCAGGTCGAAGAGCCGGTCGCCGACGGAGAGGCTCATGGACTCCAGGGCCGCGCGCATCGCCTGTTGACCGGCCTCCGGCCCGTCGCGGCCGTCGCCGAGGGAATACGCCATGAGGAAAGGCGTGCCGGCGGAGTCTTCGGTGACTTCGCTGGACCACGGAATCACCGTGAGCGTGCCCAGCGGAGAGACGCTGCGCGCCTCGGAAAGGACGTGGGGAGTGGTCATGGAACGGGATGCTAGTGGGGCAACCACCCTTTCCCCGTACCGAATTCACTCATCCGGCCGACATTCGCCCGCTCGAACTCCCGGCCGCAACGAACACGGGTTTTCATCGTTGTGCCCTGAGGCCACCTTGTCGACGCCAGGAGATCGCCGATGCCTTTCCCGCGCCGTGTCGCCCTCCGGTCCCTGTTCGCCCTGGCCGTCACCGCCGCCACCGGCGGTGTCCTCGGCCGGATCGCCGCCCGCTCCCCCGAGACGGCGGCGGCCGACCCGTACGCCTTCGACGAGATGTACGCGGGCCGCCGGATCCGCGGTCTCACCGGTCCGGGGGGCGAGCCGGTGGCCCTGGTGGACGGCCGTCCGCTGCACCTGATGCGGTGCGCGGGCGGCGGCTGGGTGACCCCGCTCGACCACTACGCGTCCTGTCCGACCCCGCTCACGGCCACGCGCGCGGCCGTGGACGCCGCGGGGCCGGCCCCGCTCTCCCGGTACGCGGCGGGGCACGGCCTCCACTCCGACCCGACGGGAGGGAACCCGCGTGGTGTACACGCGTAAGAACCAGCGCGATCTGACGGCGTCCGAGCGCCGCCGGTTCGTGGCCGCGGTGCTCGAACTGAAGCGCCGGGGCACGTACGACGAGTTCGTCCGCCTGCACATCGACCACTACACGGCCGACGGCGCCGGCCGGCTGCGGACCGCCCACATGGCGCCGAGCTTCCTGCCCTGGCACCGGAAGTTCCTGCTGGAGTTCGAGCGGGCGCTGCGCCGGATCGACGCGACGGTGTCCGTCCCGTACTGGGACTGGACCCGGGACGCCTCGCCGGCCTCGTCGATCTGGGCGGAGGACTTCATGGGCGGCAACGGCCGCCGCTCGGACCTCCAGGTGACCACCGGCCCCTTCGCCTACGCCAGGGGGAAGTGGACGGTACGGCACGCGATGACCGAGATCTCTTATCTGACCAGGGACTTCGGGCGTCCGCGCGATCCGATCGCACTGCCGACGACGGCCCAGCTGGACGAGGTGATGCGGGAGCGGACGTACGACACGGCCCCCTGGAACTCGACCAGCCCGTCGGGTTTCCGCAACCGTCTGGAGGGGTGGGCGTCCGGTACGGGCAACGAGCGCTTCCGGATCCACAACCGGGTGCACCGCTGGGTGGGCGGTCTGATGCTGGGCGGCGGATCGGTGAACGATCCGGTGTTCTGGCTGCACCACTCCTACGTGGACCTGCTGTGGTCGCGGTGGCAGCAGCGCAATCCGGGGGCGGCGTACCTGCCGGCGGAGCCGCCGCCGCTGGGCGACGCCCAGTACCGGAAGGTGGTCGCGCGCCACCAGCCGATGGCGCCGTGGGGCGTGACGCCGGCGGAGATGTTCGACCACGCGCAGATCTACCGGTACGCCTGACGGGGTGGTGGTACGGCCCCGGACGCGGGCGTCCCCCCGGCCCTGGTGGGGTCGGGGGGACGTCCGGGGAGACGCGGGGGCCGGTTCAGCCGCCGTAGCCGCCGTGGCCGTTGTCGTGCGGGGCGTCGATGTTGGCGCAGCTGTTGCCGAAGGCCGGGTTCAGCAGGCCGATGACGTTGACGGTGTTGCCGCAGAGGTTCACCGGGACGTGGACCGGGACCTGGACGACGTTGCCGGAGGCGACACCGGGCGAGTGGGCGGCGACGGCCTCGGCGCCCGAGTCGGCGACGGCCAGGCCGGCTCCGGTGAGGGCGACGGCACCGGTGCCGGCCAGAACGGCGGCAGCCTTGGCGATGCGAGACATCAGAACTCCTTGAATGGGTCGAGCGACCGCAGGGATCACGGCCGTCACTTCCGTTCAACGCCGCACCACGGGCCGGGTCACGGCCTTTGGGCCGAACGGGAGGGGGAAATCGGAAAAGCCCCGAGAAGCGGGCGGGGAAGTGGCCCGCGGTCCGGTCGCCGCCCGTCGTCGGATACGACGGGCGGCGCCCCGGACCGCGGGCCGCGGCCATGCGACAAGCCTTCCGGTGCAACGACGGAAGACCCTTGCGGTAGCGGGGAAGAATCGTGTCTTCACCCGCGCGGACCGCATCCGTACAGAATTCCGAAAAGGAGGGGTGGAGGGGGAATGGGGTCAGCCGCGGCCGGGGGCGAGGCCGAGCTGGGAGTCGAGGGCGCCGCTGAGCGTGGGGGCGACGACGCCGAGCTGCGGCGGGGCGAGATCGGGCAGGCCGGCCAGGCCGTCGCCGCGGGGGGCCTCGACGGGGTTGCCCAGGACGGCGCCGGGGGTGGCGGCCTGCATCTCGGAGTGCGGGGAGGCGAGGAGCGCGCGGCCGGGCTCGCTGCCCTCCAGGAGCTCGGGGAGCGGGGCGTCCACGACGGTCTCGGGCAGGGTGCCGGTGAGCGGGACGCTGGGCAGGGCGACGTCGGGCAGCGCGCCGAGGCCCTTCTGGAAGCCGGTGGGGGCGCCGGGCACCGGCACGGGGACGCCGGTCGCGACGGTGGGGGCGTCCATCGGCAGAACCGGTTCGAGGCCCTGGAGGGGGACGACCAGCGGGGCCTCGACGGCGGCGGCCGGGACAGCCATGGCGGCGGAGGCGAGCGCGGTCACGAGGAGGCCCAAGCCGGCCTGGGAGCGCAGAGTCATGCCGGGTGAACGAGCCTCTCGGCCGAAACGTCGCGCGGGGTTCCCCCATGTGCAGCAATGCCGGAGGCCCCCACCGGTGAGGGCGGGGGCCTCTGTTGACGTCACGTCAGGGGTGGTGGACGTCAGTGGCGACGGTTGCGGACCAGGCGTCCGCCGCGGAGCTGGACGACGGTGCCGCCGATGATGAGGGCGGCGCTGACGGCGGCCGCTCCCCACAGGGCGGGATCGCTGCCCGTGTCGGGGAGTTCGGGCCTGCCGGGACCGCCGTGCGGCGGCTTGGTGGGCGGCGTCGTCGGCTCACAGCCCGGCTTCGGCTCCTCGCACTCCCCCGGCGGGGTGGTGGGCGGAGACGTGGTGGGCGGCTTCGTGGGCGGGTGCGTCGGCGGAGTCGTCGGCGGCTTCGTCGGAGGCTTGGTCGGCGGGTGCGTCGGCGGCTTCGTCGGAGGCTTGGTCGGAGGCTTGGTCGGCGGAGTCGTCGGCGGCTTCGTGGGCGGAGTCGTCGGCGGCTTGGTCGGCGGGTGCGTGGGGGGCTTGGTGGGCGGAGTCGTCGGCGGCTTGGTCGGCGGAGTCGTCGGCGGCTTGGTGGGCGGAGTCGTCGGCGGCTTGGTCGGCGGAGTCGTCGGCGGCTTCGTGGGCGGAGTCGTCGGCGGCTTCGTCGGCGGGTGCGTGGGGGGCTTGGTGGGCGGGTGGGTCGGAGTGGGCTCCTCGCCGT
This sequence comes from Streptomyces sp. NPDC058052, assembly GCF_042885515.1. NCBI lineage: Bacteria > Bacillati > Actinomycetota > Actinomycetes > Kitasatosporales > Streptomycetaceae > Streptomyces > Streptomyces sp. NPDC058052. The sequence continues at coordinate 135,761 of NZ_JBHVRX010000007.1, read as the reverse complement.
AGCCGCCGTCGGGGTCCTCCGCCGCGTGGGCACAGAGGTCTCCGACGGCCGACGCCACATGACCGCCCAGGTCCATGCTCGCGCCGCAGAGTTCCGGCGGGAGCGGGGCGTGGACATGGCCGTTGCCGGGTCCCGGCGTGTCGCCCGTGCCGGGGTGCGCGTTCGCGGCCAGCGCGAAGCCGCCGGTCAGCGACAGCAGTCCGGTCGCTGCCGCCGCGGTGAGTACTTTCCTGCTGATGATGGACCGCATACCGCTCTTCCTCGGGAGAAAGGGAGAGACCGGCAAGGATCCCCCCTCGCTCCGACCGGCCGCGTCCCCCGCTGACGTTGGCGTGGGACGGTCCAGAGAGTAGGGAGCGGCGCGACGTGTGCGGTCGAGGCCACACGGCGACCGGTCAGAAAATCATTCGATCAGCCGCCGAGCGGGTTCGCCGGGAGGCCACCGATCAGCGGCAGGCCCTTGCCGGTCTGGTTGAGCTGAGTGGCGGTGTCGGTGACGGTCTTGACCGGGGAGCCCTCGGTGGTGCTGCTGAGCACGTCCGACTTCAGCCCGTTGGCGGCGATCGCCTCCAGGCCGCCGTTGAGGCTGGTCGGGGTCAGCGCCTCGGCCGCCATGGCGGGGGCGGCGGCGCCGAGGGCCATGAGCGAACCGGCGACGACGGCGGCGACCTTGGTGGGCTTCATGGGGAGAATCCTTCCTCTGCACTTTCAACTCTCGTTCCGCACAGGCTTCTTGGGGAATTCCTGTACGTCGTTCTTCTTCTGTAACGAGAGGTGCGCTCCCCGGAAACTCCAGGAGGAAGGATTTCTCGACACTGCACCCGATCGAAGGGGGCCGGTGCTATTTCCGGACGACCGGGCGCACACGTGCCCGTACCGGCCCGGCGGGAGGCCGGACCGGTACGGGGCGGGGGTGCGGTCGCGGGTCAGCGCACCGGCGGCGCCGGCTGCGCCGGCAGCTCGGGCACGGCGGCCGGCGGGACCGGCGGGGCGGCGACGGGGAGCTCCGGCGCCGCGACCGGCGGGTCCACGGGCAGCTGCGGGGCCTCCACCGGGAGCGGGGGCAGCGCGGGCAGACCGGCCAGGTCCGGGGCGGGCAGGCCGCTGCCGAGCACCGTGGCGACGGCGAGGTTGACCAGGGAGGTCAGCGACGCCGTGACCTGCGGGACGACTCCGGCGGCGTCTCCGGAGGTGACGGCGGCGAGCAGTCCGGCGACGGCCTTCTCGACGGTCGCGAGGGCGTCGTCCACAAGGTCGGCGGGCACGGCCTGCGCGGCCCTGGCCCCGGCCGCGGCGGGCAGGGTGCCGGCCGGCTCCGCGGCGGCCGGGGTCTCCGGCAGCGGGGCGGGGGCGGTCTCCCTGGCCCGGTCGACGGCGGCCCGGATCCTGGCCCCGAGGGCCTCGGCGTCGGCCGCGGGGACCTGACCGCCGTCGGCCTCCAGGGCCGCCGTGACGAGTTCGGTGACGGGGGTCGTGACCCCGCCGGCGTCGCCGAGGGCCTCGGTCTGCGCCAGCAGGGCGGCCGCGCCGGGAAGCGGGGCGCGGGCGGCCCGGTCGGCCGCGGGGGACGGATGGAGCTCGTCGGCGACGGCGGGTCCCGCCATGCCGAGGGTGAGGGCGGCGGATATCGCCAGGGCGGTGAGACGGCGTGAAGCCAGGGGACGCATATGTGTTCCTTTTCCTTATGCGTCGGACAACTGCTCTCCCACCGTGCCTGCGGGTATAGCCCTCCGCAACCGCAGAACTACTGAGCGCCACGTACTCGTTCGAGTGAATCCCTCCGTCGGCCTGCCCCTCGAAGGGGCGTACGCCGTTGCACCGGGCGGCGCACGGGGGTGCGTCCGAACGAGTGCCGGCCCGGTGGCCGCAAGGGAAAAGCCGGTGCGCCCACCCCGAGGGGTGGGCGCGCCGGCTTCGGAAGGACCGATCCGACGTGCGAGATCAGGCGTTGACGCAGGCGTTGCCGAAGGTCGGGTTCAGCGCGCCGATGACGCTCACGGTGTTGCCGCAGACGTTGACCGGGATGTGGACCGGGACCTGCACGACGTTGCCGGAGCCGACACCGGGGGACTTCACGGCAGCGCCCTCGGCGATGGAGTCGGCGGCGGCAGCACCGGCGGCGCCGGCGACCGCGGCGGCGGCACCCACGGTCAGGACAACGGCCTTCGCGATACGGGACATGGAGAAGTTCTCCTCGATCGATTTCCAACTCGGACTGCGCGGACTGTTCGGCCCGGCTCCCTCAACAACGCTCCGGATTTTCATCGGTTGCTCTCCCGAACGGGTGACGTTCAACCGATCTTTGGGTCGGCGGAGGGCCATTCGAGCGACGGGCCGGGGAATGGCGCAACACGCTCAACGAGGAACCTGCCGCACAGATACGGGAGTTAGCGTTTCCGAGCATCTAATGCTTACTATCGCTCCGCGCCGGGGTTATAACGTTCCCGAACGTTGCTTCCGGGCCCGCCGCGCGTTCACCCATTTCGTGCGGACGACACCTTCCCCTCCCCCGGTCTTCGCGGGTCTTCCCTTCCTCCTCTCATCAAAGCGGAGAACCTGTATGCGGAATTCAGCGGTTCTTGCCGTGCGTCGCGGCGTGTCGTGCGCCCTGTCGTGCGCGGTGCTGGCCGCCGCGCCGGCGCTCGCCTCCGCCGCCGCGCCGCCCGCGCCCGGGGAGGCGGCACGCGTGCCCTTCGCCGCGCGCTATCAGGCCGAACTGCACGGCGGGATCGTGCGCGCCGCCAACGCCTCGGCGAAGGGCCGGCAGGGCACCGAGACGGCCAACGACGGGGCCGCGATCGGCTACGTCGACGTGGACGACGACCCCCTCACGTACAACTCCAGCCGTGCCGAGCTGCGGGTGCCGGACGGCGCCCGGGTCGCCTGGGCCCGGCTGTACTGGGGCGGAAACCTGCGGGTCGGCGAGCAGAAGCCGCCGAAGGACAACGGGCGGGTGCTGATCGCGGAGCCCGGCGGGCGGTACAAGGAGGTGCTCGCCGACACCCTGGTGGGCCACCGCACCGCCGACGGGGCCGACGCCTTCCAGGCGTCCGCCGACGTCACCGAGCTGGTCCGGTGGACCACGCCCGGGCAGTGGACGGTCGCGCAGGTGAACGTCGCCATGGGCCGCAGCGCGGTGGGCGGCTGGGGCGGCTGGACGCTGGTCGCCGCGTACGAGAAGGCGGACGAGCCGCTGCGCCGGCTGAGCGTCTGGGACGGCTTCGAGACGGTCGGCCCGCGCTCCGGCGAGCTGCGCGTCGCACTCGACCGGCACCGTTATCCGAAGGGCACCGAAGGACGGCTCGGAGTGGTCGCCTATGACGGCGACCGGGGAACTTCCGGGGATTACCTGGAGGTACGGACGGGCCACCGGAAGTCCACCCCGATCGGTGATTCCGCCAATTCCGTGAACGATGTGCTGAACTCCAGCATCACCGAATTCGGCAAGGCCGGGAGCACGCGCTTCCCCGCCTCCGGGAACACCCTGGGGTACGACTCCGACGTCTTCGATCTGCGGGGGGCTCTGCGCCAGGGCGCCGACCGTGTCCACGTCCGGCTCGGCAGCCGCGAGGACACCGTCTGGCTCGGCGCGCTCTTCCTGCAGGCGGACGTACGGCGCTGACGTGGCCCCGATCGAGGCGGACCCCGGGTCCGTCACCGTTCTGCACGCGGTCCAGCCCGGCGACGGCGGGGTCGCCCGGGTCGTCGTCGACCTGGTGCGCGCCCAGCGCGCGGCCGGGCTGCGCCCCGTGGTCGCCTGCCCGCCCGGCACCGCGCTCGCCGCGGAGCTGCGCGCCGAGGGCGCCGGCGTCCACGACTGGCGGGCCGGCCGCGACCCCGGTCCCGCGCTGGTCCGGGAGACCCGTGACCTGGCCCGGGTGGTCCGTGCCGTACGGCCCGGACTCGTCCACGCGCATTCGGCGAAGGCGGGCCTGTGCGCCCGGCTCGCGGTGCGCGGCCGCATCCCGACCGTGTACCAGCCGCACGCCTGGTCCTTCGAGGCCGTCACCGGCACCACCGCCGAACTGGCCCGCCGCTGGGAGCGGTTCGGGGCCCGCTGGACCGACCGGATCCTGTGCGTGAGCGGGGCGGAGCGGCGTACCGGCGAGGAGGCCGGGGTCGAGGCGGCCTGGTCGGTGGTGCACAACGGCGTGGACGTGGCGCGGTTCGCGACCGACGGTCCCGCCGGGAACCCGGCGCCCACCGTGGTGTGTGTGGGCCGGCTCTGCCGGCAGAAGGGCCAGGACGTGCTGCTCGCCGCCTGGCCCGCGGTCCTCGCCGAGGTGCCGGCGGCGCGGCTCGTGCTGGTCGGCGACGGTCCGGACGGGGAGCGGCTGCGGGCCGCCGCCGGTCCTTCGGTGCGGTTCACCGGCGCCGTCGGCGACACCGTGCCCTGGTACCGGGCGGCGGACGTCGTCGTGCTGCCGTCCCGCTGGGAGGGCATGGCGCTGGCGCCGCTGGAGGCGATGGCGGCGGGCCGCCCGGTCGTCGTCACCGACGTCGACGGGGCGCGCGAGAGCCTGCCGCCCGGCCACGAAGCCCCGTGCCTGGTCCCGCCCGAGGACCCGGCCGCCCTCGCCGCCGCTCTCGGCCGCCTTCTCGGCCGGCCGGAGTTGCGGCACCGCCTGGGCCGTGAGGCCCACGAGCACGTCCTCAGCAGATTCGATGTGCGGCGCACCGGCGCGGCCGTCGCGGAGATCTACCGCGAGCTGGCCGGAGTGCGGGGCACCGATCACAGAGAGCCGATTGCGCAGTGACCACGGAAAGTACCAGCGTTCCTTCCTCACCCGGCCCGTGGCCGGTCGCGGGCCCGGCCTTCGGGTCCGCCTCGCTCGCCCCCCGGCGGCGGCTGTCCGGCCGGCTCGCGCTGCCGCGCCACCGGGCCGCAGCCCGCCCGCGGCCGGGTGCGGCGGTGCTGCGGGCCGTCGACTGCCTGGCCGTGCTCGCCGGTGCCGCGCTGCTCGGCCCCGCGCACCAGGACCCGCGGCTGCTGCTGCCGGTCGCGGCGCTGCTGCTCGTCCTCGACGGGCGCGGCGGGCTGTACCGGCCGGCGGCGCACGTCCGGCTGCTCGACGAACTGCCCGCGCTGGCCTCCCGGGCCGGGGTGGTGTGGTGCGTGGCGGCGGCCGGGGCCGCGGCCTGGTCGCCGGCGCTGACGATCGGGCCGCTGCGGCTGTGCGGGGCGTACGCCGTGCACGTCGGGTTCGCGGCCGTGGTGCGGGCGCTGCTGCTCGCGCGCGGGCGGCGGATCGCCCGGGAGCGGCCGCGGTCGGCGCTGGTGGTGGGCCCGCCGGCGGCGGCGCGCCGGTTCGCGGCGGCGGCCCTGCAGCACCCGGAGTACGGGATGCGGCCGGTCGGCGTCGTGGGGCTGCCGGACGGGACGGTCGGTGAGCAGCGGCCGCTGGAGCCGGGGCTGCCGGTGCTGACGACGGCGGAGGAGATCCGCCGGGCGGTCATCCAGAACACGGTCCGCGAGGCGGTGTTCCTGTCGGACGAGCCCGAGCTGGTGACCCTCTTCCAGCACTACGGCTGCGTGACCTGGCGGGTCGGCGGGGAGCGGCGCGCGGGGCCGATGGGCGAGCACGTGTGGGGGTACGCCCGCCGCCGGCTCGTCCCGGCGACCGAGCGGCCCGGCGCGCTGGCCAAGCGGGCGCTGGACATCGCGCTGGCCGGTCCGGCGCTGGCGCTGGCGCTGCCGGTGCTGGCGGTGTGCGCGCTGGCGGTGCGGCTGTCGGACGGGCCCGGGGTGCTGTTCCGGCAGGAGCGGGTGGGCCAGCACGGGCGGCACTTCACGCTGCTGAAGTTCCGTACGCTCCGGCCGTCCGACGAGACGGAGTCCGCGACCCGGTGGAACGTGGCCGGGGACCGGCGGATGAGCGCGGCGGGCGGCTTCCTGCGGAAGTCCTCGCTGGACGAGCTGCCGCAGCTGTGGAACGTGCTCCGCGGCGACATGAGCCTGGTCGGACCGCGTCCCGAACGCCCTTACTTCGTGGCCCAGTTCAGCAAGATCCACGCGGGGTACGCGGCCCGTCACCGGATGCCGGTCGGGCTGACCGGTCTGGCGCAGGTGAACGGGCTGCGCGGGGACACCTCGATCGAGGACCGCTGCCGCTTCGACAACCACTACATCGACCACTGGTCGCTCTGGCAGGACGTCTGCATCCTGGTCCGCACCGCGGCCGGGCTGGTCCGACCGACGGGGAGCTGAGGATGGCCACGGCCGTGACGACGGTGCCGGTCCTCGCGGGGACGCCGGACGCCCGGGCCTGGGCGCGGCGGGCCGGGGCGCTGTCCCCGGTCCTCGCGGTGATCGCGCTGCTCCTGGTGCCGGGCGGCGGCGGGGCGCAGGGCGGGACGGGCGGCACCGGCACGGTCGCCGACGCGGCCTCGGGGCTGCTGGTGCTGGTCTGTCTCGTCCGGGTCCTGCGCGGCGGCGCCCGGCCGCTGACCCGGACCGCGGCGGTGGTGCTGGGGATGCCGGTGTTCGGGGTCTGCCTGGCGGCGATCACCTCGAACGACCCGGCGTCGAGCCTGCCGGGCGTCGCCCGGTACGTGCAGGTCTTCGTGCTGGTCCCGGCGGCGGTGCTGCTGATGGTCCGGGACCGGCGGGACTTCGCGGTGGTGGCGTGGGGCCTGGTGGCGCTGGCGCTGCTCCAGGGAGCGGTGGGCGTCACGCAGTACCTGACGGGGACGGGCGCCTCGTACCAGGGCGAGGACATCCGGGCGGTGGGCACCTTCGGGGCGACCGACGTGATGGGCATGGCGACGGTGGTGGCGTACGGGCTCGTGATCGTCACCGGGATCGCGCTCGGCGCTCCGGCGGGACGGACGCGGACGGCGGCGCTTGTCTGCGCGGTGCTGCTCGTGGTGCCGCTGGTGCTGTCGTTCAGCCGGGGCGCGTGGATCGCGACCGTGCTGGCCTGCGGGATCCAGCTGCTGCTCGGCGGGGTCCGCCGGGCGGCGCGGGTGACGCTGGTGGTGGGCGCGCTCGCGGTGGTGCTGGTCGGCGGGCTGGGGATCGGTTCGTCGATGGTGAAGGAGCGGGTCACCAGCATCACGCAGGTGACGGCGGCGCCGGACCAGTCGGTGACGGACCGGTACACGATGTGGGCGGCGGCCGGGCGGATGTGGGCCTCGGAGCCGCTGACCGGGGTCGGGCTGAAGGGCTTCCCGCAGTACCGGGACTCGAACGCCTCGGTGGCGCTCTCCTCCGGCAGCGACACGGCCGGCGCGGGCGCGGGCTTCCGGAAGCAGCCGCTGCTCTCGCCGCACAACATGTACCTGCTGATCCTCAGCGAGCAGGGGCTGATCGGGCTGATCGCGCTGGCGGGGAGCTGGCTGGCGCTGCTGGTGGGCGCGCTGCGGCGGCGCCGGTCGGGCGCGGACTGCGCGCTGGTGGCGAGCGGGCTGCTCGCCTGGCAGCTGATCGACTTCTTCTACGCGGACATCGGCGGCCCGTCGACGGTGCTGATGTCGGTGGTGTTCGGCCTCGCGGCCTGGTGGGCGCTGACGCCCGGTCCCGAGGGACCGGTGGAGGTGCGCGGTGCGTGACCCGTGGGCCGGTCCGCCGGATCCCACGGACGCGTACGCCGCGCCGCCGGGGCCCGGTGGTCCCGGCGCCGTCCCGCCGTGTCCTCCGTGCCCGCCGCGCGGCGAGCCCCTGACCGACCCCTGGTCCCCCCTGCCCCCGGGCGCCACGGACTCCCCGTGCGCCCCGGGGGCCGCCGTGCTGCCGGGGGCCGGTGCGGGAGCGGGCGCGGGCTCCGGGGCGGGGGCGGGCTCCGGGGCGGGGGCGGGCTCCGGGGCCGGCTCCGTACCCCCGAGGCCCGCGTCCGGTCCTGCGTCCGGTCCCGGTGGTCTCGCGGGAGCCCGGCGGGTCTCCGTCCGCCGTGGCGCGACGGCCGCCGCCGACGTGTGGGCGCCCGCGCCCGGTCCGACGGACGCCGGGGTGCCGCGGCGCTCCCCGGGCGGCTCCGGGCCGGCCGGGCACCGGGCCGGGGCGGCGACCGCCACCCTGGCGGCCCCGCCCGCGGTCCCGCGGACCGGGCGGCGGGCGCACGCCCGGGTGAAGGCGCCGGCGGCGGGCGGGGCGGGGCGCGGGTTCCTGGCCAAGGCGGCGGCGGTGACGGCGGGGCTGACCGCCGTCGGGGCGGTGCTCGGGCTCGTCCGGGACCAGATCCTCGCCGGGTACTTCGGCGCGGGTGCGGAGACGGACGCGTTCCTGGTGGCGTGGACGGTGCCGGAGTTCGCGTCCACGCTGCTCATCGAGGACGCGATGGCGCTGATCCTGGTGCCGGCCTTCTCACGGGCGCTGGCCCGCCGTTCGGGAACGCTGTTCGGGGATCCGGTGCGGGACCTGGTGCGGGGGACGCTGCCGCGGCTCACCCTGTCGGTGGGGCTCGCCGCCGCCGTCCTGGTCGTGGCGGCCCCGTCGGTCGTCCGGCTCCTCGCTCCGGGGCTCTCCGACCCGGGTCTGGCGGTGGACTGCACCCGGCTGACGGCGACCTGTGTGCTCACCTTCGCGCTCGTCGGCTACTGCTCGGCGGCGCTGCGGGCGCACCACGTCTTCCTGCCGCCGGCCGCGATCTACGTGGCGTACAACGTCGGCATCATCGGCACGATGGTGCTCCTGCGCGAGCCGTGGGGGGTGCGGTCGGCCGCCGCCGGGGTCGCGGTCGGCGGGGTGCTGATGGTGCTGGTGCAGGCGCCGGCGCTGCTGCGCGAGCTGCGGGCGCGACCGGTGCCGTCGCGGGAGCCGGAGACGCTCGCGCCGGAGCTCGGCGGGGACGGGCGGCTGATCGTGTTCGGGCTGATCGCGCCGGTCGTCGCCTTCTCCCTGACCCGGCAGTCGCAGACGCTGATCGAGCGCTTCCTCGCCGCGCCGCTGCCGTCGGGGGCGATCTCGCACCTGAACTACGCGCAGAAGATCGCCCAGTTGCCGATGATCCTGTCGCTGATGCTGTGCACGGTCAGCTTCCCGGTGGTCGCGCGGGCGCTGGCCGCGGGCGATCCGGAGGGGGCGCGGCGGCGGGTCGAGCGGGATCTGCTGCTGGCGGCGGTGGTGGTCCTGGTGGGGGCCTCCGTGGTGATCGCCGCCGCCCCCCGCATTGTCGAGCTTCTGTTCCAGCGAGGTGAGTTCGACCGCACGGACACGGTCGCCACCGCCGCCGTCATGCGGGTCTACGCGCTCGGGCTGCTCGGCCAGACCATGGTCGGCGCCCTCGTCCGCTGCTACTTCTCCGCCGCCCGCCCCCTCTGGTACCCGGCCGCCGCGATGGCCGCCGGGCTCGCCGCCACCGCCGCCGCCGGGGTGCCCGGCGCGCACGCCTGGGGCGCCGTCGGCATCGCCGCCGCCAACGCGCTCGGCATCACGCTGACCGCCGTGCTGCTGCTGCGCGGGGCCCACCGGCAGACCGTCCCGGTGCGCGCGGACCGGCTCGGCGAGGGCCTGCTGCGGCTCGCCACCGCGGCCGCCTGGGCGACCGGCGCGGGCTGGCTCTGCTCGACGGCGATCGGGCCGCCCCTGCTCTCCCTCGCCGTCGCGGGCCTGGTGGTCGCCGGCGTGTTCCTGCTCTTCATCGCCTGCGCCGCCAAGGCGCCGGAGATCCCTCCCCTCCCGCACCGCTCACTCCGACGCCGAAGGACCGCCCATGCCCGCCCCCACCGCGCTGCGCCGTCTGCTGCCGAAGCCGCCCCTGTGGGTGAAGCCGCCCCTGTGGGTGGCGATGTACCACTCGATCACGGACACCACTGACGATCCGTACCGGGTGACCGTCTCCCCCGTGCGCTTCGCCCGGCAGCTCCACTGGCTGGGCGACCGGGGGCTGCGCGGGGTGTCGGTGCGGGAGCTGCTCGCCGCGACCGCCGAGGGGCGGGAGAAGGGGCTCGTCGGCCTCACCTTCGACGACGGCTACGCCGACTTCCTCGACTCGGCGCTGCCACTGCTCCGCCGGCACGGCTTCACCGCCACCGTGTACGTCCTGCCGGGCCGGCTCGGCGGCGTCAACGACTGGGACGCCGAGGGCCCGCGCAAGCGGCTGCTCACCGAGGAGGGCATCGAACGGATCGCCGCCGCCGGCATGGAGATCGGCTCGCACGGCCTGACCCACCGGCGGCTGACGGAGGCCGACGACGCCACCCTCGCGGACGAGACCCGGCACTCCCGGACCCTCCTGGAGGAGATCACCGGCGGCCCGGTGGACGGCTTCTGCTACCCGTACGGTGCGGTCGACCCGCGGGTGGTCCGCGCGGTGCGCAAGGCCGGGTACGGCTACGCCTGCGGCATCGATCCCGGCCCGCTGACCAGCGCGCACGCCCTGCCGCGGGTCCACATCGGCGAGGACGACACCTCGTGGCGGCTCACCGCCAAGCGGGCCCTGCACCCGCTGCGCCGCCGCCATCCCGCCGAGCTGATCCCCGTCCAGGCGGGCCCGGCCGCGGCGGTGCTGGGATGAAGGTGCTGCACGTCATCACGGGGCTCGGCATCGGCGGGGCCGAGCAGCAGCTGCGGCTGCTGCTGCGTCACCTGCCCGTCCAGGGGCGGGTGGTGACACTCACCAACCCGGGGCCGGTGGCGGTCGGCATCGAGGCCGACGGCACCCCGGTCACCCACCTGGGCATGACCGGCAACCGGGACGTCGGCGCGCTGCCCCGGCTCGCCCGGCTCGTCCGCGAGGGCGGCTACGACCTCGTCCACACCCATCTCTACCGGGCCTGCGTCTACGGCCGGCTCGCCGCCCGGCTCGGCGGGGTCCGCCGGGTCATCGCCACCGAGCACTCGCTCGGCACCTCGCAGATCGAGGGCCGCCCGCTGTCGGCGGGCACCCGCGCCCTCTACCTGGCCTCGGAGCGGCTCGGCACCTCGACGGTCGCCGTCTCGGCGAGCGTGGCCCGCCGGCTCGCCGACTGGGGCGTGGCACCGGACCGGATCGAGGTCGTGCCGAACGGCATCGAGACCGGCCGCTTCGCCTTCGTCCCGCGCGCCCGCCGCCTCACCCGGGGCGTGCTCGGGATCCCCGAGGACGCGTTCGTGGTCGGCGGGGTGGGGCGGCTCGCGCCGGGCAAGCGGTTCGACCGGCTGATCCGGGCCGTGGCGTCGGTGCCGGAGGCGCGGCTGCTGCTGGTCGGCGACGGCGAGCGGCGCGAGGAGCTGCGCGCGGTGGCCCGCGAGTGCGGCGCCGCCGGCCGGGTCCTCTTCTTCGGCGCCTGCGAGGACCCGCCGGCGGAGGGACCCGCCGGGCCGATGCTCCCCGAACTCCTGGCCGCCATGGACGTCTTCGTCTCCACCTCGCCCGACGAGACCTTCGGCCTCGCCGTCGTCGAGGCGCTCGCCGCCGGACTGCCGGTGCTGTACGTGGCGTGTCCGGCGATCGAGGACCTGCCGGCGGACGCGGCGCCGGGCGCCCGCCGGATCGGCGAGTCGGTACCCGAGCTGATCGGCGCCCTGCGGGACCTGCGGGCCGCGCGCGGCCCCGGGCCCGTACGGCTGCCCGCGCCCGCCGCCGCCCGCCGCTACGACATCGCGCGGAGCGCCGACCGGCTGATGACCCTCTACGACCGGGCCGTCCACGGCCGCCCCGCCTCCGTGCAGTCCCCCTGAAGCCCCTGCCCCCGTCCCTCCGGCGCCCGCCCGGCGCCCCGTGAAGCGAGAGAGCCCGTCATGACCACCACCCCACCCCGCGCCGTCCGCCTGCCCGCCCGACTGCGCTCCCCCGGCCGCTGGGCGGTGCTGCCCGCCGCCGTGGTCGCCGGGGCCGCGCTCGGCGGCGGCTACGGGGTCCTGAAGACCCCCGAGTACGCGGCGACCAGTTACGTCATCGTCGTCCCCGGCGAGAAGTCCGACCCGGCGGCGGCGCTCGGCTTCGCCCAGGCGTACGGGCGGGTCGCCACCGACATCGCGGTGACCGGCGACGCCCAGGTGTGGGCGGGCGTCACCACCGCCACCCTGCGCGAGAGCGTGCGGGCCGAGACCTCCCCGGACGCGCCGATGATCTCGATCACCGCCCGGGCGGCGAAGCCCGCGCAGGCGGTGTCGATCGCCGACGGGGTGGCCCGCTCCCTGGTCCTCAACTCCTCGCACGTCGCGGGCAGCACGGGCGTGAAGGTCGTGCAGTTCTCCCGCGCGACCCGGCCGGCCGACCCGGTGTCGCCGTCCGCGCCGCTCTCCGCGCTGGTCGGCGCCTGCGCCGGCGGACTGCTCGGCGGCCTCGCGCTGCTGGTCCGCCCGAAGCGGGCCGCCGGGCGCGGCGAGGGCCGCCACTCCCGTCCGGCCGCCCCGCCCCACGCCGGGACCGGGGCCGCCGTGCCCGCGCCCGCCGCCCACCAGCCGGAACCGGAGGCGGTGTGACCTTGGGAAGAACCCTGCGGACCGAGCTCTGCCGTACCTCGGAGGACTTCGGACGGCTCGCGGCGGAGTGGACCGACCTGTACGGGCGCTGCTCCTCGGCCACCCCGTTCCAGTCCCACTCCTGGCTGCACTCCTGGTGGGTCTCGTACGGGCGCCCCGGCGCCCTGCGGGTGGTGCTCGTCCGGGACGGGGACGGCGCGCTCGTGGCGGCGGCGCCCCTGATGCGGGCGCGCGGGCCGCTGCCCGTGCTGACCCAGCTCGGCGGCGCGATCACCGACTTCACCGACGTCCTCCTCGACGACGAGCGCCCGGAGGCGGCGGACGCGCTGGCCGGCGCGATCGCCCGTACGGCCCGGGGCGCGGTCGTCGACCTGCGGGAGGTGCGGCCCGGCGCCGCCGCCGAACGGGTCTTCGCCCGGTGGCGGGGCCCGCGCCGCAGGCTCCCGGACTCGCTCTGCCTGGAGCTGCCCGCCGTCCCCATGGAGGGGCTGCTCGAACGGATCCCGTCCGGGAAGGCCCAGCGGGTCCGGGCCAAGCTGCGCAAGCTCGACGCCCTCGGCATCGACGCGCACGTGGTGACCGGCCCCGACGTGCCGGCCGCCCTCGACCGGCTCCTGACCCTCCACCAGCTCCAGTGGCGGGGCCGCGGGGTCACCGCCGAGCACACCAGCGAGCGGTTCGCCCAGCACCTGGCCCGGGCGGTCCGGCCGATGGTGGAGCGCGGCGACGCGATGGTCACCGAGTTCCGGCTCGGCGGGGACGTGGTCGCCGCCGACCTCACCCTGATGTCGCCGCGCCTCGCCGGCGGCTACCTGTACGGCGCCGACCCGGTGCTGCGGGAGCGCAAGGTCGACGTCGCCGCGATGCTGCTGCGGCACGGGGCCCGCGAGACCAGCGCGGGCGGCCGGGCGACGCTGAGCATGCTGCGGGGCAGCGAACCGTACAAGCACCACTGGCGGCCGGAGCCGGTCCGCAACCGGCGCCTGCTGCTCACCGGTCGCGGTACGGCCCCGCTCCTCTGGCTCCACGCGGGCGCCGCCGACGCGCGGCGCTGGGCGGCCCGGCAGGCGCGGGAGCGGGCCTGGGCCGGCCGGCTCCTCGCCCGCCTGCCCGGCCGCGCCCCCGCGTCGGGCGGCTGACCGTCAGAAGGGCCAGACGCCGTTCAGCGCCCCCTTCCAGTCGAGGTCGACTCCCAGGCCGTCCTTCCAGCCGGTGTCCTTCGGCACGCACACCGGCCCGCCGATCCAGCTCTCCACCCAGCCCCCGAGCTCGACCTTCCAGCACTCGGGCGGAGTCTCGGGCCTCGGCTCCGGCTGAGGTTCCGGCCTCGGCTCGGGCTCGGGTTCGGGTTCCGGCTTGGGCTCGGGCTTGGGCTCGGGCTTGGGTTCGGGCTTGGGTTCGGGCTTCGGTTCCGGCTTCGGTTCCGGCTTCGGCTCGGGCTTCGGCTCAGGCTTCGGTTCCGGCTTCGGCTCGGGCTTCGGCTCAGGCTTCGGTTCCGGCTTCGGCTCAGGCTTGGGCTCAGGCTTCGGCTCAGGCTTCGGCTCAGGCTTCGGCTCAGGCTTCGGCTCGGGCTTCGGTTCCGGCTTCGGCTCGGGCTTCGGCTCGGGCTGAGTCGGATCCACGGGATCGACCGGATCCACGGGGTCCACGGGATCGACCGGATCCACCGGGTCCACGGGGTCCACCGGGTCCACGGGGTCCACCGGGTCCACCGGGTCCACCGGGTCCACGGGGTCCACGGGGTCCACGGGGTCCACGGGGTCGACCGGATCCACCGGGTCGACCGGGTCAACCGGATCGACCGGATCCACCGGATCCACCGGATCCACCGGATCCACCGGATCCACCGGATCCACCGGATCCACCGGCACCGACGGCTCCGCCCCGTACAGCATTTCCCGGAACACCCGTGACGACTGCGGATTGTTGTCGCACTGCCAGACGCCGTGCGGGCAGTAGTCGGTGATCGTGTGGTACAGCGGCTTGTGGTCGCGGATCCATTCCAGCATGCGCCGCATGTACGTCGGATTGTCGCCGTTCCGGAAGAGCCCCCATTCCGGATAGGAGATCTGCTTTCCGTGCTCGGCGGCGAAGTCGACCTGTTTCTGGAGCCCGTAGGGCTCGTTCACGTGGCGGTCGAAATCGGCGCCGGGCGGCTGGTCGTACGAGTCCATGCCGATGATGTCGACGACGTCGTCGCCCGGATAGCACTCGGTCCAGGGCACGGCGTCCCGGCCCCGGCTCGGGTTAAAGTCGAAGCGGAACTTCTGGCCGGGTACGGACCGCATGGTCGTGGCGATCCGGTTCCAGTACTTCTTCCACGCGGTCGGGTCGGGACCGCAGCGGTGGGTGTAGGTGGTGCCGTTCATCTCCCAGCCGAGGACGAGGACCGTGTCCAGGGCCCCGGCCTCGACGAGGCGGCGGGCGAGCGTGCGGAAGTGGTGGTCGTAGTAGCCGGCGGCGCCGAGCTGGAGCCGGTGGCGGACCTCGGGGTCGGAGACGCCGGCCTCGTTCCGTTCCAGCATGGGGACGTTGAGGACGAAGAGCCGGTCCCGCTTCGCGTTGCGCCAGTCGGCCCAGGCGTCGAGGAAGCCGGGCGGGCCCTCGATGTTGGACCAGAGGTCGCCGGGCAGGTACGTGTGGCCGACGCGGAGCTCCCGGCCGCCGAGCCAGCGCTCCAGCTGCCCGATCCGGGCGACCCCGAGCGAGCCCGAGTCGAGGAAGGCGCCCATCGCCGTGGTGGCGGGGAGAGTCGGACCGGGGTCCTCCGTCGTTAGAGATGCGGCGGCATGGGCGGGTGCCGACAGCACGACCGAACCCGAGACGAGGAGGCCGGCGGTGATCACCCCCAGCCATCTTCTTGTTCTTCTCGGTGTTCCTCCGACAGGTTCCACGGCCGCTCCTTCACACGCTTACCACTTGACGATCAGTCATTCCGATGTTCCGAAAGTATTCCTAATGAGCCGACCGTGAACTCCGCTTCCCTCCGCTCCGTAGTCCATTAGAGGATTTCATCGCCCAATTGGGGCACCCGAGATGAAGGTGCAATGCCCGTGCCGCCTTTCGACACCCGCGTACCCGCCGTTCTCGTGCGGCTCGACCGGAACCCGTTCCATCACGGGACCCTGGGCGCCGCACGCTCCCTCGGCCGGGCCGGAATCCCGGTCCACGCGGTCGTCGAGGCGGCCGACAGCCCGGTCGCCCGGTCGCGGTACGTGCGCTCGGCCCGCCCCCGGCCCTGCCCGGCGGCCTCCACCGAACTGGCCGCGCTGCTGCTCCGCGTCGCCGCGGAGATCACCGACACCCCGTCAGATCACGTGCTCGCCGTGCCCCTGGACGACATCAGCGCCCTCGCGCTGGCCCGCCGCCGCGCCGACCTCGACGGCAGGATCCTGCTGCCCGAACAGACCGAGGAGCAGCTCCTGAGGGTCGCGGACAAGGCCGCGCTCGCCGCGACCTGCGCCCGACTGGGCCTGCCCCACCCCCGTACCGGACTCCCCGCCGGCGCCGACGAGGCCGCCGCCATGGCCTGGGCGCTCGGGCTGCCGGTGGTCGCCAAGTGGAGCCGCCCCTGGCTGCTCCCGGCCGGGGCCGGACTGCGCAGTACGACGATCCTCCGCTCGCTCGCCGAGGTGCGGGAGCTGTACGGACGCACCTCGCAGGCCGGCAGCCGGCTGCTGCTCCAGGAGCTGCTGCCGCCGGGCCGGGGCCTCGACTGGTTCTTCCACGGGTACGCGGACTCCGCCGGAGGCTGCGCCGCCGGGGCCACCGGCCGCAAGGAGCGCTCCTGGCCGGACGGGGCCGGGCTCACCGCCGTCGGACGCTGGGCGCCCAACCCGGAGGTGGACCGGATCGCCCGCGAACTGCTCGACGCGCTGGACTACCGGGGCGTGTGCGACCTCGACTTCCGGCTCGACCGGACCACCGGCGCGTACCACCTGCTCGACTTCAACCCGCGCCCCGGCGCCCAGTTCCGGCTCTTCGCCGACGCCGCCGGGCTGGACGTGGTGCGGGCCCTGCACCTGGATCTCACCGGCCGGCCGGTACCGCCGCACTCCCCCGCGTACGGACGCCGGTTCGTCGTCGAGAACTACGCGGCGCTCTCCCTGCTCGCCTCCCCCGGCCGCCGGTACGCCCCCGAGCCGGGCGCCGCCCGGCGGCCCGCCGAACGCGCCTGGTTCGCCGCCGACGACCCGGCGCCCGCGCTCGCCATGGGCCGCGCCTGGCTCGTCCACCTGCTGCGCAAGGCCCTGACGGCGGCGCGGCGGAGACTCTCGGCCGGCCGGCCCCGGCACCCGGCCACCCTGCCGGGCCCGTCGGCCCGCGGCTCCTCCACCCAGCTCACCCAGCGATGAAGACGGAAGGCACGATGGCGAACGCGATGGCGAAGGCGAATCCGGTGCATGACCTGGTGGTCGTCGGGGCCGGCCCGTACGGCCTGTCGGTGGCCGCGCACGCGGCGGCCCACGGGCTCGACCCGGTCACCTTCGGCCGCCCCATGGAGTCCTGGCACGCCATGCCCTCCGGGATGTTCCTCAAGTCCGAGCCATGGGCCTCGCACCTCTCCGACCCGGCGGGCGCGTACGGCCTGGACGCCTACGCCGCCGTCCAGGGCGTGCGCGCCGCACACGGCGTGCCGCTCCCGGTCTCCTTCTTCGCCTCCTACGGCGACTGGTTCGCCCGGCAGGCCGTCCCCGCCGTCGACGAGCGGCTGATCACCTCGGTGGCGCCCGCGCCCGAGGGGTTCCTCCTCACCGCGGAGGACGGCGGGACGCTGCGGGCCCGCACGGTCGCCCTCGCCGTCGGCGTGCTCCCCTTCATGGAGGTCCCCGGCCCGCTCCGGCACCTTCCGCGCCGGTACGTCACCCACTCCAGCCACCACGGCGAACTCGGGGAGCTCGCCGGGCGGGACGTCACCGTCGTCGGCGCCGGGCAGGCCGCCCTGGAGACCGCCGCGCTCCTCTCCGAGGCCGGTGCCGCCGCCGTGCGCGTCGTCGCCCGCGCGGACCGGCTCCACTGGAACACCCTGCCGCCCGCCCTCCACCGCGGCCCCTGGCCCGCCCTGCGCGCCCCGCACACGGGCCTCGGCTGCGGCTGGCGGAACAAGCTGTACGCCGACACCCCGGGCGTCTTCCGGCGGCTGCCCGCCCCCACCCGGGCGCGGCTCTTCGGCTCGGCGCTCGGCCCGGCCGGTGCCTGGTGGCTGCGCGAGCGGTTCGCCGCCGTCGCCGACGTCCGCCTGGGGCACCGGATCACGGCGGCGGCCGTCACCGGCGACGACCGGCTCCGGCTCGACGTCGAGGGCCCGGACGGGGCCGCCGTCCTGGAGACCGACCACGTCGTGGCGGCCACCGGCTTCGTCCCCTCGCTCGACCGGGCCGGCGTCCTGGACCCGGCGTTGCGGTCCGCGCTGCGCACGACCGGCCCCGCGGGGGCGCCCGAGACCGGAGCCCTCTTCGAGTCGTCCTGGCCGGGCCTCTTCCTCGCCGGGCTGCTCACCGCCCCCTCGTACGGCCCGTCCATGCGCTTCGTGTTCGGCGCCGGCTACACGGCGGGCCGGCTGGTGAAGGGGGTCCGGCAGCGGCTGCGGGCCGGCGGGCGGGGCGGCGCCCGGGTGGGCCGGCCCCGCGGCGGTGAGCGGGCGCCGGCGGGAGTTCGGTCCCTCCGGTGACGCGGACCGGCCCCGGGGAGCGGATGCTCTCCCCGGGGCCGGTCCGTGCCGTGTCCGCGGATGCGGCGGCCTGGGTCAGGCGTTGACGCAGACGTTGCCGGCGGCCGGGTTCAGCGCACCGATGACGTTGATGCTGTTGCCGCACACGTTGATCGGGATGTGGATCGGGATCTGGACGACGTTGCCCGAGAGGACACCCGGCGAACCGATGGCGGCACCGTGCGCGTCGGCGTCGGCGAAGGCGGGCGTGGCCGCGCCCATGGCCATGATGACTCCGGCGATGACGGCAGCAGCCTTCTTGCACTTCATTTCGTCTGGTTCCTTTCCTCGGCGGAAGATCGGCCTCCGCCGCACACAGGGACAACGACAACCTCCCGCGAAGGAAACCGGGAATTCGGCTCCGACTCGGGGCATTCACTCCGTTGCGCACACGACACAGGGCCGGAGGAAGGAATTCCTCCGGCCCTGTGGCGCGCTTCCGGATCAGCCGTTGCCGATGCCGTTCCCGGAGAGGACCGGGATGTCCTCCAGGACGTGCGACAGCGGCTCGTCACCCTTGGCCTGGGTGGAGTTCTCCGCGCACTGCTGGTTCTGCGGGGAGGAGAGGACGTTGACGTCCTGGACGGAGACCGGGACGAGGACACCGAGGATCGGGCCGACGTTGCCCTTGACCGGGGCGCCGAGGCACAGCTTGTTCAGGGAGCCCTGGACGGCGGAGAACTGCGGGCTCATGTCACCGGCGGTCTTGGAGTTGCCGAACGCCTGGTGGGCGCCGTTCCCGGAGAGGGAGGTCGTGCCGCCGTCGTTGGCGATGGCCATCGCGGGGGCGGCGGCCGCGGCGGCGAAGCCGACGGCCGAAGCGGTGACGGCCGCGGCCGCCATCATCTTCTTGATCACGGTGAATCCGTTCTGTTCCCACCAATCGACCTGATTGATGCGACCGGATCAACCTGCCGTCGAGGGGGGAGGTTCCGGCGCTTCACCCGATCGACTGGGTACCCCGGCGAGCGCTGCCGTGCGCGCTCCGCCAACGGGGTGACAGAGCGGAACCCGCCGGTCCGGGGCGAGTTGATCAGGGGGCTCCCTGCACGGAGCCGGTTCTAGAAGGGAACTACCGTGATCAAGAAGGTCATGGCCACCGCGGCCGCCGCCGCCGCGATCGTCGGCGCCTCCGCCGCCGCGGCCACCCCCGCCCTCGCCATCGCCGACGACGGCGGCACCACCTCCAAGAGCGGCAACTTCGCCCACCAGGAGTTCGGGAACTCCGCGACCTACGGGCACATGAGCCCGCAGTTCGCGCTCGTCCAGGGATCCCTGAACAAGCCGTGCGTGGGCCTGCCGGCCAAGCTCAACGCCGGTTCGCTCGCGGGCCTGATCCCGATCGCGGTCCAGGACGTCAACGTCCTCTCCTCCCCGCAGAACCAGCAGTGCGTCGAGAACTCGACGCAGGCCAAGGGCGACGAGCCGCTGTCGCACCTGCTGGAGGACATCCCGATCCTCTCGGGCAACGGCGTGGCCAACGGCTGACGTCCGCCTCCCCGGCGACGTCCGCGCGTCGAGGGGCCGCCCCGCCGGGGCGGCCCCTTCGCGCGTACGAGCCCTAACGCGGCCAGACGGGAGTCGACATCAGCCGCTCCCATTCCCGGTCCGGCATTCCCGGTACCGTCCGGCCCGCCTGCGTCCACTGGGTCACCAGGGCGGAATAGACGGGAAATTGCTGCGTCGACCGGATCGGGTCGGCGATCTGCGGCTCGCTCACATACCGGCTCTTCGGAATGAAGGCCATCCGTTCCCATTTCCCGGGACTCCCGGGATCCGGCGGCGCCATCCTCGCTCCTTCCGCTGCTATTCCCGCATCATTACACAAGCCTCGCAACGGAGTGATTCAGGAACTCGATGTCGCGTCGCGTATCTCTGTGCGAGCGGCACCGAAATACCGTGCGGGCATGAGATTCCCGCGCCCGTGGCGGCTCCTGGTCGCACCGGCGGCGCTTCTCGCGCTCGCCCCCGGTGCCCTCGCCTCCGCCCTCGGCGGTCCCGCCGAACTCCCCGCTCCCGCACGGGGACTGAACCTGCTCGTCGTCGGTACGGACTCGCGGTCCGGGGTCACCGCCGCGGAGAAGACACGCTTCCGGCTCGGCGGCCAGGACTGCGACTGCACCGACGTGATGATGCTCGTGCACGTCTCCGCCAGGAACGACCGGGTCAGCGTGGTGTCGCTGCCCCGCGACTCGCTGGCCGAACTCCCCGGCCCCCACACCGACCTGCGGACCGGCGCCGTCCACGAGCGCCACCTCGCGAAGATCAACGCCGCCCACGCGGAAGGCGGCCCGCTGCTGACGATCGAGACCGTCGAGGCGGCGACCGGACTCGACGTCCACCGCTATCTGGAGGTCGACTTCCGGCGGTTCATGGACACCGTCGACCGGATCGACGGCGGCGTCCCGATCTGCACCGCGAAGCCGCTGAAGGACCCGGCGACCGGACTCGACCTGGCGGTCGGCACCCGACGGGTGGGCGGCGGCGAGGGGCTGCAGTACGTGCGCTCGCGGAAGGCCGACGGGGAGATGGACTTCGGCCGCATCCGGAAGCAGCAGAAGTTCGTCGTCAACACGCTGCACCGGATCCGGTCCGGCGGGATCCTCAAGGACCCGGCGAGGCTGAGGGCGCTCGCCTCGACCCTGCGCGGGACCGAGGCCGTCGAGCGCGGCGTCTCGCCGGCCGGGCTCCTCGCGCTCGCCGCCCGGCTGAGGGCGGTCGGCCCGTCCCGCACCGAGTTGGCGACCGTCCCCGTACGGGGCTTCAACCCGCTCGTCGAGGGCGTCGGGTCCACGGTGGGCTGGGACGAGGAGGGAGCCGCGAAGGTCTTCGCGCGGCTCCGCGCCGACCGTCCGCTGCCGTCCGGCGACGCCGTCGCCCCGAGCGGGATCTCCGTCGCCGACTACGCCCCCGCCAGGGGTTCTTCGCTCATCTGCCCGTAGGCCGTCCGGTGGACATGCCGGAACCTCCGGCCCTCCGGCCAGTTGATCAGCACGGCTCGCCACTCGGCGCGGGCCAGTCATCCGAAAGGCCAGAACATGAAGAAGCTCCTCGCGACCGCTGCGGTGGCTGTTTCGGTCGTCGGCGCGACGGCCGGGCAGGCGCTCGCGATCGCCGACGACGGTGGCACCACCTCGCTCTCCGGCAACGGCGCGCACCAGGAGTTCGGCAACTCCGCCACCTACGGCAACATGAGCCCGCAGTTCGCGCTCGTCCAGGGCTCCCTGAACAAGCCGTGCATCGGCCTCCCGGCCAAGGTCAACGCCGGTTCGCTGATCGGTGCCATCCCGATCGCGGTCCAGGACATCAACGTCCTGTCCTCCCCGCAGAACCAGCAGTGCGTCGAGAACTCGACCCAGGCCAAGGGCGACGAGCCGCTGTCGCACATCCTCAGCGACATCCCCGTGCTGTCCGGCAACGGCGCCGGCAACCACTGAGCATCGCCGCTCGGCCACGGCGCGGCCCCGCCACCCCTCTCCGGAAGGGCGGCGGGGCCGTGTCCGTTCGGGGCCTCAGCGCAGCCCGCGGGCCAGGGCGTCCGGGTCGGTGACGGGTGCGTCGCAGGTGAAGTGACGGCAGACGTACGCGGCGGGTGACCCGGCGACCAGGGGGCGGTCCCGGAGGAGCGGGAACTCCTCGCTGCCGGGGGCTCCGGCGGCGAGGACCGCCCCGGGGGTGGCCGCCCTCAGCGCCGTGCGGCGCAGCTCCTGGAAGGCGGGGTCGGCGGCGGCGCCGACCACGGCGATCTCGCGGGGGCCGTCGAGCAGGGCCTCGGCCACGGCGAGGCCCCAGCCGATGAAGCGGGGGGCGCGCGGGCCGAGCGCCTTGACCACGCCGAGCGCGCCCTCGGCGGCGGCCCGGTGGGCCTCCGAGCCGGTGTGGGCCGCGTACGAGAGCAGTGCTCCGGCGGCGGCGGTCCAGCCGGACGGGGTGGCGTTGTCGGTGGGGTCCTGGGGGCGCCGGATGAGGGTCTCGGCGTCGTGGGCCGTGTCGTACAGCGTGCCTCCCTCGCCGGTGAAGCGGTCGAGGACGTGGTCCAGGAGGAGTCCGGCGAAGTCCAGCCAGGCGCCCTCGCCGGTGACGGCGGCGAGGGCGAGGAAGCCTTCGGCGACGTCGGCGTAGTCCTCCAGGACGCCCGCGTTGGTCCCGGCCCGCCCGTCCTTCGAGGTGCGGGCGAGCCGGCCGCCGTCGTCGAGGTGGACGCGGACCAGCAGGTCGGCGGCCTCGGTGGCGCGCTCGACCAGGTCGGGGCGGTCGAAGAGGGCACCGGTCTCGGCGAGGGCGGCGATCGCGAGGCCGTTCCAGGCGGCGACGATCTTGTCGTCGCGGCCGGGGCGCTCGCGCCGCTCGCGGGCCGCGTGCAGCCGGGTGCGGACCGAGGCGATTCGGCCGGCGTCGGCGGGGCCCGCCTCCTGGGGGAGCTGGAGGACGGAGCTGCCGTGCTCGAAGGTGCCGTCCTCGGTGACGCCGTAGTGGGTGGCGGCGAGGGCGGCGTCCTGCTCGCCGAGGACCTCGGCGAGCTGGGCGGGCGTCCAGGCGTAGTAGGCGCCCTCGACGTGCCGGCCGGTGCCGTCGTCGGAGTCCGCGTCGAGCGCGGAGGCGAGACCGCCCTCGGGGGTGCGGAGCTCGCGGACCATGAAGTCGGCGGTCTCCAGGGCGACCCGGCGGGCGAGGTCGCTGCCGGTGGCCTTCCAGAGGTGGGCGTAGACGCGGCAGAGCAGCGCGTTGTCGTAGAGCATCTTCTCGAAGTGCGGGACGACCCAGGCGCGGTCCACGGCGTAGCGGGCGAAGCCGCCGCCGAGCTGGTCGTAGATGCCGCCGCGGGCCATCGCCTCGCAGGTGTCGGCGGCCATCTGGAGGGCGCCCTCGGAGCCGGTGCGGGCGTGGTGGCGGAGCAGGAACTCCAGGACCATCGACGGGGGGAACTTGGGGGCGCCGCCGAAGCCGCCGCGGGTGGCGTCGTACTCGCGGGTGAGGCCGAGCAGGGCGGCGGCGAGTTCCTCCTCGCCGGGCAGGCCGTCGCCGGCGACGGCGAGGGAGCGGCCGGCGAGGTCCTTCACGATGCGGTCGGCGACCTCGGCGACCTCGCCGCGGCGGTCGGCCCAGGCGGCACGGACGCCGTCGAGGACCTCGGGGAAGGACGGCATGCCGTGGCGGGGCTCCGGCGGGAAGTAGGTGCCGAAGTAGAAGGGGGCCGCGTCGGGGGTGAGGAAGACGGTCATGGGCCAGCCGCCCTGGCCGGTGGCGGCCTGGACGGCCTCCATGTAGACGGCGTCGACGTCGGGCCGCTCCTCGCGGTCGACCTTGACGGCGACGAAGTGCTCGTTGACCAGCGCGGCGGTGGCCTCGTCCTCGAAGGACTCGTGGGCCATCACGTGGCACCAGTGGCAGGAGCTGTAGCCGACGCTCAGGAGGACGGGGACGTCGCGGCGCCGGGCCTCCTCGAACGCCTCGGCCGACCAGGGCCACCAGTCGACCGGGTTGTCGGCGTGCTGGAGCAGATAGGGAGAGGTCTCATGGGCCAGTCGGTTCGCCATGGGCCCCATCCTCGCGCACCCGCCTCCGGCCCGCCCATACGCCACCCGAGCGGCGCGCGGGGGCGGGCGGGGGCGGGTGCGCCCGGTGCCGTCAGCCGGTCGTCGCGGCGGCTTCGAGGCCGCGCCGGACGAGGTTGCGGTCGACCTTGCCCGTGGACGTCTTGGGCAGCGGGTCCGTGGTCAGGTCGAAGGCGGTCGGTACGGCGGCGCGGACCACGTGGCGGGCGCAGTGGCTGCGCAGCGCCAGGGTGGAGACGGCGCCCGGGGCGGTCACGCGCAGGACGGCGTGCAGGCGTTTGCCGGCCACCGGGTCGGGGAGGGCGATCACCGCGGCCTCCACGACGTCCGGGTGGTCCAGCAGGACCTGCTCGACGCTCTGGGTGCTGATCTGGAAGCCGCGCACCTTCACCATGAAGTCGGTGCGTCCGAGGACGCTGACGGTGCCGTCCTCGTGGCGGGTCACCACGTCGCCGGTGCGGTAGTAGACGAGGCCGGGTTCGCCGTCCGGGTGCGGGGCGAAGCGGTCGTTGGGGGCGTTGAGGTAGCCGGCGGTCTGGAAGGGCGTGCTGACGAGCAGCTCGCCGCGGCCCTGGCCGGTGACCGGCTCGCCGTCGGCCCCGGCGATCAGCCAGGACACGCCGGGGAGCGGGCGGCCGATCGGCAGGGGCGCGCGGACCGGCGCGGTGCGGTCGATGGTGTGCAGGAAGCTGTTGTTGGTCTCCGTGCAGCCGTAGTTGTTGTACCAGCGGGCGTCGGGGAAGACCTTCTCGAGACTGTCCAGGACGCGGCCCGGGGTGCTCTCGCCGGCGAAGACGATGTGCTCGGGCGTGGTGAGGGGGCCTGTGTCGGCGGTGGCCTCGATCAGCAGCTGGAAGAGGAGCGGGACGCCCTGGATCAGGGTGACGCCGTGGTCGGCGACGAGGTCGCGGAGGTACGACGGGGAGGCGCCGCGGTCCGGGTCGGCCAGGACGACGGTGCCGCCGTGGGCGAGGGTGCTCCAGATGTCCAGGAGGCACAGGTCGAAGTTGAGCGGGGCGTAGTTCAGCACCCGGGCGCCGGGGCCGAGGGGGAAGGACGCGCCCGCCCAGGCGGTGAAGCGGGTGACGGCGCCCGTGGGGACGGGCACGATCTTCGGCAGTCCGGTCGATCCGGAGGTGGTCAGCATGAAGCCGACGGCGTCGTCGGCGACGGGGGCGGGCGGCCGGGCCGGCCCGGGGTCCGTCGCGGGGCCGGTGAGGTCCACGACGTGGTCGGCCAGCGGATGGGGCTCGGTGCTCAGGACCGCGCGGCAGCCGGCCTGGGCGTACAGGGACCGCAGGGGTTCCTCGGGCAGTTCGCGGGAGGGCAGCAGGAAGCTCCGGCCGGCCATGAGGCAGCCGAGCACCAGGGCGACTGCCTCGGGCGACTTGCGGACGAGGAGGCCCACCGGGTGGTCCGGGCCGGGGACGGCGGCCTCGACCCGGGTGCGGGCCCGGTCGGCCATGGCGTAGAGCTCGCCGTAGCCGACCGGGCGGTCCTCCCAGACGAGCGCGGGGGCCTCGGGCCGTTCGGCGGCGTGGGCCGCGAACGCCTCGGCCAGGCCGCGGCTCATGACCGGCCGCCGGCCGCGGCGGCCCGCTCGGCGGTCTCGCGGATGGCGCGCACGCTGCGGAAGCGCGGGCCGGTCAGCTCCCGGTCGGGCACGACGACGCCGTGCCGCTTCTCCAGCCAGGCGGCGACCTGGAGGAGGCCGAGGCTGTCGAGGACGGCGGTGGCCAGGAGGTCGTACTCCGGGTCGAGCTCGGCGACGTCGACGGAGGGCAGGAAGCGCTCGACGACGAAGCCGGCTATCTCCTCCTCCGTGACGGTCCCTGCCGGTGCCGTCCGGGGCTCGGTGGTCATGGTGTCTCCTCTCGCGGGTCCCCGCCGGCCGGGCCGGACCGCCCGGACCGCGGTGGCGGTCTCACACCTCGATGAGTGTGCAGAACCAGTGCATTCCGGGTGCCGAGATCCCGGCCAGCGCGACCAGGTCGCCCTTGGCCAGCTCGCCGGCCTCGACGTGGCGCCAGAGGCAGACCAGCTGGTCGGCGGCGCCCATGTGGCCCAGTTCGCGGGCCAGGTCGGCGTTGCTGAGTTCGACGGGCAGCCCGATGGCCTCGGCGGCCTCCTGGATGGCCCGCTGGTTGTCGTTGATGAAGACGAGCCGGGCGATCTCGTGGCGCTCGCGTCCGGCGCGGACGAGGGCGGTGTCGACGACGCCGGCGAGCCGGGCGCGGATCTCCTGCTCGAACTGCTCGAAGCGGGCGGGGTCGCGGTCGAAGTGGCGGAAGACCGCGATCTTCGGGTCCACGTCCAGGTTGCCCCCGCCCTCCGGCTCGACGGGCGCCGTGGCGCCGCCGTACTCGATGCGGAAGAGGTCGGCGTAGTCCGAGTTGGTGAGGTGGGCCGAGGAGAGCCGGCGCAGCCGGGGGTGGTCGCGGCGCAGGACGGCGGCGACGGCGCCGTCGCTGGCGATCGTGGCGTTGAAGTCCATCCGGTTGGCGTGCGCCTCGCTGAGCACGTTGACCAGGACCAGCAGGACGGTGTCCATGTCGGGCGAGAGGGCCATGGCGCCGGCGGCGTGGTCCAGGGCGGGCGACCAGGCAGCGCACGACTGGGTGAACTGGACGGTGGGGACGGTGCGGGCGCCCAGGGCGCGGGCGACGGCGGCGGAGGTGTCCCAGCCGAGGTACTCGGGGACGTCGGAGACGCCGACGACGAGGAGGTCCAGGTCGTCCACGTCGAGGTCCGCGTCCTCCAGGGCCTCGCGCGCGGCGCGCGCGGCGAGGGCGGTGGGCGTGTCACCGGCGCCCAGCCGGTGGTACGTGTCGTAGCCCATCTTCTCGGCGACCGCGGGGTCGACCAGGTACTCGGCCGCCGTCTCCCGTACGTCGCACAGTTCGCCGAACGCCGTCCCGACGGCGACGATGCCCATCTCCACGCCGGTCCCTCGATTCTCCGTCTGTCACTGCCCAGGGCGCCGGAACCGCCGGCACGGTGTCACAGGGGGAGTGCGCCCAGCACGCCTTCCACGTCGGCGGCCCAGCGCAGCAGCCGTTCGTCCTCGCCGGTCCGGCCGACGCACTGGAGGCCCAGCGGGAGCCCTTCGGCGGTGCGTCCGGCCGGGACCGAGACGATCGGCAGGCCGGCGCCGCTCCACGGCAGCGACATGACCGAGTCGCCGGCGTTGTCGAGTCCGCGGGGGGCGGGACCGGTGGCGGCGGGCGTGATCCACAGGTCCACGCCGTGGCCGTGGGTCGTCTCCGTGAGGCGGTCGCGGAAGGCGTCGCGGGCCTTCAGCGCGTCGGCGTAGTCGGAGTCCTGGGCGGTGCGGCCCTGGAGGATCGCCTCGGCGGTGCGCGGGTCGTAGCGGTCGGCGTGGCGGTCGAACAGGTCGGCGTGGGCGCGGGCCAGTTCGTAGAGGTTGATGACGAACAGGGAGAAGGCGTCCTGCTCGAAGTCGTCGAAGACCGGGACCTCGCGGATCTCGTATCCGGCGTCGCGCAGGGCGGTCACCTGGCGGTCGAAGGCGGCGAGGGCCTCGGGCTCGGTGAAGCCGAGGTACGGGCCTTTTGGCACGGCGAGCACCGGGCGGTCGTCGCCGACGCGCTCGGGCCGCCAGTCGTCGCACAGGACGGACGCGGCGAGGGCGGCGTCGGCCGTGGTGGCGGTGAAGGTGCCGACGGTGTCGTACGACGGCGAGGTCGGGAGGACTCCGTCGAGCGGGACGCGTCCGTGGGTCGGCTTGAAGCCGACGACGCCGCAGTAGGCGGCGGGGCGGACGAGCGAGGCGATGGTCTGGGTGCCGAGGGCGAGCGGGACGAGTCCGGCGGCGACGGCGGCGGCCGAGCCGCTGCTGGAGCCGCCCGGTGTGTGGTCGAGGTCGTGCGGATTGCGGGTGGGGCCGGGGGCGGCGACGGCGAACTCGGCGGTCACCGTCTTGCCGGCGATCAGCGCGCCGGCGGCGAGGAGCCGCGAGACGGCGGTGGCCTGGGGTCCGGCGAGCTCCTCGGCCGGCAGGGCGGAGCCGGCCCGGGTGGGCAGCCCGTCGACGTGCAGGATGTCCTTCACGCCGACGGGCACGCCGTACAGCGCCGGACGGGTGTCCGGTGCCGGGTGGCGGTCCGCGGCGTCCCGTGCGGCCGCTCGTAACCGCTCCGTCCGCTCCGGCTCGTCCACGAAGGCCCGCACCGCCCGGTCCACGTCGGCGATGCGCCGCAGGGTGGCGTCCGTGTGTTCCGGCGCGCCGGTGGCACCGGTGCGCAGGCTCTCGGCCACGTGGAGCAGGGACGTGGTCCGCACTGGATCTTCCATGGCTTCCTTCGTGTCTCGCCCCGAGGGGGAGGGGCGGGGTCCGGTACGGCGGGACGGGGCGGGCCGTGCGGTCACGGGCCGGCCGGGGGCCTACTTCTCGAGGGAGCGGCCGCCCATCTCCCTGGTCTTGGTGACGACTCCGCCGAACATCGCGAGGCCCTTGATGAGCACCCGGGGGGTGCCCGGCTTGTTGTGCTTGCGCGCGCCGCGCTTGCCGAAGACGCCGAAGAGTCCGAAGCCCTTGACCTCGACCTCGATGTCGTCGGGCAGGATGATCTCGGTGCCGCCGAAGAGCGCGACGGCCCGGATGACCGTCTCCTGCTCGGCGTAGCGCGCCTCGCTCAGGTCGAGCCGGCCGCCGCCCCACATCGACCAGGCGGTGAACCGGGACGGGACCACCCATTCGCCCTGGCGTTCGAACCCGCCGAACATGCCGAGCGCGAAGCGGGAGGTGGGGGCGCGGTCCACCACGAGGGCGTCGCGGGGGCCGACGTCGGGCAGGCCGCGGCCGGCCACGTCGAGTTCGCCGTGGGTCCTGGCCTGGTAGACCTGGGCCAGCCGGGCGTCGAGGTCGTCGATCTCCAGGCGGCCGGCGGCGACGGCCGCCCGTACCTTCTCGGCGACGCGGTTGCGGTCGTGGTCGGAGGCCAGGAGCTCGCTGCCCGGGGCCTTCGCGGGTTCCATCTGCTTGTTCTGGTCGTGATGTCCGGAGTGTTCAGTCATGTCGTCAACCCTTCCACACCCTGCTTCCGCACGGCGATCGTCCTCGCCTGAACTGTCCTCTTTCGAGCGGTCGTTGGCGTCGGTGTCAACCACCGGCGCCGGGGCCGACACGCCGGGGGGATCGATCTCCCGGACCTCGGCCAGAGGAATGTCGAGGATGCTCAGCCGGCCGCGTGCGACGTGCAGGGCGAGGGCGAGGGCGACCATGCAGACGGCCAGGACCAGGACGGCCGCGCGGACGCCGAGCGCGTCGGCGAGGAAGCCGGCGGCCAGCGGTCCGGTCCACTGCACCGCCTGGACGCTGAAGCGGACGACGGCGGCCAGCCGGCCCAGATAGGCGTCGGGGACCAGCCGCACCTGGTACGACTCGATGACCACGTTCAGCGGAACCATGCTGGTCATCGCGACGAGCAGGACCAGGCCGATCTGCCAGGGCCGGGGCACCCAGACCACGGCGGCGAAGCAGGCCACGAAGAGCCAGGCGGCCACCAGCATCACCCGGCGGGCGCCCATGCTGCGCATCAGCGCGGGGCCCGCGGTGGCGCCGAGCAGTCCGCCGACCAGCGCGAGCGAGGTGGCGGTGCCGACGTCGGTGGGGCTGCCGCCGCGGTGCTGCACGAGGACCACGAAGAGCAGGGTGAAGCCTTCGGCCACGACGTTGAGCAGGGCGCCCCAGACGATGGTGAACACCAGGTACTGGCTGCCGCGGACGATCCGCAGGCCATCGGCCATCTCGGTGAACAGGCCCGGTCTCGGGCCGTCCCCCGTGTACCGGTCCGGGCCCAGCGGGCGGCGGATCAGCGCCGAGGCGAGGGTGACGAAGAGGAAGGAGAGCGCGTCGAAGAGGAACGGCACCCAGCGGGACATCGAGTAGAGCAGACCGCCGAGCGGGGCGCCGAGCAGATGGGCGACCATGTCGCGGCCCATGCCCTGCGCGGTGGCGGTGGGCACCTGCTCCTTGGGCACGATCCGGCGCAGGGCGGACATGGACACGCCACTGCGCAGCCCGGCCGCGAGACCGCCGAGGAGGGCGAGCAGGTCCAGGAGGAGGATGGTGGGGTCGCCGCCGTAGACGAGGGCGGCGACGGCGCCCATGGCGAGGGCCTGGCCGAACGACGCCGAGATCATCAGCGCGCGGCGCGAGACCCGGTCCGCGAGCACGCCGCCGACGGGCAGCATGACCAGGGTGCCGATCATGTGGCAGGCGGTGATGGCGCCGGCCTGGGTCACCGAGCCGGTCTCGGCCAGCATCAGCAGCGGGAAGGCGAGGGTGGAGACACTGGTCCCGAGGGTGGACATGCCGTTGCCGGTCCACCAGTACATGTAGTCGAGATTGCGCCACAGCGAACCTGGGCGGTCCTCGGCCTCCTCGGTCCGCTCGTCCTCCTCGGAGCGCGGCTGCGCCGTGGCCATTCGCCCTCTTCCTCCATGCGGTGCGGTCCCGGGATCACCTCCCGGCTCCCCGCCGATGCTCGTCCACCGGTGGACGGACGGACCAGGCACTGCACCGGCAACTTCCGGCCGGAGTTGCCGCCGCGCCCGGTGGCCGCGGCGGGGCGTGCCGGACGGCCGGAACGGGCGCCCCGGAAGGCGTGTTCCGGCCGTCCGGGGCGCGTGCTCCCGGCGTGCCGCGCGGCGGTCAGAGCCAGCCGCGCTCGGCGGCCTTGTACCCCATCTCGAAGCGGCTCTCCGCGCCGAGCCGGGCGGACAGGTCGGCGACGACCCGGCGGACCGTCCGCAGGGAGACGCCGAGTCGCCTGCTCACGGCGCCGTCGGTCAGTCCGCGCGAGAGCAGCCGCACCAGCTCGCGCTCCTGCGGGCTGAGCCCGTGCTCGTCGGTGCCGGTGTCGGTGCCGAGCGGGATGCCGCTCTCCCAGCCGTACTCGAAGAGCGCCTGGAGGGCCGTCAGCACGCCCGGGGAGGAGATCTCCATGACGGCGTACCAGGGGTCTCCGGGGTCCACCGGCAACAGGACACGGGTCCGGTCGATGAGCAGCATGTGCACCGGCAGCGACGGGACGGTGCGCACCGGACAGCCCAGTTCGGCGCAGCGGGTGGCCCGGCGGAGCGCGGCGGCGTCGGTCCGGATGCCGTCGGTGTAGACGGTACGGTTGGCCACCTCGCGGTTGTGGACCTGTCTGGTCAGCGCCGCCGCCAGTTCCAGCCATTCCGTGTTGCGCACGCCGCCGGGGACGAAGGCGAGCCATTCGGCCTCCACGTCTCCGGCCAGCTGCCACAGCCGGTCGGTCACCGCCTCGCGGCCGGACACATAGGCGCCGCCGGCCTCGATGCCGCCCGGATGCCGGTCGGCGAAGTGTGCCAGCAGGTCCAGTACGGTGGCCCGGTCCTCCTCGAACTCCCTGATCCGTTCCTCGATGCCGACGATCTGGCGCAGCAGCAGGGATTTCAGTCCGAGGTTGGGGTCGACGAGCCGGCTGCGGCCCTCCCGTTGCGGAAGCAGCAGATCCAGTTTCTCCAGCCGCTCCATGGCCGACCGCACCTCGGCCGCCGGCAGGGCGAGCTCCACGGCCAGGTCGTCCACGCTCTTGGAGCTGCCGCCGATCATCCCCCGGTACACGGCCGCCGCGAGGTGGTCGAACCCTAACCGTCCTAGTCTTCCGAGCATGTGCCCGCGTCCCCCTGTTCCCCGTTACCTTCGAAGCGCGCGCGGCTGGTGGTGGATCGGTCGAGCGCGCCCGCTCCCGGCTCTTCCACTTTCTACCCGATCACCCGCTTGTGCGATCAAGAGGGCCGAAGGGGGGAATCCGGTTCCGCGGGGCGGACGGATCGCCCGGCGGCCCGGGGCGGGGTGCCGGTGATCGCCGGACTGCTGCCCGCCGGGGTGTGCGCGGCGGAGGCGTTCGGCGACGACGGACCGGCCGGCCGGGTGGCGCTCTTCCCCGCCGAACGGGAGGCCGTGGCGGGCGTGTCGCCGGAGCGGCTCCGGGAGTTCACGACGGTGCGCGGCTGCGCGCGGACGGCGCTGGCCGGGCTGGGCGCGGCGCCGGCGCCGCTGGTGCCGGGACGGCTGGGCGCTCCGGACTGGCCCGCGGGGGTGGTGGGCAGCATGACGCACTGCGCGGGCTACCGGGCGGCCGCGGTGGCGCACGGGTCGGCGTACGCGTCGCTGGGCATCGATGCGGAACCGCTGGAGCCGCTGCCCGCCGTGGTGGCGTCGCGCGTGGTGGGCGCGGCCGAACGGGCGTGGCTGCGGGCGGACTTCCCGCCGGGCGCGCTGCCGTGCGACCGGCTGGTGTTCAGCGCCAAGGAGGCGGCGTACAAGGCGTTCTCGCCGTGGCTCGGGGCCCGCTTCGGATTCCAGGACTTCACGGTGCGACCGTACCCGGACGGCACGTTCCTGGTGATACCGCCGGAAACGGAAATGTCGCTGCCGGCACTTCCCGAAGACGGCCTGGTGGGACGCTGGTCGGAGCGGTCGGGGATTCTGCTGACAAGTTTGCTCATTCAACAACGTGAAATCTGACCCCACGTCAGTTCATCTGCTCCTCGCCTCCACGTTCCCTCCGGGCGATATGAATCAGTGGCACCAAGCTGCCAACCAGCACTTCCTGCCACAGTCCCGCCCACACTTCCCGGTTACGCTGAACCCGATCGGCCGCCTCCCGCTTGCAACCGCCGTCTTTCACCGGCCCCACAGAAAAGCTCGGAAAAAAGGCAAATACTGGCGGGAATTCGGGACCATCCACGTCCCGTCCCGCGGATCGGCTCCGGCAATGGGCGGCCGCGACAATGTCATGTCGTCGCCGGAACAACACCGCTGATCCACCTGCGCGTTGCACGCAATTCCGCACACGATCCGGAGGGTGTTCTTCCGCATGCAGACCCCGAACGAGGCCATCCCCTTCCGTCCGACGGACATCCACAGCCTGAGAGACTTCCTGCTCCACCAACGCAGAATGTCGGGCTGGACCCAGGAAGAGCTGTCCGAGAGGTCCGGCGTCAGCGTCCGGACCATCCGGAACCTGGAGACGGGCACCAACATCAACCCCCGCCGCAGCTCGGTCTCCCTGCTGCTGAGCGCGTTCGGCGCCACGGCGTCCGCGCTCGACAAGGGGGCCCCGGCGGAGAGCGGCGGCTGGCCGGCTCCCGTCCCGCACCCGGAGGCCGAGCGGCCGGCGGCCGACTCCGGTCCCCCGCCCTGGTACGGGCCCCGCCCGCTGCCGGCCCCGCTCGTGGGCCGCCAGGCCGACCTGCGGCACCTGCTCGGCGCCGTCCAGCGCGGCCGGCTCGTCGTCCTGACCGGACCCGGCGGCGTCGGCAAGACCCGGCTCGCCCTCGCGGCCGCCGCCCGGCTGCTGCCGCTCTTCCAGGACGGCGTCGCCGTCGCCGAGCTGCACGACTGCCCGCCCGAGCACATCGACCCCGTCCGCGCGGCCACCGAGCTCAACCGCATCACCGGCGACCTCGTCCGTTCCGACATCTCTACGCGCGAAGACGCCGGAATGCGCAGGCAGTTGCTGGTGCTCGACAGCGCCGAGCACGTCGTCCAGCAGACCGCCCGCGTGGTCCGCGGACTGCTCGACGCCCACCCCGGCCTGCACGTCCTGGTCACCTCGCGCCGCACCATGGCGGTGAGCGCGGCGGAGACCTGGGAGGTCGAGCCGCTCGACACCGGCGTGCGGGCGCGGGGCGAGTCCGCCGTGCCGAGCGCGGTGGAACTCTTCCTGCGCCGGGTGCAGGCGAGCCTGCCGACGCTCGACCTGAGCAGCCGGCTGCCGCTCGTCCGCGAGCTGTGCGCCCTGCTGGACGGGATCCCGCTGGCCATCGAATTAGCGGCAGGCCGCCTCCGGTCCCTGCCGCTCACCTCGCTGGTCGACGACGACACCCTCTTCCACCTGCTGGCGCGGGTCGACGCGGGCGACCTCTCACGGCACCGCACCCTGTCGAGCAGCGTCCGCTGGAGCTACGAGCTGCTGCCGAACCCCCACCGGGAACTGCTGCACCGGCTGACCGCCCTGCCCAGGACGTTCTCCCTGGACGACGCGCTCACGATCCCGGGGCCCGACGACACCGCCGGCGCTCCGCACGTCGCCCACCTGCTGGCCGAACTGGCCGACGCCTCGCTCGTACAGATCCACCGCGAGCGCCAGTACAACTACCGGGTCCACTCCCTGGTCCGGCACTTCGTCACCGAGGTCGCCGCACCGGCAGAGGAAAGCGCCTGGTGCGCCGTCGGCTGACGGAACACCAGGCGCGAAGGGCGCATGATCGCGGGGGTCAGGCGCCGACCGCTTCCTTGACGGTCCGGAGCGAGAAGTGCTCCGGGCCGTCGAGCGAGGCGAGGATCCGCTCCTCCAGCCACGGGAGGAACGTCTCGTCCAGCTCGGCCGCGGGGTCGATCCGCTGGAGGAGCCGCTGCAGGACCAGGACCAGCCAGCCCGTGCCGCCCTCGGCGGCACGCTCCGCCGTGAACGAGTGGAGCCAGGTGTACAGGCAGGAGGCCGCGGCGTGGTGCACGCAGTGCTCCGCGGCCAGGTCCTGGCCCTCGGTGGACACCGCGTCGAAGGCGTCGCTGTCCACCCGGGCGTAGAAGGCCCGCCGACGCTCGCCGAACGTCTCCAGCACCTTCACCAGCGCCGACGCCTCGGCCGCCGGCAGCTCGCTCTCGGCGATCCGCTTCGCCTCGTCGACGGCCGGGCCCCAGCCGCGCGTGATCTCGTCCTCGGCCGCGTTGGTGAGCCGCAGCGCACGGCCCGAGGGCTCCCAGCGGGGCGCCTCCTCCGACCAGTCGAACAGCGCGCGCAGCACCTCCTCGCCCTTCCGGGCCGGCGTGTCCGCCACCCGGGCCACGGCCCGCAGCTGCGCGGCGATGCCGTGCAGGTTGACGTGGGTCGTGCCCTCGAAGATGCTCGCGATCGCGTGGTCCCGCTGGAGCTTCTGGAACGCCCCGTGCGCCACGCCCTCGCGCAGGTAGCTGCGGGCGCCGAGCACCCGGGCCATCTCCTGGACGACCTCCTCGCCGAGGGTCGGCACCAGGTACTTGACCACCGACGACCAGAGGCTGAGCCGGGACGGCGCGACGGTGAGCGACCGGGCCACCGGCAGCGCGGTGCACTCGGCGATCAGCAGGTCGAGGAAGCCGCCCAGCAGGTGCCGCCGGATGACGGGGATCTCGTAGATCGGAGCCCCGTACAGGATCCGGTCCCGGGAGTGCCGGAGGGCGATGCGGAGCACCGAGTCCATGGTGCCGACCGACAGGGCGCCGATGGCCGTCCGGGTGATCTGGAGGACCTGGAGCACCTCGGGCAGACCCGCGCCGGGCCGGCCGATCAGCGCCGAGGAGGGCACCCGGGTGCCGTGGAAGGTCAGACCGCTGAGGTCGTGCCCGCGCAGGCCGACCGTGCGGACGAACGGGTGGTTGTCCCAGGTGACCTCCTCCTGCTCCTCCTTGTCGATCAGCAGCAGGGAGGAACCGGCGCCCTCGACCTTGGCGTAGACGGTGACGAAGCGGCCGCGGGTGGCGTTGCCCACGGGCCACTTCTCGCCGGTCACGACGTAGTCGTCGCCGTCACGGGCGGCGGTCGTCTCGTTGGTGCCGAGGTCGCTGCCGTGGTCGGGCTCGGAGACCGCGAAGCAGGCGAGGTCGCCGCCGAGGAAGCCCTCGGCCACGCGCCGGCGCTGCTCGTCGGTGCCCCACAGCCACACGGGGTTGACCCCGAGCACCGCCGAGCCGAACATCACCGCGACGGTGAGGTTGCGGCGCGACAGCGAGCGGGTCAGCAGGAACAGCTGCTCCAGGTTGCGCAGCTTGCCGCCGAAGGTCTCCGGCACCAGGTGCTCGGCGAAGCCCCAGCCGCGGATGGTGTCCACCGCGCCCGGCGGCAGCGCGCCGTTCTCCTCGTGCTCGACGATCTCGGCGAAGCTGAACGGCCCGCTCGGGGCGTGGGGGTCGCCGAGGGCCCGGTCCAGGTCCTCGGCGAGCGCGTAGGCCGGACGGTCGAAGGCGCGCCCGGTCACGAAAGGGGGCTCTCGGCGCCGTATCGGGCGAAGACGTCCTCGACGACCTCGGCCTCGGCCAGCGCGGCCTGCCCCGCGGCCACCTCGGTGCGGACCAGTTCGATCACGTCGCCGACGCTCTGGAGCCGCATGGCCTCCTCGGGGTTGAGCGACCGGAGGCCGTACAGCTCCTCCAGGTTGTAACCGAGCTCGGCGAGAACGAGGGAGTGGAAGCCGAGGTCGCCGATCAGCCGCTGGTCGGGGCCGACGGAGTCGACCTTGCGGGGGGCGATCAGTTGGACCATCCCGCTCACGATGGCGGAGACGGCGTCGGTGCCGACGGCGGCAGGAGTGTTCGTCATGCGCCTCACGCTAGGCACGGCGCCCCCCGCCCCCCAGGCATCCCGCCCGGCAGCCACGCGGCAACTTCGGCGGCCCACAGGCGACTTGCGGCGAAGTTGCCGCGGAGCTGCCTGGCCGACACCGGCCGGGGGCACCCAGGCTGGCGGCCATGACCACTTACGACACCGCGTCCGCGGCGGGCCCGCTCGCCCCGTCCTCCTGGATCAGTGCCCGGTACGCCCGCGGCGTCCCGCGGCTGCGGCTCTTCTGCCTGCCGCACGCCGGCGGCGGCGTCGGCGTCTTCGGCCCGTGGCGGGCGCACCTGCCGGACGGGATCGAGCTGGCGCCGGTGGAGCTGCCGGGCCGCGGCTCCCGCATCGACGAGCCGATGCCGCCGACGATGGACGCGCTGGTGGAGGCCCTGCACGAAGGGCTGCGCGACGAGCTCGACCTGCCGTACGCCTTCTTCGGGCACAGCTTCGGGGCGCTGCTGGGGTACGAGCTGACCCGCCGGATCGAGGCGGAGGCGGCGCGCGGCGGATCGACGCGCACCCCGAGCGCGCTGCTGGTGTCGGGGTCGCGGGCGCCGCACGTGCCGCTGGGCCGGGGCTCCGTGGCCTCCGGCGACGACGCCGGGCTCATCGACTGGCTGAGCGGCACCGGCGGGCTGCCGCCCGAGCTGCTCGAGTTCCCCGACTTCCTGCGGGACCTGCTGCGGGCGGTGCGCAGCGACATGGCGTTCGCCGAGGCGTATCTGGCGGAGCGGCCGGAGCCGGTCGGCTGCCCGCTGTCGGCGTTCGCGGGCGCCGAGGACACGGTGTCCACGGTGGCGCAGGTCGAGCCGTGGGACCGGTACACGACCGCCGCGCACGGGCTGCGGGTGCTGCCCGGCGGGCACTACTTCCCGCAGAGCCACGCGCGGGAGACGGTCGGCGCGGTGGTCGCCGAGCTCACGGCGGTCGCGGCGGTCTGAGGCGGGACGACCGGTGCGGGCGGCGCGCCCGAGGGCACGCCGCCCGCACCGGCGCGTGTCAGGCGCGCGGCTTCAGGGCGACCGGGAGGGACGACAGGCCGCTGAGGAAGTTGGAGTAGACGTACGACTCCTCCCCCGCCGGCTCGGCGTGCCCGACCAGCTCGATCAGGCTCTCCAGGAGCGCGGTCAGTTCGGCCCGGGCCAGGAAGGCGCCCAGGCAGAAGTGTGGTCCGTAGGCGAACGACACGTGCTTGTTGGGGGTGCGGGCGAGGTCGAACGCGTCGGCGCGGTCGAAGATCCGCTCGTCGCGGTTGGCCGACGACATCCAGGTGGTGACGACGTCGCCCTCCTCGACGAACTGGCCGCCGAGGACGACGTCCTGCGCGGCGGTGCGGCCGGCGTGCAGGGCCGGCGTGGTCCAGCGCAGCACCTCCTCCACCGCCGGGGCGAGGCCCGCCCGGCCCGAGACGAGGGCCTCCCACTGCTCCGGCCGCTCCATCAGCGCGCGGAGCCCGCCGATCATGGCGAACCGGGTGGTCTCGTGGCCGCCCATGATGATGCTGTAGCAGTTGAAGACGATCTCCTCGTGCGTCAGCGTCCGCCCGTCGATCTCCCGGGTGACGAGCAGGCTGACCACGTCGTCCAGCGGCTTCTCCTTGCGGGAGCCGGCCAGCTCGGAGAAGTAGAGCAGCAGGCCGTTGCGCGAGGCCCAGGTCGCCTCCTCGGTCGGCACGCCGTCCGGGGAGGACAGGGCCGAGGAGGTGAGGTCGATGATGTGCTGCCGGTCGGAGACCGGGACGCCGAGCAGGTCGCAGATGGCGGCCAGCGGGATGTGCGCGGCGACCTCGGTGGCGAAGTCCACGGTGCCGCGCTCGACGGCCTCGGCCACCAGGGCGCGGGTGCCGCGCCGCACGCTGTCGACGACGACGTCGAGGGCGCGCGGCGAGAAGGGCTTGAGCAGGGCGCTGCGGAGCGCCTTGTGGGGGCGGCCGTCGGTGACGGCGAGCATCTTGCCGGCGGCCGAGTCGCCGCCCGCGAGCAGGGTGTCGAGCACATTGCCGTGCTCCGAGGTGAAGGTGGCGCTGTCCGCCAGGACGGAGACCACGTCGTCGTAGCGGCTGACCACCCAGAACCCGGGGCGGCCGGCGCGCGGCGGCTGCCAGTGCACCGGCTCCTCCTCGCGCAGCCGCTTCCAGTGCGGGCCCAGGTCGTGCCGGGCGTGCAGCAGCGGATCGGCGAGGTCGACGTCCTCCAGGGTGCTCGTTCCGAGCGCGGGGCGGCTGGTCATGGCGGTCATCTGGGCTCTCCGGCGGTGGTGCGGATCGGGACGGGGGGAGCGGCCGCGGGCCGCGGGCCGGCGGGACCGGCCGCGGACGGCGGGACGGCTCGGCCGGGCCGCCCCGCGGTCGGCGGGACGGCCCGGCACGGTGGCCGGTCCGCGGTCGGCGGAACGGCCGGTGAGTCCGGCCGCGGTCGGCGGGACGGCCCGGTGGGGCCGGCCGCGGTCAGCGGAGGGGCTCGGTGGGGCCCGGGAAGAAGGCGGTGGTGGCGCCCGCGGTCTCGGCGCCGTCCACGACGAACTCCTGGCCGGAGACGAAGGACGCCTGCTCCGACGCGAGGAAGTGGAAGACGTCCGCGATCTCCTCGGGCGCCGCGTGGCGCCGGAGCGGGATGCGGGCGTTGACCTCGTCGAGCATCGCGTCGGTGTACTCGGCGCGCTGCATCGGCGTCAGCACCGCGCCGGGCGCGACGCAGGCGGTGCGGATCAGCGGGGCCAGCTCGATCGCGAAGGTCTGGCACAGCGAGGACACGCCGGCCTTGGACGCGTTGTAGTCGGCGTAGAGCGGGTAGCCGCGGGCGCCGTTGACGGACGCCGTGGCGAGCAGCACGCCGCCGCCCTGGCGCAGCATGTGCCCGGTCGCGTGGCGCCACAGCGCGAGGACGCCCATCAGGTTGACGTCCAGGGTGCGCCGGGCCTCGGCCTCGGTGAGGTCGAGGATGCCGTGCCGGACGCTGATGCCGGCGTTGGCGATCACGACGTCGAGCCGGCCGTGCTCGGCCTGCACCTCGTCGACGGCGGCCCGGACGCCCTCCCAGTCGGCGACGTCCGTCTTGATCCAGCGCAGGTGTCCGCCGCCCTCGCGGGGGCCCTGCGCGGTGGAGGCGGGCGGGGCCTGCACGTCGAGGTTGACGACGTGGTCGCCGGAGCGGACGAAGCGCTCGGCGGTGGCGTGGCCGATGCCGCTCGACGCGCCGGAGACGATGACGGTACGCATGGGGTGGTCCTGCCTCTCTGCTCGGCTGCTCGGTCTCAGACGATGACGCGCGGGTGCTGGAGCGCGTAACCGTTGAGGTTCTGGCGCAGGTTGCGGCTGACGGTGAGCTTCTTCAGCCAGCGGTCGGTGCCGTCGTAGCGGGCCGTGAAGGGCCGGCGGCCGTGCACGGCGCGGTAGTTGTCGACGAGGAGCAGCGAGCCGGGGCCCACCGCGATGTCCTGCTGGACGCGCTGGAGTTCGGCCATGAGCCGGTCGAGCGCGGCCTCGGCCTCGGTGTCGCCGGGCAGCACGTCCATGAACGGGCGGTCGATGCGCAGGTACGGGTTGAGGCGGTCGCCGGAGAGGACGGCGGCCGGCTCGGGCCGGTCCCGCATGGCCCGCAGGCCCGGGAGGGCGGGGTGGGCGGGGTCGTGGGCCTCCAGCTGCCGGATGTGCTCGGTGTCCGGCATGATGTGGAAACGGTTCTCCGCGAGGACCGTGCGGTCGTGCGCGTCGAGCCGGACGTCCCGCACGGAGGCGACGATCGTCGGCACCCGGTCGGGGTTGCGCAGCCCGAACAGCATCAGGTAGTCGCAGCGGTTGGGGTGGAAGCCGTCCTCGGTGTGGAACTCCAGGAGCGCCTCGCTGCCGTAGCCGCTCTGCCGCTCCTCGTCCCCGCGGATCGGCAGGATGTTCTGGATGATCCGGCCCTCCTGGAGCGTCACCCAGCCGAACGGGTCGCCCAGGACCAGGCCGCACAGCGCCAGCCACAGCTCCTGCGCGCGGGCGGTCTCGCCCCGGACGGCGTCGCGCCAGTGCTCGGGGGTGGCGCCCAGCGCCTCCTGGTCCACCGGGAAGCCGTGCACGAGGCAGGCGGCGGACCGCTCGGTGCGGCGGAAGTCGGCGAGGAAGGCGCGCAGCCGCGCGGGGAGCAGGTCCTCGGCGGCGTACGCCCGGTCGTAGAACTCGGGGAGCGAGGGAGCGCCGTGGAGGTCGCCGAGCTTCTCGGCGACGGACTCCAGCTCGGCGGCCTCGTCGGCGTCGATCCGGAACTCGAGCGGCGTGTCGAGCCCTTCGGAGCCGGCCCCGTCCAGGGGAAGCGGGGCGGTGGCCTGGGTCGTGGAAGTCATGTCGGTGTCCTCACCTGGTCGGGACCACGAGGGTCTTCGGTCGTTCGGTCCTGTGCGCTCCGCGCGGGAGCCGGAGCGCGTGGTGTGTCCCACCGGACCGGCCGAGCAGGGTCCCGGCCGTACAGATCCAGCGGTCGTGCGTGGTCGTGCGTGCGTGGTCGTGCGTGCGTGGTCGTGCGTGCGTGGTCGTGCTTCGTCGTGCGTGGCCGTACGGGTCGTGCCTCGTCGTGCCTGGTGTCGTGCGTGGCCGTACGGGGCGTACGGGTCGTGCGGGTCGTGCGGATCAGGGGGCGTGGTGCCCGTCCCGGGGCGGGAGCCCGTACGGCTCCCGCCCCGGCGGCACCGGTCAGGCCGGGTCGCTCCAGTCCTCGGCGAACTCGGCGAGCTCGTCCTGGTCGAGGGTGACGAGCGGCTCCTCGGAGCCGGCCGCGGCGCCGGGGGCGGAGTCGTCGGAGGGGGCGATCTCCTTCACGGCGGTGGCCAGCGCGGCCACCGTCTTGTGCGTGAACACGTCCCGCGGGGTCATGTCCAGCCCCTCCGCGCGGGCCAGGGTGACCAGCTTGATCGAGACGATGGAGTCGCCGCCGAGGTCGAAGAAGCCGTCGTCGATGCCGACCCGCTCCGTGCCGAGCGCCTTGGCGAACAGCGCGCACAGCTGCTCCTCGCGGGCGTCGCGCGGGGCCCGGCTGTCGACGGCGGCGCCGAAGTCCGGCGCGGGCAGCGCGTCCCGGTCGAGCTTGCCGCCCGGGGTGACCGGCAGCCGGTCGAGGACGACGACGGCCGCGGGCACCATGTACGGCGGCAGGGCGGCGGCGACCCGCTCGCGCAGGGCCGCCGGCTCGGGCCGGACGTCACCGGCCGGGGCGACGTACCCGACCAGGCGGCGGACGCCGGGCTGGTCCTCGCGGACGACCACGGCGGCGCCGGCCACGGCGGCGTCCTCGGCGAGCACGGCCTCGATCTCGCCGGGCTCGATGCGGAAGCCGCGCACCTTGACCTGGCGGTCCGCCCGGCCCAGGTACTCCAGGGTGCCGTCGGCGCGGCGGCGGGCCAGGTCGCCGGAGCGGTACATGCGCGAGCCCGCGGGGCCGTAGGGGTCGGCGACGAAGCGCTCGCCGGTCTGGCCGGGCCGGCGCAGATAGCCGAGGGCCAGGCCCTCGCCCGCCAGGTACAGCTCGCCGGGCGCGCCCACCGGGACCGGCCGGAGCGCGCTGTCGAGCAGGTAGACCCGGGCGCCGGTGACCGCCTCGCCGAGCGGCGGGTGGGTCCGGCCGGCCAGCGGGCCGCTCATGGTGGCCATGACGGTCGCCTCGGTCGGGCCGTAGGCGTTGACCATCCGCCGTCCGGCCGACCAGCGCTCGACGAGGTCGGGCGCGCACGCCTCGCCGCCGACGACGAGGGTGACGCCGGGCGGCAGGGCGCCGTCGGGCAGCACCGCGAGGGAGGACGGCGGCAGCAGCAGCGTGGTGACGCCGTGGCGGGCCACGGTGGCGGCGAGCGACGGGCCGGGCAGCAGGTCGTCGGCGGGGGCCGCGACCACGCTCGCTCCGGTGAGCAGCGCGGTGGCGAGCTCCCAGACCGAGGCGTCGAAGCTGGGCGAGGCGAACATGAGCACCCGCTCGTCCGGCCGCAGGTCGAGGCCGGTGCGCTGCTGGGCGGCCAGGGCGGCGATGCCGGTGTGCGGCACGAGGACGCCCTTGGGGCGGCCGGTGGACCCCGAGGTGTAGATGAGGTACGCGGCCGAACCGGGCGTCAGCGGGGCGGAGCGCTCGTCGTCGCGGAGCGGGGCGCCGGACATCCCGGCGGTGAGCTCCAGGGCGAGGCCGAACGGGTCGTCCGGGCCCAGGACGGTGCCGCCGTCGCCGTCGAGGCTCAGGGTGCGGCCGGCGCCGGCGCCCGCCGCGGCCGTGACGGCGCTGCCGTCGGCGGTGGTGAGCACCAGGTCGGGCCGGGCGTCGTCCAGGATGTAGCGCAGCCGCTCCGGCGGGTAGCCGAGGTCGAGCGGCAGGTAGGCGGCGCCGCTCTTGAGCACCGCGAGCACGGCCAGGACGGACCGGGCGGACCGCGGCAGGGCGACCGCGACGACGTTGCCGGGGCCGACGCCGCGCGCCGCCAGGACGCGGGCGAGCCGGTTGGCCTCGGCGTCGAGGGTGCCGTAGGTGACCTCGTACGGGCCGTCGTGGACCGCGACGGCGTCCGGGCGGGCCGCGGCGTGGCCCTCGAAGAGCGCCGGGAAGGTGGTGCGCGGCGGGGTGACGCCGCCGGTGAGGACCGGTTCGGCGCGCTCCCCCTCGGTCCGCAGGTCGATCCGGCCCACCGGGACGGCGGGGTCCTGCGCGAAGGCGTCCAGGACGGCGCGGACCCGGTGGAGCACCGCCTCCGCCTCCGGGGCGGTGAACAGGTCGGTGCGGTAGGTCAGTTCCAGGCTGAGGCGGTCGGAGGGGACCACGACGAGGCTGAACGGGTAGTGCGAGGCGCCGGGGGCCGGGGTGTCGTCCACGCCGATCCGCAGGCCGGGCACCTGGGCCTGGACGGCGTCGCCGTCCACGGGGGTGTTCTCGAAGCCGACGACGGTGTCGAAGAGTTCACCGATGCCGGCGGCGCGCTGCACCTCGGCCAGGCCCAGGTGCTGGAACGGGCGCAGTCCGGCCTGGGCCTCCTGGAGGCCGGTCAGGGTCTCGCCGAGCGGGCGGCCCGGGTCGAGACGGACGCGGACGGCGACGGTGTTCATGAGCAGGCCGACCATGTCCTCGGCGCCGGGCAGCTCCGGCGGGCGGCCCGCCGTGGTGGCGCCGAACACGATGTCGTCGCGGCCCAGGAACTGGCCGAGGGCCACCGCCCACGCGCCCTGGACCAGGGTGTTGAGGGTCAGGCCGGCACCCCGGGCGGTCTCCGTCAGCCGCTCGGTGGTCTCCGGGTCGAGGGCGGTCGCGACGAGGTCCGGCACCGTGGCCGTGGCGGCGTCGAAGCCGGGGGCGACCAGGGACGG
The DNA here is from genome assembly GCF_042885515.1 of Streptomyces sp. NPDC058052. Classification (NCBI taxonomy): domain Bacteria; kingdom Bacillati; phylum Actinomycetota; class Actinomycetes; order Kitasatosporales; family Streptomycetaceae; genus Streptomyces; species Streptomyces sp. NPDC058052. The sequence goes on along the minus strand of NZ_JBHVRX010000007.1, from coordinate 92,467 downwards.
CTCGTCGAGGCCGGCCAGCTCGGTGCGCCACGCCTCGACGGCGGCCTGCTCGTCCTGGGAGCCGAGCCAGCGCAGGAAGCGGTCGAAGGACACGGGCGCGGTGCCGGTGCCGGAGCCGCCGCGGGCGTAGGAGGCGAACAGGTCGCGGAAGACGAGCGGCAGGGACCAGCCGTCGAGGAGCATGTGGTGGTGGGTCACGAGCAGCAGGTGCTCTTCGGCGGCGAGCTTGACGAGGGCGACCCGCAGCAGCGGCGGCCGGTCGGTCGCGAAGCGGCGTACCCGGTCCTCGTCGAGGAGTTCGGCGAGCCGCGCGTCGCGCTCCTCCGGCTCCAGGCCGGACAGGTCGCGCTCCTCCCAGGGCACCCGGACGTCCTCGTGGACGACCTGCACGGAGCGGCCCGAGGCGAGCGTGACGAAGGAGGTGCGCAGCGCCGGGTGGCGGGTGAGGAGCGCGTCGAACGCGTCGCGGAGGACGGTCGGCGCGAGGGTGCCGGTGAGCCGCAGCGGGCGCTGGGTGACGTAGACGTCGATGGCGTCCGTGGCCAGCAGGGCGTGGAAGTGCATGCCCTGCTGGAGCGGGGTGAGGGTCCACACGTCGGCGACCGGGCCGGCGAGGGCGTCGAGTTCGGCGCGCTCGGCGTCGTCGAGGGTCACCAGCGGTCCGGTGGCCGTGGCGTCGGTGGCGCCGCCGTCCTGGGGGACGTCGCGGGCGACCTCGGCCAGGGCGGCGATGGTCTTGTGGACGAAGACGTCCTTGGCGCTCAGCACCAGCCCCGCCCGATGGGCGCGGGCCGCGAGACGCATCGAGACGATGGAGTCGCCGCCCAGGTCGAAGAAGCTGTCGTCGACACCGACCCGGTCCCGCCCCAGCACCTCCGCGAACACCTCGTGCAGCACCCGCTCACGCTCCGACGACGGAGCCCGGTACTCCCGCACCGCACGCAGCTCCAGCGCCGGCAACGCCCGCCGGTCCACCTTCCCGTTCGGCGTCAGCGCGAAGTCGTCCACCACGATCACCCGCACCGGAACCATGTAGTCCGGCAGCACACCCGCCACCCGGTCCCGCAGCACGTCACCATCGACCACCGCACCCGCGACCGGCCGCACATAACCGACCACATGCCGCGTCCCCGCGGCATCCGCGACCACCGCGACCACCGCCTGCGCCACCCCCGCGTCACCCGCGAGAACCGCCTCGATCTCCCCCAGCTCGACACGGTGACCCCGCACCTTCACCTGGAAATCGACACGACCGCAGTACTCCACCGAACCATCACCACGACGACGGCCCAGATCACCCGTCCGGTACATCCGCGCACCCGGACCACCACCCACATCCGCCACGAACCGCTCGGACGTCAAACCCGGACGACCCACATAACCCCGGGCCACACCCGCACCCGCGATATAGATCTCCCCCACCACACCCACCGGCACCGGACGCAAGAACCCGTCCAGAACATGGATGTCGGTGTTGTCGGCGGGGCCGCCGAGCGAGGGCCGCTCGCTGTCGTCGGCGCGGCAGAACATGGCGTCGATCGTGCACTCGGCGGGGCCGTACAGGTTGTAGACCGACAGGCCGGGGATGGCGCGCAGCTCGGTCCACAGGTCGTCGCCGACCTCCTCGCCGCCGAGGGCGAGGGTGCGGACCCGGTGCCCGCCGCCGGAGCCGTCGAGCAGGCCGGCGGCGAGCAGCTGGCGGGCGACGGACGGCGTGGTGTCGAGGACGTCGATCGCCGCGTCGGCCGCGTGGGCGACGAGGGCGAGGGCGTCCTTGCGGACGGTGTCGTCGACGATGTGGAGCTCGTTGCCGGCGACCATCCAGAGCAGCTGGCTCCACGAGGCGTCGAAGCCGAGGGAGTTGGTGAGGGCGGCGCGCAGCGGGCGGCCGCCGGCCGCGTCCCGCTCCGGTGCGAAGAAGTTCGCCCGGTGGCTGTGGAACATGTTGACCAGGTTGCGGTGCTCGACGGCGACGCCCTTGGGGCGGCCGGTGGAGCCCGAGGTGTACACGACGTACGCCAGGTCGGCGGGGCCCGCCGCGGTCCGGGCCGGGGCCTCGCCGTCCGGGAGCGCGTCGCCGCCGGCGAGCACGACCGGTACGCCGTCGGGCAGCGCGTCCCGGGTCGTGTCGTCGGCCACGACGAGGGCGGGGCCCGCCTCGGCGCAGAGCGCGGCGATCCGGTCGGCGGGCTGGTCCGCGTCGAGCGGCAGGTAGGCGGCGCCGGACTTGAGGACGGCGAGGATCGCGGAGACGGCGGCCGTGGTGCGGGGCAGGGCGACGGCGACGAGCCGGCCCGGTCCGGCCCCGTGGGCGGTGAGCAGCCGGGCGAGCCGGTCGGCGTCCGCGTCCAGCTCGGCGAAGGTGAGCCGGCCGGCGGTGTCGACGGCGGCGATCGCGTCCGGGGTGGCGCGGGCCTGCTCCTCGAACAGCTCGTGCAGGGTCCGGGCCGGGTGCGTGGCGGTGCGGCCGCGCGCGCCGGCCAGGAGGCGGTCGTGCTGGTCCGCGGTCCACACCGGCAGCTGGGCGACGGGCGCGTCGGGCCGGCCGGCGAGGGCTTCGAGGAGGGGGGCGAGCCGGTCGAGGATCGCGGTCGCCTCCTCGGTGTCGTAGACGTCCTCGCGGTGGTTGAGTTCGAGGCGGAGCCGCGGGCCGGGGTAGACGGCCAGGCTCAGCGGGTAGTGGGTGCCCTCCGGGGTGTCCTCGGCGGCGTCGCGGAGCACGCCGACGGTGAGCCCGGCGACCTCGGCGCCCTGCACGGCCTCCTCGACGGGGTAGTTCTCGAAGGCCAGCGTGGTGTCGAAGAGGTCGGTGACGCCGACGGCGCGCTGGATGTCCGAGAGGCCCAGGTACTGGTGGCCGAGGAGTTCGGTCTGCTCGGCCTGGACGCGGGAGAGCAGCGCGGCGGCGGACTCGGCGGGGTCGATCCGGATCCGGGCCGGCACGGTGTTGATCATCAGGCCGACCATGCGGTCGGCGCCCGCGAGCTCCGGGGGGCGGCCGGCGACGGTGTTGCCGAAGACGACGTCCGGGCGGCCGGTGAGCGAGGTCAGCAGCAGCGCCCAGGCGGCCTGGACGACCGTGTTCACGGTGACCTCGCGGCCCCGGGCGGCCTGCGCGATGCGGGCCGTGGCCGCCTCGGAGAGTTCGGCGACGACACGGCGCTGGCCGCGGTCGGAGTCCTGGGTGCCGTGGCCGCCGGCCACCAGGGTGGGGCCGTCGACGCCGGCGAGGGCGGTGCGCCAGGCGGCCTCGGCCTCGCCGCGGTCCTGGGAGCCGAGCCAGCCGAGGTAGTCGGAGAACGGCACGGCGGGCTCGAGCCCGTCGGCGGAGCCGCCGTCGCGGTAGATCCGGAACAGGTCGCCGAGGACCAGCGGCACGGACCAGCCGTCGAGCAGGATGTGGTGGTGGGTGACGACCAGCACGTGGCGGTCGGACGCCAGCTTCACGAGCGTGCAGCGCAGCAGCGGCGGGCGGGTCATGTCGAAGCGGCGGGCCCGGTCCTCGGTGAGCAGCCGGGTCAGCCGGACGCGGCGCTCGTCCTCGCCGAAGCCGGAGAGGTCGACCTCCTCCCACTGCGGCTCCACCGCCCGGGCGACGGCCTGGACGGCCTCGCCCGAGCGGCGCCTGAGGAACCCCGCACGGAGGCTCCCGTGACGCGCCAGCAGTGTGGCGCAGGAGCCGCGCAGCACCTCCGGGTCGAGGGCACCGACCAGTTCCAGAGGTGTCTGCACGTTGTAGAAGTCGACGCCGTCGGCGTCGGCGTCTCCGCCGTCGAAGAGGGCGTGGAAGAGCATGCCCTGCTGGAGCGGGGTGAGCGGCAGGACCGCTTCGAGTGTCGTCTGCCTCACGGCGTTGCCTCCCACTGGGCTTCGAGCTCGTCGAATTCGTCCGCGTCGATGCTCATCAGGGCGTCGGCGCTCGCTGGCTTGTTGATGTCGTTGGCGTCGTCGGGTGCGTCCGCGGCGACGAGGGCGAGGGCGGCGATGGTCTTGTGGACGAAGACGTCCTTGGCGCTCAGCACCAGCCCCGCCCGATGGGCGCGGGCCGCCAGGCGCATCGAGACGATGGAGTCGCCGCCCAGGTCGAAGAAGCTGTCGTCGACACCGACCCGGTCCCGCCCCAGCACCTCCGCGAACACCTCGTGCAGCACCCGCTCACGCTCCGACGACGGAGCCCGGTACTCCCGCACCGCACGCAGCTCCAGCGCCGGCAACGCCCGCCGGTCCACCTTCCCGTTCGGCGTCAGCGCGAAGTCGTCCACCACGATCACCCGCACCGGAACCATGTAGTCCGGCAGCACACCCGCCACCCGGTCCCGCAGCACGTCACCATCGACCACCGCACCCGCGACCGGCCGCACATAACCGACCACATGCCGCGTCCCCGCGGCATCCGCGACCACCGCGACCACCGCCTGCGCCACCCCCGCGTCACCCGCGAGAACCGCCTCGATCTCCCCCAGCTCGACACGGTGACCCCGCACCTTCACCTGGAAATCGACACGACCGCAGTACTCCACCGAACCATCACCACGACGACGGCCCAGATCACCCGTCCGGTACATCCGCGCACCCGGACCACCACCCACATCCGCCACGAACCGCTCGGACGTCAAACCCGGACGACCCACATAACCCCGGGCCACACCCGCACCCGCGATATAGATCTCCCCCACCACACCCACCGGCACCGGACGCAAGAACCCGTCCAGCACATGGAGGCGCAGGCCGGGCAGCGGGGTGCCGACGGGCACGGCGGTGCGGTGCCGGCCGGCGTCGGCGCGGCCGGTGGTGGTGTAGACGGACACCTCGGTGGGTCCGTACTGGTTGTGCAGCTCCGCCGGTACGGCGGCGTGGAAGCGGTCGGCCAGGGCGCCGGTGAGCTGTTCGCCGCCGACGAAGACCCGCCGGAGGGTGTCGCACCGGTCGCTGCCGGGTTCGCGGAGGAAGACCTCCAGGGTCGAGGGGACGAACTGGGCGACGGTGACGCCCTCGTCGCGGATCAGGCCGGGCAGGTAGCCCGGCGCGTCCTCGCCGTCGGGCCGGGAGACGACCACGGCGGCTCCGTGGTGGAGCGGCCAGAAGAGCTCCCACACGGACGGGTCGAAGCTGAGCGAGGTCCGCTGGAGCACCCGGTCGTCCGCGGTCAGCGGGTGCCGGCGCTGCATGCCGGCCAGGTAGTTGGTGATGCCGGCGTGGGTGACCACGATGCCCTTGGGCCGGCCGGTGGAGCCCGAGGTGTACACGACGTACGCCGGGTGGGCCGGCAGCAGGTCCGGTACGGGCGCGGACACGGGCGCGGTGACGGCGTCCGCCTCGGCGGCCAGGGCCGGGAGGAGGGCGTCGTCGACGACGAAGGCGGGCCGGGCCTGGTCCAGCATGTGCCGGACGCGCTCCTCCGGGTACTCCGGGTCGAGCGGCAGATAGGCGGCGCCCGCCCGGTGGATGGCGTGCAGGACCACGATCAGTTCGACCGAGCGGCGCAGCATGACGCCGATCACCGCGCCGGGGGCCGCGCCCCGGGCCGCCAGGACGGCGGCCAGCCGGCCGGCCCGGGCGTCGAGGTCGGCGTAGGTGATCCGCTCGCCCTCGCAGACGACGGCGACGGCGTCCGGGGTCCGGCGCGCCTGCGCGGCGAACAGCGCGGGGAGCGTGCCGGCGACGGGGTCTCCGGCGGCGTCGGGGGCGGGCATCAGGGCCTGCCGCTCGGCGTCGGTGAGGAGCGGCAGCCGTCCCGTCGGCAGGTCGGGCTCGGCGGCGAAGGTCTCCAGGACCATGCGCAGCCGGGCGAGGCAGTTCTCGGCGGCCTCGGTGTCGAACAGGGAGGCGCGGTGGGTGAGTTCGAGGCGCAGCCGGTCGCCCGGGACCACGGAGAGGCTGAGCGGGTAGTGGGTGCCGCCGGTGGGGTCGGCCTCCTCCACCGTGATGGCCAGGCCGTGGGCCTGCGCGACGATCTGCTCGCGGTCGATCGGCGCGTTGCCGAAGACCACGGAGGTGTCGAAGAGTTCGGGGTGGCCGGCGAGCCGGTGCAGGTCGGAGAGGCCGATGTGGTGGTGGTCGGTGAGGGCGAGCTGCTCGCCCTGGACCCGGGCGAGGAGGTCGGCGAGCGGCTCCTGCGGGCGGAGGCGGACGCGGACCGGGACGGTGTTCATCAGGAGGCCGACGATCTCGTCCACGCCGTCCAGCCGGGGCGGGCGTCCGGAGACCGTGCCGCCGAAGACGACGTCGTCGCGGCCGGTGAGGGTGTGCAGCAGCAGCGCCCAGGCGCCCTGGACCACGGTGTTGAGGGTGACGCCCCGGGAGCGGGCGACCCGCTGGACGTCCGCGGTGAGTCCCGCGGGCAGCTCGGCCACGAGCAGGCCGGGCAGGGCGTCCGCGCCGTCGGGCGCGGTGCCGGCGTCGGCCGGTTCGTCGCCGGCGGCGGTGGAGGCGACCAGGGTGGGGCCGTCGAGGTCCGCGAGGGCGCGGCCCCACTCCGCCTCGGCCGCGGTGCGGTCCTGTCCCGCGGCCCACGCCAGGTAGGCGCGGAAGGGCACCGGCGCGGGGAGCGAGGTGGCGTCGCCGCGGTACAGCGCGAGCAGGTCGCGCAGGATCAGCGGCACCGACCAGCCGTCGAAGACGATGTGGTGGCCGGTGAGGACGACGAGGTGCCGCTCGTCCTCCAGCCGGACCAGGCCGAAGCGCAGCAGCGGCGGCCGGCTCATGTCGAAGCGGGTCCGCTTCTCCTCGGCGAGCAGGCCGGCGAGGCGCGCCTCTCGGTCGGCGTCCGGCAGTCCGCGCAGGTCGTGCTCGTGGACCGGGACCTCGGCGTCGCGGGCGACGAGCTGGAGGGCCTCGCCGGCGGCGGAGCGGGCGTACGCGGCGCGCAGCGCGCTGTGCCGTCGGACGAGCGCCCGGCAGGCGTCGGCGAAGGCGCCGGCGGTCAGCGGGCCGGTGAGCCCGAAGACCTTCTGCACGGTGTAGGCGTCGGCGGCGTCGCCGAACTCGGCGTGGAAGAGCATGCCCTCCTGGAGCGGGGTGAGCGGCAGCACGTCCGCCAGGCCGCTCTCGCCGTCGGCGTCGAGGTGCCGCCAGGCCGCGGCCAGGCGGGCGCGCTCCTCCGCGGGCAGCGCGACCAGTTCGGCGTCGGGGTCGACGGCGCGGACGGTCCGCCCGGCGCCGCGCTCCAGTTCCTCGCCCGCGTGGGCGGCGAGGGCGGCGACGGTCTTGTGCGCGAAGACGGCCTGCGGGGTGAGCGGGATGCCGGCGCGGGCGGCGCGGGAGGCGAGCCGGACGGCGACGATGGAGTCGCCGCCGAGCTCGAAGAAGCTGTCGTCGACGCCGACGTCCGTGGCGCCGAGCAGATCGGCGAAGAGCCCGCACAGCACGGCCTCGCGCTCGTCGCGCGGGGCCCGCTCGGAGGCGGTGCCGATGTACTCGGGGGCGGGCAGTGCCCGCTGGTCGAGCTTGCCGCTCGCGGTGAGCGGCAGGTCGGGCAGGGAGACGACGGCGGCCGGGACCATGTACGGCGGCAGGGCGTCGCGGACCCGCTGCCGCAGGGCCGCGGCGTCGGGGGCGGCGGAGCCCTCGGCCGGGACCACGTAGGCGACCAGCTGCCGGACGCCGGGGCGGTCCTCGCGTACGACGACGCTGACCCGGGCGACGCCGGGCGCGCCGGCGAGGACGCTCTCGATCTCGCCCGGCTCGATGCGGAAGCCGCGCACCTTGACCTGGCGGTCGGAGCGGCCGAGGTAGACCAGTTCGCCGTCCGCGGTCCAGCAGGCCAGGTCGCCGGTGCGGTACATGCGGCTGCCGGGCGGGCCGTACGGGTCGGCGAGGAACCGCTCGGCGGTGAGGCCGGGCCGGCCCAGGTAGCCGCGGGCGAGGCCGTCGCCGGCCAGGTGGATCTCGCCGGCGACGCCGGGCGGCACCGGGCGCAGGGCGTCGTCCAGGAGGCGGAGCCGGCTGCCGGGCGCGGTGCCTCCCATGGGGGGCACGATCCGGCCGGAGAGCGGGGTGGTCTGGGTGACGATGACCGTGGACTCGGTGGGGCCGTACGCGTTCACCATGCGCCGGCCGCGCGACCAGCGGTCCACCAGCTCGGGCGAGCACGCCTCGGCGCCGACGACGAGGGTCACGCCCTCGGGCAGTCCGTCCGCCGGCATCGCGGCCAGCGCGGAGGGCGCCATCAGCAGGCAGTCGACGGAGAGTTCGCGGATGAGCGCGGCCAGCTCCGGTCCGGGGGTGAGGCGCTCGACGGGGGCGACGACGAGGGCCGAGCCGGTCAGCAGCGCACAGCACAGCTCCCACACGGAGGCGTCGAACCCGGGCGAGGCGAACTGGAGGACGCGCCGGTCCGGGGTGAGCTCCAGCGTTGCCCGCTGGTGGGCGAGCACCCCGGCGAGCCCGGTGTGCGTCACGACGACGCCCTTGGGCCTGCCGGTGGAGCCGGAGGTGTAGATGATGTACGCGGCGTGCTCCGGGCGCAGGCCGGCGGCGGGCACCGGGGCCGCGGTCCCGTCGGCGGCGGTCCCGTCGGCGGAGTCGAGGGTGCCGTCGGCGTCCAGGTAGAGCCGGGGCACGCCCGGCGCCATGGCCGGGTCGTCGGTGGCGCGCGAGGTCACCAGCAGCACGGGCGCCGTGTCGTCGAGCATGGCGGCGACCCGGGACCGCTGGTACGTGAGGTCGATCGGCAGGTGGACGGCGCCGGAGGTCAGCACGCCGACGGTGGCGACGGCGGCGGCGGCGCCGCGCGGCAGGGCGACGGCCACGACCCGCTCCGTGCCGGCGCCGCGGGCGGCGATCTCGCGGGCCAGCCGGCCGGCGCGGGCGGCGAGCTCCGTGTAGTCGAGCTCGCCGCCGCTCCAGACCACGGCGGGGCGGTGCGGGGTCGTGCGGACCTGCTCCGCGAACAGCTCCGGGAAGGTGCGGACGGGCTCCGCGGGCGCGGTGGGCAGGCCGGCGGCGAGGTGGTCGGCGCGCTCGGCGTCCGTGGCGACGTCGACGCGGGCCAGCGGCAGGTCGCCGGGGGCCGCGAGGAAGCGGTCCAGGTAAGCGGTGAAGCGCGCCTGGTGGGCGACGAGTTCGTCCTGCGTGTAGCGGTCGGGGTTGGCCTCGAACGCGATCCGCACGCCCTTGCCGTCCGGCTCCGGGTGGCAGGTGAGGTTGAGGTCGATGACCGGTCCGCCGGACAGCGCGGTCAGGGTGGCCTCGCGGCCCGCGAAGTTGCTCTCGGAGCCGGCGGGCATGATGTTGACCAGCACGCCGAACAGCTGCTCGTTGGAGCCGAGCAGGCGCAGGTCGCGGCGGAGCTCGTCGTAGGGGTGGCGCTGGTGGGTGAGGAGCTCGCCGAGGCGCTTCCCGACGTGCCGGACCAGCTCGGTGCGGCCCGCCGCCGGGTCGACGGTGAGGCGCAGCGGCAGCGTGTTGGAGAGCATGCCGGGCACGTTCTGGGAGCGCGGGCCGAGCCGTGCGGTGGCCGGGACGCCGAGGGTCAGGTCGCGCGCGCCGGTCATGCCGTGCAGGTAGGCGGCGACCGCGGCGAGCAGGGCGACGCTCCACGGGGCGCGGGCCTCGCGTCCGGCGCCGTGCAGCGCGCGGTAGTCGTCCTCGCCCAGCTCGGTGTCGACGCCGAGGGCGATCCCGGAGGCGCCGGTGGGCACGCCGGGGGCCGGGCTGACCGTCTCGGGCCGGTTCTCGAAGGCCCGGTTCCAGTACTCCTTGTCGGCCGTGTACTGCTCCGAGGCGCGGTACTCCGCCTCGTCCGCGAGGATGTCGGTGAGCGGGCCCAGCGGCCGGCCGGCCGGCTCCTCGCCGGCCACCAGCGCCTCGTAGACCTCCTCGATGCGGCGCGAGTGCAGCACGGAGCCGTAGCCGTCGGAGAGGATGTGGTGGCTGCGCTGGTACCAGAGGTAGTGGTCGTCGCCCACGCGCATCAGCACGTGCGCCGACAGCACCCCGGTGAACAGGTCGTTGGCGGTGCGCCGGTCCTCGTCCATGAGCGCGTGGGCCACCGCGAAGGGGTCCGCCTCGCCGGTGAGGTCCAGCTCCCGCCAGGTCGAGCAGCCCGGGGCGACGGGGCGCTGCCCGGGTCCGTCGGCCGGCTCCTCGAACGCGACGTCGAAGCTCCCGCTCTCGCCCTCGGCCACCCGGACCGCCCGCGCCAGCAGCGGACCGTCCACCGGTCCCCTTACCTCCATCACCACGACGGTGTTGAAGGCCGGGTCGGCGGGGGCGAGCCGCTGGGCGTAGAAGACGCCCCGCTGGGCGGCCGTGAGCGGCAGCAGGCCGCCGGCCTCAGGACGGACGGAGGTCTCCGCGTCACGTGAAGTCATTCGGATCGTCAACCGCTCTCTCGTCAGCCGCTCTCGGTGCGTCGTCCTGGTGGACCGCCCCGGGGCGGCCCGCCGTCCGCGCCGTGCGGGGCGCGCCGTGACAGGGGCCTGGGGACGGACGGTGCGCGACGATGCTGCCCCGCCTCCGAGGGCCGTCACCAGGCAACCGACCGGCAATCGGGGTGCCCGGTCAGCTGCCGCCCGGCGCCCGCCGAGTTACCGGCCGCTTGCCTGGTGACGGGGGACCCGCGGGGCGAGGATGCCGACGGTCCGGTGTACCCGAGTCCCCCACTCGGGTGCGCCGGGCCTGCCCTGGAATCCCGGAGAGGACGAGGACGTTGGCGATCCCGGACCGAGGTCTGCTCGACTGGCTGGACGACGCGTCCACCGAGCACGGCCTGTACTACGCGGAGAAGGACGACGGCTGGGACTTCCGGTCGTACCGCGAGCTCGCCGACCTGGTGCTGAGCACCGCGGCGGCGCTGCGGGCGAACGGCGTCGGGCGCGGTGACGTGGTGGCGCTGGTGCTGCGCTCCAGCCCCGGGTTCGTGGCCGGTTTCTTCGGCGCCCTCGCGGCCGGCGCGACGCCGTGCTCCATCGCGCCGCCGTTCGCGTTCCAGCGGGCGGACGAGTACGAGACGCACGTGGCCCGTCTGTTCGAGACGGCGGATCCCAAGCTGATCATCTGCGACGACGAGTCGGAGGAGCGGATCCGCAAGCTCTCCGCCGGCCTGTCGCTGCCCGAGCCGGTCGTCTTCGGCGACCTGGTCGACGGCGTCGAGCCGCTGGAGGCCCCGCTGCCGCTGCCCGAGACGGCGCTGATGCAGTTCACGTCCGGGTCGAGCGGCTACTCGCGCGGTGTGCTGATCTCCGCGGAGGCGCTGCGCGCCAACCTCACAGGGATGCGCCGCCGGTTCGGCTGGACGCAGGACCAGCCCGGCATCTGCTGGCTGCCCGTCCACCACGACATGGGCCTGGTCGGCTATCTGCTGAACGTGGTCGTCACCGGCGCCAGCGGCTGGATGATGCAGCCGGACGACTTCATCCGCTCGCCGCAGCGCTACCTGAAGTGCATGAGCGACAACCGGACCGCCATCACGGGCATGCCCAACTTCGGTCTGGCGTACATCCTGCGGCGGGTCCGGCCGGAGCGCCTGGAGGGGATGCGCTTCGACGCGATGCGGGCCATCATCATCGGCGCCGAGCGCGTCGACCCCCAGGTGCTGGAGGACTTCCACGCCCTGCTGGGCCCGCACGGCCTGGACCGCGGCGCCCTGCTGCCCGCGTACGGCGGCGCGGAGGCGACGCTCGCGGTGACCGGTCTCGCGCCCGGCGCGGGCTGGACGATCGCGGCGCCGGACGAGGGCGACGCCTCGGCGCTGGCCGGCACGGCCGTCGTCGGCTGCGGCACGCCGCTGGAGAACCGCACCGTCACGATCCAGGACGAGGACGGCCGGGAGCTGCCCGACGGCCAGGTCGGCGAGGTCGTCGTCACCGGTGTGTCGATCGCGAGCGGTTATGTCGGCGACACGACCTCGGCCTCCGGCACGGCGCTCGGCGAGGCCGGGCTCCACACCGGCGACGCGGGCTTCGTGCGCGACGGGCAGCTGTACGTGATCGGCCGGCTCGGCGACGGGCTCAAGGTGAGCGGCAAGATGGTCTTCGCCGAGAGCCTGGAGACGCTGCTGCACCAGCGGGGCATCCCCGATCGGCAGGTCGCGGTCCTCCTCGGGGTGCGCGACGGCGTGCCGACCGGTGTCGTCGTCTTCGGCAACGTGCGGCCGGGGTGGCGCGAGGAGGCCCACGCGGTGCTCTCCGAGTGGCTGGGCGACGCCCGGCTGCTGGGGGTCGAGGTGGGGCGGGGCGGCATCGAGGTCACGTCCAGCGGCAAGCCCCGCCGCCGTGTGATGTGGAAGGCCCTGTGCGCGGGGCAGTACGAGGAGTCCGCGTCACCGCTGACCGCGGGGCGGTAGCCCGGACACGATCCGGCACCGCCCCGCCGGGGGCCGGCGCGCGATCCGCGCCGGCCCCCTCGGCACGTTCCCGGCCCGGACCGTCCCCCGAGGGGGAGGGTCCGGGCCGGGTCGCTTCGTCCGCGGGCGTGCCGACCGGCGGGCGGGCGTGCGGCCCGGCCGGCGGGCACCGGCCCCGCCGCCGGCCGCCGGGCCGCGCGCACGGGAAAGGGGCGCCGCGCGGCCCCCGGTAGGGGGTCACGCGGCGCCCGTGGTGTCGTGAGTGCCGCGCGGCCCCCGGTGGGGGGTCACACGGCGCCCGTGGTGTCAGGAGCGCCGGTCAGCGCAGCTGCATCTCCGCCGAGCGGACCAGGTTCTCCGCGAGCAGCAGGTCCTTGACCTTGTCCGAGAGCATGCCCAGCTGGCGCAGGATGTGGATGATCTGCTGGAAGAGCATCTGGCGGTACGCCGCCATCATCGGGTTGTGGCGGGCGAAGCGCAGGCCGTGCTCGACGTCGAGGTCCATGCGCTCCCAGATCTCGCGGAGCATGAACCGGCGGGACATCAGCCGGATGCCCTCCAGCAGGAAGTCCTCGCGGTCCTTCAGCTCGGCCGAGGTGGCGTCCGCGTACATGCCGTTGAGGGCGGAGACGCCGAAGGCGATGTGACGGGCCTCGTCCTGCGCGACCATCCGCGTGATCTGCCGGATGATCGGGTCGCCGAAGCTGCTGCTGGCGAGCCGCAGCGCGGTGATCGCCAGGCCCTCCACGACGACCTGCATGCCGAGGTAGACGATGTCCCAGCGGGACTCCGACAGAAGGTCCTGGAGCAGGGTCTTCAGGCCGGGGTTGATCGGGTAGACGACGCCGAGCTTCTCGTCGACGTACTTGGCGAATGCCTCGACGTGCCGGGCCTCGTCGGCCACCTGGGAGGCGGCGTAGGTCTTGGCGTCCAGGTCGGGGACGGTCTCCACGAGGCGCGCGGTGGTGACGAGCGCGCCCTGCTCGCCGTGGAGGAACTGGCTGCACATCCACGCCTGGTACTCCCAGCGGAAGTCGGTCAGCATGTGGTGCGGCACGGGGCTGTCCTCGCCGACGACGAAGGAGGCGAGCTTGGCGCCGTTCTCCTCGGTCAGCGGGGCACCGAACTGGATGTCGTGGTTCCAGTCGATGTCGGTGGCGGCGTTCCACTGCGAGACCTTGTTCTTCTCGTAGAGGCTCCACACACGGCTGTCTCGGGATCCGTAGTTCCAGTTCATGCACGCCTTGAACACCGCGTCGACTTCCATGAGTTCTGCGGCGACGGAGTCCAGGGTGAAGAACGTCGCGTCGGACGCCTCATCGGGAACAGTGGTCATGCCAGGAGTGTGCGACGCGGTCTCCTCCCCCTCCAGGAACCGGCGAGGCAACTAGGCGGCAGCCCGGTTGCCGGTGCCTGTGCCTGGTCCCGCGCCCGCCGGCTGCCCACGATGTCCGCAACGGGCCGCCGCCCCAGCGGGCGCCGGCCGGAGGGTACGAGAGGGAATCGGGGGAGCGGATGGGTACGTACGCCGCGGAACTCGCCACGGAGCCCGCCCCGGCGGGCGGCCCGGGGCCCGGGGTCCCGGACGCGCCGCCGCACGGGGACGCCGCCGGCGCGCCGGGCCGGCCGTGGGTCGTCGGCCGGGTCGGCGGGCCGGAGGACCGGCTGCGGCTGCTCTGCCTGCCCCAGGCCGGCGGGAGCACCGGGTCGTTCGCGCCGTGGCGGCTGGCCATGGGGCTCCCCGGCTTCGAGCTGGCGACCGTGGAACTGCCGGGCCGGGGCGTGGGCAGCGGCGAGACGCTGCCCGGGACCCTCGAAGAGCTCGCCGACACCGTGATCGACGGGGTGCGGGACGAGCTGGACATGCCGTACGCGCTGTTCGGCCACAGCTTCGGCGCGCTCCTCGGCCACCGGATCGCGGTCCGGGTGGCGGAGCGCGGTCTGCGCCCGCCGTCCGCGCTGGTGGTGTCCGCGTCGCGGGCGCCGCACGCCGCGGTCCGCCGGCGCGTCTCGCACCTGGACGACGCCGAGCTGCTGGCGTGGCTGGAGGGCTTCGGCGGCTTCCCGCCGGAGCTGTCCCGCTACCCCGCCTACCTGACGTACGCGCTGCGCACCGTCCGCCGCGACCTGGCACTGGTCGAGGAGTACCGGCCGGCCGCCGCCGTGCCGGTCGACTGCCCGCTGCACGTGTTCGGCGGGGCCGAGGACCCGCTGGTGAGCGGGGAGCAGCTGGAGCTCTGGCGGGACTGCGCCGCGGGCGGGTTCACCTCGCGGCTGCTGCCCGGCGGACACGACTACCTGTTCACCGGCGCGGCGGCGATGACCGCCGCCCTGGCCGCGACGCTGCTCTGACGGCACCGGCGCCGGCCCCGGCGCCCCGGCCGGCCTCGCCACGACGGCACCGGCTCCGCCGCCCATTCCCAGGGAGTTGTAAGAGTTGAACGATCTGACCGGCATCAGTGTGTTCGAGGCCGCCGGCGCGGGCCTGGAGTCCTTCACCCGGGACCACGCCGAGGAGATCGGCGCCGCCGTCTCCGACGCGGGCGCGGTCCTCGTCCGCGGGGCCGTCGCCGACGGGGCGGACGAGTTCGGGCGGGCGCTGAAGCGGCTCGGCTTCGACCCGCTGGCGTACACGGAGCGCTCCACCCCGCGCAGCGAGGTCGGGGACGGCGTGTTCACGTCGACGGAGTACCCGGCCCGCGAGGTCATCCCGCAGCACTGCGAGTCCTCGTACGCGGGGGCGTGGCCCGGCCGGCTGGCGTTCTTCAGCGCCGTCCCGGCGCTGACCGGCGGCGCGACGCCGATCACGGACGTCACGCGCGTGCTGGAGGACATCCCGGCCGAGGTGGTCGAGGAGCTGGAGCGGCGCGGTCTGCGGTACGTGCGGAACTACGGCAGCGGTGCCGGCCTGGACTGGCGGGACGCCTTCCAGACCGAGGACCGGGCCGAGGTCGACCGCTTCTGCGCGGCGGCCGGCATGGAGCGGGAGTGGCTGGAGGACGACTGCCTGCGGACCGTGCGCCGGGCGCCCGCGCTCGCGGTGCACCCGCGCACCGGCCGCCGGCTGTGGTTCAACCACCTGGTGCTCTTCCACCAGTCGTCGCTGCCGGGCGGCCTGCGGGAGGACCTGCTGGCGGTGCTGGGCGAGGACGGGCTGCCGAACGACGTGCTGTTCGGTGACGGTTCGCCGATCCCGGACGCCCTCGTGGAGGCGGTCAGGGGGGCGTTCGACCGTCGGGTGCAGCGCTTCGACTGGGAGCTCCACGACCTGATGGTGATCGACAACATGCGCTGGTCGCACGGGCGCGAGGCGTTCACCGGGGAGCGGCGGGTGCTGGTCTCGATGACGGACCTGATCACGCGCGGCTAGCCGCCGGCCGGGCGGCCGGGGCCGTGGAGAGCCGGTCCCGGCCCGCCCCCGCTCCGGCGCCCTTCCCGGCGCCGGTCCGGCCTCCGACCGCCTCCTGGCCGGCCCCGGACGGGCCCGGACGGCCACCGTCCGGCCCCAGTCACCGGCCGGTCCACGGCCCCGGACCGACCCGGTCCGCGGCCGGCCCGGCATCCGGTCCGCCCCCCCTGCCCCCCCCGGTCCGCGAACCGGCCGCGTGCGACCGGAAGTTGCCGGTCGTGTGCCTGGCCCGTGCCCCCGGCCGTACGAAAGCATCGCCGGTGCCGAGGCGGCGGCCTTCCCCCCTCCCCCGCCCGCCGACCCCCTGCCACCCGCCCCTGCGCGTTCGCGCAGCCGAGCCCCGCCCGCGTCCGGGGAGGACCTCCAGTGAACGAAGAGACCCAGTCGCCGATCGAGTCAGCACTGCCCCTGACCCCGCTCCAGCAGGGCATGCTCTTCCACGCGCTGTACGACACCGAAGCGGTGGACGTCTACACCATCCAGGCCGCCTTCGAGCTGCACGGGGACGTGTCGCCGGAGCGGCTGCGCGCCGCCTGCGCGGGCGTCCTGGCCCGGCACCCCGTGCTCCGGACCGGCTTCCGCGTGCGGGCCAACGGGCAGCCGGTGCAGCTGGTGCGGCGCACGGTGACGACGCCGTGGGCCGAGCTCGACCTGTCGGACCGCACCGGTCCGGCGCGCCAGGCGGCGCTGCTGGCGTTCTTCGAGGAGGACCGGCTGCGCCGCTTCGACATGGCGGCGCCTCCGCTGATGCGCTTCACCCTGATCCGGCTCACCGGACAGCGTCACATCCTCGCCCTGACGTACCACCACATCCTGCTGGACGGCTGGTCGCTCCCGCTGGTCATCCGCGACCTGTGCACGCTGTACGCCGATCCCTCGGGCGCCTCCCTCGCGCCGGCCACCCCGTTCCCCGACTACCTGCGCTGGCTCGGCCGGCAGGACGGCGACACGGCCCGCAAGGCGTGGCAGGAGGCCCTGCACGGCCTGGAGGAGCCGACCCTGGTGGCGCCCGGCGCGGCCCCCGCGGGCATCGGCTCGATGCCGGCGATGGTTCCGCTGACGCTGTCCGAGGAGGCGACCGAGGCGCTCACGGCGACGGCGCGGGCCCACGGCCTGACGCTCAACACCGTGGTGCAGGGCGCCTGGGCGCTGCTGCTCTCCCTGCTGACCGGCCGCGACGACGTGGTCTTCGGCCAGACCGTGCACGGCCGTCCGGCCGAACTGCCGGGCGCCGACGCCATGGTGGGACTGGTGATGAACGCCGTCCCGGTGCGCGTCCGGATCGCGCCCGGCGAGTCGCTCGCCCAGCTCTTCTCCCGGGTGCAGGGCGAGCAGCTGGCGCTCGGCCCGCACCAGCACCTGGGCCTCGACGAGGTGCAGCGGCTGGCCGGCCTGGGCGCCCTGTACGACACCTCCACCGGCTTCGGCAACGCGCCCTCCGACTGGTCGGCGCTGGAGGAGATCGCCCCCGGTCTGCGGCTGAGCCCGCTCGCCGAGGACGCGACGCAGGACGGGGACGCGGGCGAGCAGCAGATCAGCGGCTCGACCCACTACCCGCTGAGCGTGGTCGCGGTCCCCGGCGCCCGGCTGCGGCTCGAACTCAACCACCGCGAGGACGTGTTCGACACCGCGCGCGTGGAGCTGGTCGCCTCCCGGCTGCGGCTGCTGCTCGACACCTTCACGCACGCGCCCGCCACCCCGGTGGCGCAGGTCCCGCTGCTGACCGGCGAGGAGCGGCACCGGGTCCTGGAGGTCTGGGGCCGCCGGCCGGAGGCGGACCGCGCGGCCCTGGACGCGTCGGCGACGATCCTGGGCCGGTTCGAGGAGCAGGTCCTGCTCCGCCCGGACGCCCCGGCCGTGGCCGACGTGCGCCACTCCCTCGGCTACGGGGAGCTGGACGCGGCGGCCAACCGGCTGGCCCGGCTGCTGCTGCACCGCGGCGTGCGGCCCGGCGACCCGGTCGCCGTGGCCCTGCCGCGCGGCACCGAACTGATCGTCTCCCTGCTCGCGGTGGTGAAGACGGGCGCCTACTACGTGCCGGTCGACCTGTCCCACCCCGCGGAGCGGATCACCTTCGTCCTGGAGGACGTCGAGCCCCGCATCGTGCTGTGCGCCGACACCTCCCACCCGGCGCTGGCCGGGCATCCGGCGCCGCTCCCGCTGGGCGATCCGGCGGTCCAGGCCGAGCTGCTGCTGATGCCGGACACCGCGCCGACGGAGGCCGAGCGCGGCCGCCCGACGCGGCCCGAGGACCTCGTGTACGTCATCTACACCTCGGGTTCCACCGGCCTGCCCAAGGGCGTGGCGGTGGAGCACCGGACGGTGCAGAGCTATCTGGCGTTCGCCCGCGCGGCCTACCCCGGCCTCGCGACGGAGGCGCTGGTGCACTCGCCGCCGTCCTTCGACCTGACCGTCACCGGCATCTTCGGCCCGCTCACCGCGGGCGGTCTGGTGCGCGTCATCGACCTGGAGGACGACCACCAGGCGGACCCGGCCGCCGACGCGGGGCGGACGCCGCCCGCGTTCGTGAAGGCCACCCCGAGCCACCTCCCGATCCTGGACGCCTCCGAGGAGTACTTCTCCCCGACCGGCGAGCTGGTGCTGGGCGGCGAGCAGCTGACGGGCGAGGCGCTGGCCTCCTGGCGGGAGCTGCACCCCGGCGTCACGGTGGTCAACGAGTACGGTCCGACCGAGGCGACCGTGGGCTGCATGGAGTACCGCCTCGCACCGGGCGACCCGCTGCCCACGGGCGCGGTGCCGATCGGCGGGCCCGTGCCGGACGCCCGGATCCACGTCCTCGACAACTTCCTGCGTCCCGTGCCGGCCGGTGTGCCCGGCGAGATCTACATCGGCGGCGACGTGCTCGCCCGCGGCTACCTCAACCGGCCGGGGCTGTCCTCGACCCGCTTCGTCGCCGACCCGTTCGGCGCGCCGGGCGCCCGCATGTACCGCACCGGGGACGTCGCCTGGTGGCGGCCCGACGGGGTGCTGGTCTACGGCGGCCGGGTGGACGACCAGGTGAAGATCCGCGGCTACCGGATCGAGCTGGGCGAGGTGGAGAGCGCCCTCGGCGCCGACCCGGCGGTCGCCCGGGCGGCGGTCGCGGTGCGCCCCGACCGGCTGGGCCGGGCCCGGCTGGTGGCGTACGTGGTGCCGGCCGCGGGCCGGGACGCGGAGCTCCCCGGGCTCGCGGCGCGGACCGCGCGGCGGCTCCCCGCCTACATGGTGCCGGCGGCCTTCGTCCCGCTGGCCGAGCTGCCCGTGACCCGCAACGGCAAGGTGGACCGGGGCGCGCTGCCCGCGCCCGGTCCCGAGCACGAGCAGGAGCCGGTCCGCGGTCCCGGCGGCGCCCCGCTCGCGGCGGACGAGCCGCGCGGGGCGTCCGTGGACGCCTTCCACGACGCGCTGCTGGGGACGGCCACCGGGACCGCTGCGGCTCCGGAGGCGCCGCGCCCGGAGACGCCGGCCGCGGAGGCTCCGCGCGCGCAGACCCCCGTCGAGGAGGTGCCGCGGCAGCGGACCGGCGGCGCGGACGGGGCGCGGAAGGACGCCGGGACGGACGGGGCGCGGGAGCGGACGGCCGGCGCGGGCGTGCCGCCCGAGGCCGAGCCGGCGCCGTCGGTGGCGGAGACCCTCTCCCGGCTGTTCGGGCAGGTGCTCAACCTGGAGAAGACCGGGGACGGGGACGACTTCTTCACCCTCGGCGGCGACTCCATCACCGCCATCCAGCTCGTCGCCCGCGCCCGCAAGGCGGGCATCCGCCTCACCCCCAAGCACATCTTCACCCACCGCACCGCCTCCGCCCTCGCCGCCTTCCTCCAGCAGAACGGCGCCGCCGCGCCGGGCACGGAGCGGACGGACCGGAAGGGGTCCGAGGAGGACCGGAGCGGCCGGGGGGCCGAGGCGCCGCGCGCGAACGAGGCGCAGGGCGAGAAGGCCGGGAAGGACGGGAAGGCCGAGCAGGGAACGGGCGGCGACGGCGAGGTCATGGCGACCCTGCTGGAGCTGTTCGGGCAGGTGCTCAACCTGGAGAAGGCCGAGGACGGGGACGACTTCTTCACCCTCGGCGGCGACTCCATCACCGCCATCCAGCTCGTCGCCCGCGCCCGCAAGGCGGGCATCCGCCTCACCCCCAT